>NZ_JBGCCM010000033.1:0-134647 GCF_041262085.1 Catenulispora sp. GAS73
GCGGAAACACACAGCATCACGGCAAGGCCGCCGCCTTGTCAGGGCAATGAGAAACCCCGACATGAAATGATCATGCCGAGGTTAAAGAACAAGCTAAGCGACGGGACGAGGCAAGAGATTTTTCCGGATAGTGAGGCGATCACGGACGAAGGGGCCACCTCAGCTCCAAGCGACGGCCGCAAAAGCTGGCGTGAAGGTCACGTGCTTCAGGCAGTGAATTGGCGGGTGCCGCCTCCTGTTCGGCGGCGGCACCCAGGTTGTTCTGCGGGTTTCTACGAGGTGTAGCTGATGACGGGGTTGGTGACGGCTTGGGTGTCGGTCGATCCGCCGGTGCTGGCGGTGAAGGCGACCAGGACCGAGGGTGGCAGGGTCACTGCCGCGTCGAGGACCTGGGTGCCGTCGATGTTGACCACGATGTGGCTGGCGGGTGTGACGGTGACCTTCACGGTGTGTGGTCCGGTGTTGCGAAGGGTTGGGATGTTGGTGTTGTTGGCGATGTTGGTCTGGGCTGTCGGTGTAGTGGTGTTGATGCCGGCCCAGTTGCTGGATCCGTAGACGCCCAGGGTGCCGAAGGTGTCCAGGGAGACGAAGACTCCGGTCAGGCCTGCGATGCCGAGGCCGCCGCCGTTCTGCCCGAGTGCGGTGCTGGTGGTCGTGGTGGAGTCCAGGAGGGCGAAGGTCATGCCGTCGGCGCCGGTGCTTGCCGCGCCGCTGATGGTGGCTTGGAAGGTGGCGGTGAGGCCTGCGGATTTGATCGCGGTGCTGTTGACGACCGAGCCTGCGGCGTTGGCGGTCCCGTCGGTGGTGAGGGTTGCGGTGTTGCCGGTGATGGTCGCGGTGCCGTTGGCGGTCCAGGTCGGGTCGGTGAGGCCTGGGAGGACGTTGGCGCCGGTGTAGGCGGCGATTTGGCGGAGCTGCATGTAGTAGTTGCCGGTGCTGTCTGCGGTGAGGGCGGTGCCGGTCACCTTGATGTAACGGCCGGGTGTCTTGGCGAACAGGAACTTCTGTGGGCCGTCGGCGGGTTTGGGATAAGCGGTCTGGGTGCTCACCGTCGTCCAGTTGGTGTTGTCGGTGCTGACGGCGATGGTGAAGGCGGTCGGGAAGCAGGTCCCGGCGGTTGCGGTGGTGTCGTCGCGGGGGTAGAGGTCGACTTCCGTGAGCGGGTTGGTGGCGCCGAGGTCGATGCCGGCCCATTCGGTGGCGGCGCTGGTGTTGTGGGCGGCGCTGGACCAGCCGCCGCCGTGGATGATGCCGTCGGTCAGATGCGGTACTTCCCAGCCGGAGATGCTGCTGGACGCAGAGGCAGTCTTGGCTACGGCGAGGTTGTTCGCTGAGCGCTGGTACAGCCAGGACACTTGTGTGGCGGGCAGGGCGTAGGTCCAGGTTCGGACGTCGCCGATGGTGCCGTTGAAGAATCCGGAAGCTGCGCCGCCGGTCTTTTCACGGCCGATGGCTAGGGGGCCGGTTGCTGCGAACCCGTTGTTGTGGGTGCCGCTGGCGGCCAGGGTGCCGTTGGTGTAGAGGGCGAACGTCTTGCTGGTCGCGTCGTAGGTGGCGGTCAGGTGGACCCAGCTGTTGAGGGCGACCGGGTTGGCGCTGACGGTGTCGACGTTCCATCCCGCGGCGTCGGATGTGCCGAGAGCGAAGGTCCAGTTCTTGCTGGCGGTGTCCGGGTAGAGGGCGAAGCTGGATTGGGTGTTGCCGTCTTCGCTGAGGACGGCGCCGCCGAGCGCGGCCGGGTTGGCCCATGCTGAGATGCTGAAGGACTTGGTCGGGTCCAGGATGGCTGGCGCGGTAGTGGCGTTGCCGGTGGTGCCGTCGAAGGTGACGCCGGAGCCGGTCCAAGTTGTGGTGCCGGTCAGGGCCGCAGGTGCCGGGCCGTTGGCGCCGGGGTATCCGGTGTCGGTGGCGCTGGTGCCGTAGCCGTCAGTCAGTGTCCAGGCGTGGAATGGGGTGGTCGGGGCGATCGCGGTGTTGGTCGACCACAGTGGGGTGCCCTGCTTGAGGATGCTGACATTGCCGTCGGAGCCGATGAGGAGTTGTCCGAAGCCTGCGGCGGTGCCGGAGTGCCACAGCGGGGTCGCGGTGGTGTTTCCGAGGGCGTCGAGGGTCGGGGTGGTGGGGAAGATGGCCAGGTCGCCGTTCTGCATGAATCCGAGCACGGCGTTGGTGGCGCCGCCGGTGTTTGAGGACCAGATGGCGGTGTTGGTGTCGTTGGTGTAGAGCACCAGGTTGCCGTCGGGTTGCCAGCGCAGGTCGGTGGCTGTGGTCTTCCAGTCCACGGGGCCGGCAGTGGCGGGGATGAAGGTGTTGTCCATGGCTGCGCCGAGGGCGCCGGAGGCTACGGAGTGGTTTCCGGTGGTGGTCGCCCAGAAGTAGCAGCTGGTGCTGGTGGCCGAGACGTCGCTGGCCGAGTCGGTGGTGCGGCCGGCGAAGGCGTATTCGTGTCCGTCTTGCAGCACGGGGGTGGTGACGGTCGGGGTGGTGCTGACCGTGGTGTAGGAGCCGGGGCCGCCGAATTGCAGTGGCGGGGCCAGCGAGGGGTCAGTGACGTCGCGGACCTCGAAGTTCGCTGACAGGTTCGCGTCAGCGGTGCCGCTCAGCGTGACTGTGGTGGAGCCCATGTTGGGGGCTGCGGTGGGGTCGGTGGTGCAGGGTTGGGTGCTGTGGCCGTCGTTCACGGTCAGCGCCGTGAGCGGGGTGGGGCCGACGGTGATGGTCACGTTCGCGGTTCCGGTGTTGCCGGCGCTGTCGGTGACGGTGACCTGGGCGACTCGGGTGGGGTTGCCGCTCCAGGTGTAGGTGTGGGTCGCGGTCGCCGTGTTCTGTGGTCCGGTGGTGCCTCCGTCCCCGAAGTTGAACGTGTAGGTGGTGATCGGCGCAGTGCCCGGTGTGGTGGCTGAGGCGTCCAGGGTCACGGTGGTGCCGGTGCCGCTGCTGTTCGGTGTAGCCGCCAGCGCCGCTTTCGGCCCCTGTGGCTGGGCGGGGTTCAACACGATGGTGTCGACGCCGGCGTTGTACTTGTTGCCGGTGGCTGCCGGGTTGGCGCCGTTGACGATGAAGCTGAATGAGTGCAGTCCGGCAGTGGTGATGTTCGCGATGCCGAAGTCGAACGATGTGGTTTTGGCGGTGGCGCTGTATCCGTCGAAGGTGTTCGGCAAGTATTGCGGGCTGGTGTCGATGTCGACGGCCATGGAGACCTTGCCGTAGCCGACGGCCTGGGTCATGACCGGGGCGACATGATAGAGGCCCGGGTAGGGCACATACCAGGTCAGGGTCATGCGAGAGCCGGTGGCGACGTTGTTGCTGAGGAACATCTGGGCGCCGCCGGACCAGCTCACGCCCGGGACGTTCGGCTGCGGTGCGACTGAGGCGCCGGTGCCGACGGCGTAGTTGGCGAGTACTTCGGCTTCGGTCTGCAGCACGGAGCCTTGGCCACCGGGCAGAAGCCAGGCCTGCTGGGGCGCACTGCTGTTGAAGCAGTCCCACAGCCAGGGCTGAAGGTTGATCTGGTTGGAAGCTTCGTTGTCCAGGCAGCGTCCGGAGTTCGGGTTGTACAGCTGTGACCAGCCGGCGATGGTGGGGCTGGGACGCACAACCCACCGCTGTAGCGCTTCGATCGCGCCGGCGTTCGGGTCGTTCGGGTCATTGTTGGTGAGACAGTCGGAGATCACCGTGGTGGAGCCGTCGAGGGTTCCGGAACTGTTGTTGTAGTTCGACAGCACGGTGATGCACTTGCTCTGGTTGGCGGTCAGCCGGATCGAGCCATCCGGGTACAGCGACCAGTTCTGGTTGGTGTTGCCGACGCAGTTGGTCTGCTGGATCGGGGAGCCGTTCGTGGTATTGCCGGCGACCAGGTCCAGGCACAGCGGGTTGCTGGTGTTGCCGCTGGTCCAGCCGACCCGGATCGGTCCGGAGGTGGTCGTGGGGGTGGCACCATTGAGGCTTTGGGCACTGGACTGGGTGCTCCAGGCCGTGAGCGACTGCCCGGTCTCCACCAGGGAACCGGAGTTCGCTCCGGTGGCGATCACCGGACCGGACGCCGAGCCGGGCAGCTGCTGGATCTTGCCGTCGGGCTGCAGTGCGGCCAGGGCCGGGTATCCGCCCTGGGACAGGTTGCCGCTGGTGTCCATGGTCGTGGAGCCGGCCGAGACCAGTACCGGGTAGTGCGCCACCGAGAACGGTCCTTGAGCTGTGACCGAGCCTGCGGCTGACGAGCCGCCCACGATCTTGGCGGCGTTCAGGTTGCCGAGGCTGGTGGGGTCCTCCCCGCTGGCGCCGTCGATGTTGTCGAACTGCCACAGTGTGCCGGTGGTTCGGTCGCGGGCCCACAGGTCCGGATACTTGCCGTTGGAGGTGTCGCCAGTGATCTTTCCGGCGGCGATGACGTCCATGTTGGCCCAGTTCCAGCCGGGCAGTGCCGAGTAGTTGGTGCCGTTGAGGTTGGAACGGCCGATCAGGATCGGGGCGGTTAGCTGTCCGACGCCGGAGGGATGGAACAGCCACAGCTCTGCGCCGCCGGTGCCGTCGCTTTCCACAGTCAACAGGTTCGTCTTGCCGGCGAACACGCCGGGGTTGCCGCCGGTGACCGAGCCGAACGCGACGATCTGCAAAACCTTGTTCCAGTTGGGGGCGTAGTCGGCGCACCCGTCGATCTTGTCGACAGTGGGGTCGCAGGGAGGCCGGGTGATCAGGGCCTGATGCTGGACGGTGTACTGGTCCGCCGGCACGATGCCATCCAGGGTGCCGGAGGCGTTGAAGTAGTAGTAGAGCTGGTGCGTGGTGGGACTGTAGGCGAACAGGTCATCGGTGGGGGTACCGCGCTCCGCACCTCGGTGAGTGATCAGGGTTCCGGCCCAGGACTTGCCGTCCGGAGCCGCTGACGCCGACGCTGCCTCGGTTGCCGCGGCCTGGATTTTCGCCGGTAGGTTCGAGACCAGCATGGCCGGGTCGTAGTTGCCGGGCACGACCACCAGGTGGCTGGCACCGTGGCCGTCAGGCTCGATGGTGACCAGGTCGGGCATGCTGCCGCCGGTTACGTCCCCGAGTACGGCGACCTTGTTGGGGTTGCCGCGGGTGTAGAACTCGTAGTCGGCGATGGGGGAGCGGTTGCTGGCCTTGTCGACCGCCTGCACCCACAGGGTGTTCTCGCCGGCTACCGTCGCGCCCTGAGGCAGGGTCAGAGTGCTGCCGTTCCCGCTGGCTTTTACGCTGCCGCCGCCGGCCGTAGTGTTGCCGACTAGCGAGGAGTCACGGTTGAGGACCCAGTCGAAGTGATCGATCGAGACGCCTGTGACCTGGCCGGCGAAGCTCAACGTGCCCGACGCTGTGGCGGTCTTGACCGGGACGCTGCCGATCTTCGGGAAGTCGTTCGAGTTGATCGTCGGTCTGCTGGGGGCGCTGAACGCGGCGGTGAGGAAGCAGTAGCCGCCGTTGGGCGTGTTGTTGGGGAAGTACGTGTTGAGGAAGGTTGTGTCCTTGATCCCGAAGATTGCCGCGCCGTAGCTGTTGCCGTCGAAGATGGTTCCGAAGGCGTGACTGCCGCCCGTGTCTTCGTTGAACGTCGCCGAGGCCTTGAAGTGATACCAGCCGTCAGATCCCACCCAGCCGGCGCCCGTAGGCACGCCGTTCTGAGCAGGAAGCCCGGTCTGACCTCCGGAGCCGCCTCCGGGGGTCAGGTTGTTCAATCCGAAATCGACGGTCAGCGCACCGTTGTCGATGTCCTCCACCTCTTCGCTCACCGTGACCGACCCGTTGATGGTCTTCGGCAGATACGCCGGCCCCCCATTGGCGCTGGGCACTGTCGTGTCACAGCTGGAGTTGTTGGGGTAGAGGTTGGGCGAGACGGTCGTTGCCACGACCTTCGGCGGCAGACGGTAGGTCATGCGAAGGTGCATGTTGCCGCAGTGGTCTGCTGCGGTGATGTTGTTGGGATTGCAGTCGCTGTTGAAGCGGTAGAACGCGGCAAAGCCAGCGCTCTGCCAGGTCGACTCGTCGTGGGCTTTGAAACCGAAGTTGGCAACCGGAGCGCCTTGGCTCACCCAAGTACTGACTTTCGACGTCACGTTGAGGGTGTAGGTCGCCCCGGCGCCGCCCGTGTAGTCAGCCGGCGTGCAACTTCCCGCGGAGTATACGGAGGCTGTTCCCATGAGAGCGGCCCCCCACCAGGCTGAACCGGCTGCACCCCAGCTGTTCGGGCCGGTAAGGCTCTGGCCGTTCCACGAGGAGTTCGACTGGGAAAAGGAATTGATGGCGAACATGTCGATCGACTGTGACGCACACGTGTAGGTATTGGTCGTCGCGTCGAAGTTTGCCGCGGTGACAGTCGCGCCGGCTGGGACGACTGCCGGGGCACCCGGTGTGCCCTGCGTGAGGCTGAAACTGATCATGGACCGGCGCAGGCGTTGCACGCCGGTACCTCCTTGACCGCCTCTGGGAGCCCAGGCGTTCTGGTCGCCGACACGCAGCAGGTTGGGCGTGCCGGATGGGTCTTGGTCGTAGTTGTTCTGCGATGGGGCGTCGGCGTCGAGCTCGGCCCAGTTTTGAATGGGAGCCCACACGTCGGGGTCGATGAACAGGGGGAAGCGCGTTGATGAACCGTGCAACAGGCCGGCGTCGGGGGTCAGGTCGACGGTGGAGCCGTGCAGCGCGGTCGGCATGACAGCTTTCTTGGACCCGGCGCCGGGCCCGCTGGCGGAAGCCGTGGTCGGCTGTCCGGGGGCGGTAGCCATCGGCAGCCGCGTCGGCGTCGTACCGTCAGACGTGGAACCCGAGGTTGTTGACGAGTCCCACATCAGGGCTGGCGTGCCGGTGAAGACGGGGGTCCCTGTCGAGTCTGTGCCCCGCACTCCGCCGGCCGTGTCTGCGCTGATCGTGATGCCGTTCGCCGCCACGCCCAGTTGGAGCTGTGACAGGGCGGGGTTGGCGGCGGCCTGGGCGCTCTTGACGATGAGGACCTCACGAACGCCGAGCGCGTCGGCGGTGACCTTGAGGTCCACATCCGGATATACGCTGGCGTAGACGGCCGAGTTGCCGGACAGGGTCGGCTTGGGAAGTGTCGTCGGCCAGGACAGCGAGATCTTCTTACCGTTGGTGTCGAGCTGAAGCAGCGGGGCCGTACCGCCGCCGGAGATCGTGATGCCGGTGGGGACGGCCTTTGGATGCACACTGCCGTCGGCGGCCAGAGCCAGTTTGGTATTAATCGGGACCCAGGCGCCGTTGACCTTGGTCCGGATCGGGTACTGCACCTGCTCGACGTTGAAGGTGCCGTCGGGTTGGGCCAGCGTTAGTGCGTACGGGTTCGTGGCGGCGTCGACGACGACGGCTTTCTTCGTCTTCTTCGCTTGGGCGTGGGCTTCGGCCAGCGCCTTGCGCAGCGTTTGATCTGGTGCCGGCACCGTCGGCTTCGCGGCCTCGGTGTCCGCAGGTGAACCGGAGGCCTCCGCCACCAGTGGATGGCCGGTGCCCGTTGAAGCAGGATGCGGATCCGCTGATGCGGCCGGGGCCACGACCGTGAATCCGGTTACGGCGGCGCACAACAGCGCCGCGACACGGCTGAAGCGCTTTTTACGCCCCCGTATCGATGCTCTCACGTGATACCCCAAAGCTAGTGAGACGAAAGCTCGAGTGCCGAACAGCAGCGCGCGAACGTTAGTACCAAAGACGTCTTCCTGGCAATCGTCGGATCGGAAATTGCAGCTGAACATCCTGCGTCACCGGTGCCTGAGGGCGGCGTGTCCAGTGTTGCGATGGCTCCGCCCTTAATTGCTCGTTTTCACTGTGCGCCGACCCGTCGTCGGGATGGTCGGCTGCCGCAGTGCACACCTCATGACCTGGAGTGCATCCGAAGCGAAGCGAAGCAAAAACTGTCGGTCGCTCTCCGTGTTGAAGTGTGATCGAATCGCTGGGTTGCGTTGATGAAGTTCCGACAGTGGCAAGCAGTTGATCATTGTCGCAACGAGTCATCTATGCCAAGGACTGGATTTACACTTCCGGCTGGATGCGTTACTGTTCCGTCATCTTGATTTAGCGTGAAGGTGTTTACTTCACCGCTCTATATGGGCTAGCGTCTCGCACTTGTTGTCGCGATTTTCCTTGCTCCGGAGCCTCGTGTCCGGATTCGCGCTGGGGGTATTTGCGTGAGGACTTCACGTCCGCTGGTTCCGCGTGTGCTGGTCCGCCCGACGGCGTGGCTCACCGCGCTGGCTGTCGGGTCTGCGCTGATCGCCAGCGCGGTCACCGAGACCCCCGTGCATGCGGCAGGCCGCCCGCCTCGACCGGCCAAGTGGAACGGCCACTCGATGGCGCAGCAGGCCGCGATCGCCGGCGCGCCGTTGAAGGCCGTGCCGGTCAAGGGGCACCCCGTTGCCAAGGGCGCGCCGGTGACCGAGACGACGTTCCCCGCAGCTGCCTCCGACGATCTGCAGATCGGCGCCCCGGCATCGACGAAGCCGTCGACGGCGGACGCGACGGCCTCTGCTGACGGCGGCACAGGCACTCCAGTGCACTCGAACAGCGTTCCGATATCAGTGGCCTCCGTCGCCTCCCCAGCTGCACGGACCGACGCCTCGGCTGTCTCGACCCTGACCCCGCCGACCAGCGTGCAGGTCACCGTGGCCGGTCATGACGCCGCAATCAGCGCCGGGGTCACGGGTGAAATCGTGACAGTGGCCCGGTCAGACGGCCAGACGGCTGCCGCGAAGGTCAAAGTGGCAGTGGATTACGGAAGCTTCGCCGAGGCCTATGGCGGCGACTACTCGACCCGCCTGAAGCTTGTCGCGCTACCCGCGTGCGCACTGACGACCCCCAGGGATGCGGCGTGCCAGAAGCAGACCCCGGTGACGTTCAGCAACGACATCGCCAACAAGCAGCTCGTCGCTACGATCACCCTTCCGGCCGGCCCCGCACCCACAACCGGCGGCGAAACCCCTTCGGCCACATCAACGCCCGCGAAGAGCCCCACCAAGGCGAAAGCGGCGCCGATGATTCTCGCCGCGACGTCGAGCGCCACCGGGTCTGCCGGCGCATATACCGCGACGAGTCTCGCGGCGTCGAACCAGTGGGGTGAGTCGGGCAACACCGGGTCGTTCACCTATCAGTACCCGATCACGACGCCAGCCTCGCTGGACGGCGCCGGCCCACCGGTCGCGCTGTCCTATGACTCCGGATCAGTCGACGGTCACAACTCGGTGGAGAACGGCCAGGTGTCCTGGATCGGTGACGGCTGGGACTATTCCCCGGGCTTCATCGAGCGCTCCTACAGCCCCTGTACGAAGGCCAAGCCGACCGCGTACCCGACCTCTGGCGACAACTGCTTCGCCCGGGACTCCTCCGGCAAACTGCTCCCGGCGCTGACGATGTCGTTCGGGGCACACGGCGGGCAGCTGGTGCATGACGATTCCGACACCAGCAACTCCCACTTCAAACTGGCCACGGACGATGGCACCCAGATCGACGTGCTGACCGGCACGACCAACGGTACCGTCGCCCCCAACGGCGCGACGGGGGAGTACATCCGGGTTCGTCTCCCCTCTGGGGCGGTGGCCTACTTCGGCGCCGACAAGCTGCCCGCCGAGGTGAACAACGGAAGTATCGGCACCGACACCCCGACCCAGTCGACCTGGTCGGAGCCGGTGTTCAACAACCCCACCGTCGCGGCGTGCCAGGACCCGACCAAATCATCAGCTGTCGGATGCAGCAGTGCCTGGCGGTGGAACCTGGACTACGTCATCTCGCCGACCGGCATGGTCACCAAGTATCTGTACTCCCGCGAGCACGACCTTTACGGGCGCAGCACCAGCGCCAGCACCAGCAACAGCCCTACCGACTACACCCGCGCCGGCCAGCTGGCCGAGATCGACTACGGCTGGACCACCGCCGACGTCGCTGCCGGGCACCAGCCGGCGGCGAAGGTGAAGTTCACCTCTCTTGGCCGCTGCATCGACCCGAACTGGGACGGCGGATACGGCGCGACATCCGGGGGCAGCGCCGGCTGCGCGAGTCCGACCGGTTCCATCCAGTCCGGCCTGTTCCAGGACACCCCCACCGACTTCACTATCTGCGAACAGCCGAACACCACCACCTGCGCGCTGACCCAGCCGACATTCTGGTCCGCCCGCATGCTCGGCTCCATCACCACCCAGGTCTCCGTCAACGGCGCCTACCAAAACGTCGACCACTACGACCTGTTCCACCAGTTCCACACCCTGGTCGACAGTGACACCGAGGCCAACCGGCCGCCCCTGTGGCTGGCAGCGATCCGGCACTGTGCCGGCGTTGCCGCGGACCCTGGGATGACTTGTGCTGATGGGGAGAGCGGGGCCAACGGAGCCCGTGCCGGTATCACCGACACCACGTCCATGCCCGACGTCGTGTTCTCTCCCGCTCCTGCCATGCCGAACCGCGTGGCGTTGCCGACGTCTTCGGTGCCTTGGTACTTCCGCGAGCGTCTCGGCTGGATCGATACGGAGCTCAACGGCGTCATCGCTGTCAACTACGATTCGGCCAGCGCGTATCCGTTGGGCTGCACCGCGGCGCCGGCCGTCGCGGACTGGCATAACACCAAGCTCTGCTACCCGGAGTACTGGACGCCGCCGGGGCAGTCGGCCCCGCTCCTCGACTGGTTCAACAAGTATGTCGTGACCAGCATCGCGGTCAGTGACGGAACACGTGCGACGAACCAGATCCAGACCACGTTCTACACCTACGACGCAACCCTCGGCGCGGCCTGGCACTCCAACGACTCCGACCTCGTCACAGATCCGAAGACACGGACCTATGACCAGTACCGCGGATTCCAGAGCGTCACCACCGTCGTCGGAACAGCGTCCGCCAACGGATCGACGACTGACTGGGCCGGCACCCCCCAGAGCAAGAGCGTCACCACGTATCTGCGCGGAATGGATCAGGACCCGGACCTGGCATTTGCCTCCAAAGCAAGCACCGGATCTTGCTCCGTCGCGGACTGCCCGCCGGTCACGGTCGCCGTGTCCAACGGCTTCGGTATCCCCATCACCGACGACAACGCCTTCTCCGGTATGGCCTTGGAAACCCAGACCTTCACCTCTGCGACCGGCACGCCCTGGTCCGACACGGTGTCACGGCCCTGGGACTCCCCGCCGATCGCCGAGCACAGCCGAATCCCGCTGCCTGCTCAGCGTTCCCGCCAACTGGGAACCACTACTGCCTACTCACAGGTCGCCACCGCCGACGGCGGAACACGAACCACCCAGACCGACTACGTCTATGACACCGGCGTCGGCGCGGCCACCGACCCGACCGGCTCACACGGCGGCCGTGTCCTGGCGACGTGGTCCCACTCCCCGGCCTACAGCAAGCCACAGGCCAACCCCGACACCACCCCGGACATGTGCACCTCGACCGGCTACGCCGTCAACCCGGCGAAAAGCTGGATGCTCGGCTTCGCCGACGACACCACCAGCTGGACCACCACCCCGAACGGCGGCTGCTGGGCAGCCGGCGGCGTCCTCAGTGCACCGTCCAACAACCAGATCGTCACCGAAGCCCGCAGCTTCTACGACAACCCTGCCCTTCCCAATTTTCTGGACCAAGGCCTGGTCCGCAAGACCGACGTACTGGACCACCTCGATACCGCCGGCAACAAGGTCTTCAACACCAAGACCTTGACCGACTACGACGGCTACGGACGCGTCGCCAAGACCACCGACGCACTTGGCAACGCCACCATCACCGCCTACACGCCGGCGTTCGTGGCGGGAACCGCCGGGGAGCTGCCGCGGCAGAGCATCGTCACCGGCCCCACCGGACTGGCCGCGACCACCACCTTGGACCCGACGCGCGAGCTCGCGACAGACATCAGGGACCCCAACGGCAACACCACGCATCAGGAGTATGACGCTCTGGGCCGGCGGCTGCGGGTGTGGCTGCCGGACCACCCGAAGTCCGCGTTCTCGACGATGCCGAACCTGGTGTTCCACTACACCGTCAACGGTGACACCACAGCACCGGCGACTGCAACGACAGGGGCGACTAGTACTTCACTGCCGTCCGTGGTCGAAACCGACACGCTGCGCGAGAACACCAGCTACAACACCAGCTACAGCTACGTCGACTCCCTTGGCCGAACCCGGCAGACCCAGGCGGTCCCGCCCAACGGTGATCCCGGCCGGATCATCACCGACACCCAGTACGACTCCCACGGCAGCCCCTACCTGGTCCAAGGGCCCTACAACGATCCGAACGCGGCACCCGGGGCGAACGTCTGGGTGAACACCGCGCCGGTGCCGCAGGCGACGCAGACCCTGCACGACGGCATGGGCCGCGCCACCCAGGTCCAGAACCTCGCCTTCCTCGCCGGCACCCAGGTCGTGCTGTCCCACACCGATACCGCCTACCCCGGTGCCGACCGCGTGGACGCCAGCCCCACCATCAAGCAAGGCGACCCGGCCCCCGACTACGGACGCACTTCCGTCTACACCGACGCCCGCGGACTGAAAACCGCCCTCTACACCTACCGCTCCGGAAACCCGGCATTCGGTGACGCGACCAACGCTGACATCACTCGCTACGGCTATGACAACGCCGGCCGCATGACCGCGGTTACCGACCTGGCCGGAAACAAGTGGTCGTACTCCTACAACCTGCAGGGCCTCAAGCAGAGCGCCAACGATCCCGACGCCGGCGCATCCACATTCGGTTACGACCTGGACGGTCACCTCACCGACACCCAGGACGGCCGTGGCACACAACTCCACTACCGATACGACGCGCTAGGCCGCAAGACCGGCGAATGGACCGGTTGGGGCACCGGCGCGGAAACCGCCGCGAACCTGCAGGCGACCTGGACCTTCGACAAGAGCGCCACTGGCTCAGCCGTGCCCAACGGACTCGGACAGCCCACCGGATCCATCCGCTACAGCGGCGGATACCAGTACTCAACCTCCGTGGACAGCTATGACACCGGCGGACGTGTCCTGTCGGCCTCTGTCGTCGTCCCCAATGACGGAACCACCGGTGCTCTGGCAGGTACATACACGACCACGAACACGTATACGCCCTACACCGGCCAGCTGTATCAGACCACGCTGCCCACAGGCGGCAGTGGAACCGGACTCCAGCCTGACGTCGTCACCAACTCCTACACCAACGACGGCCTGCTGATTTCCGCTGGGGACAACTTCGCCGACCTGCTCTGGGACTCCTCCTACACGCCGTTCGGGGAAGTCATGGGCCGCGTCGTCGGCGACTACCCGAGCCAGATCACGCAAACCACCAACTACGACCCGTCGACCCGCCGCATCCTCAACGTCGACGTCTCCGCCACCTCCCTATGGGCAGGCGGATCGATCGATCACTGGAAATACGCCTACCGCGCTGACGGCACCGTCACCGGGGTCCAAGACCAGCAAGGCACGGCTGGCGCAGTCAGCAACAACGTAGCTGCGGTCAGCATCGCCACCGACCAGCAGTGCTTCGCTTACGACTACGCCAACCGCCTTACGGGGGCATGGACCGACGCAGACTCCACCTCCTTCACCGTTGGCGACGGAGCGATCGGCGGCTGCACCCACCCCCAGCCGTCGGCGACCAACCGCGCCGCAGCCACCACCCAGGTCAACGGCGGCCCGGCGCCCTACTGGCAGACCTTCGCCTACAGCAACCCCATCGGCGACCGATCAGCCGAAACCGACTACAACCCAGCCGGCAACACCGCGAACGACATCACCACCACCTACGGGTACGGCCACAACGGCACCCAGCCCCACACCCTCACCTCGACACAGCCATCGAACCAAGGAACGGCCAACCAGTACGTCTACGACCCGTCCGGCAACACCATCAGTCGGCCCCGCACCGGCACAGGAACCGGCGACTCACTGAACTGGGACGCCGAAGGCCACCTGACCAGCGAGACCAACACCACCGCAACGCCCGCAGTCAACGTCTCGTTTGTCTACAGCGCAGACGGCACTCAACTGCTCCGCCGAGACCCCGGACGAGTAACGCTGTATCTCGGCAGTACCGAGCTCTACCTCACCGGTACCCAAGTCACAGCCAACCGCTACTTCGCCTACCCAGGCGCACCCACAATCGTCGAGACTGGAGGCGCAAACCCGACCGTCTCATACGAGGTCACCAACCCCCAGGGCACCTCGCAGGTCAGCCTCAACGCCGGCGCAGCACCGGCGAACGTCGTCAGCGCACGACGCGCGTACACGCCGTTCAACACACCACGCGGGAACAACAACACCACACCGCCCTGGAATCAGACCTTTCCTGATGACCATACTTTCCTGGGCAAAACCACCGACACCACCACAGGCCTCATCGACGTCGGGGCACGAAAATACGACCCCAACACCGGACGATTCATCTCCGCAGACCCCCTGTTCCAGCCAGGCGACCCCCAATCCATCGGCGGCTACGCCTATGCCGACAACAACCCCGTCGACGGAACCGACCCCACCGGGCTAGGCACCGATATCCAGCGCTACCCTGGCGGAAACAACACCGGCACCGATGCTGACACTTCACTTCAGCAGCAGGTCCAGAGCTGTGAGAATTCCGGCGGGAACTGGAATGGGAGTTCCTGCGCTGCCCCCGATTCTGCCGCCCCGGAAACAGGCGCGGCTGGCGGACAGTCCCCTTCCACGCCTACACCGACAGGACCCGGCAACGCCGCCCCAGCGAAAGCCGCTGCCCTTCCGACCCCGGCTGCCCCGTCTCCGGCTGAAAACCCGGACCTTTACGGACCAGGCAACGACAGCCCTTTTGCGCTAATTTATGCTATTAGTGGCCTCGAGGATGCTGTACATTGCTTCCGCGATGGAAGCGTCAAGGGCTGCGCTTTTACAGCGCTCAACGCGGTGCCATTCGCCGGCAAAGGTCTGGGCATGTTGGCGGATGTAATCCGTATTGACGCTGAGGCCTCGGAAATCGCTGAGGTCGCCTCCAGGGTGGGAGCTGCCTGTGGCGTCCATTCGTTTGCAGCAGATACTCAAGTCCTGATGGCCGACGGCACCACAAAACCAATCCAAAGTGTCGCCGTGGGCGATGAGATCGAGAACGCCGAGCCCGGCGGGGCAGTCGAACACCATAGGGTCGACCAGCTTCATAAGACCCTAACCGACAAGGACTTCACCGATCTGACGGTCAGCACGCCAACCGGGCCGAAAACCGTCACCAGCACCCAGAACCACCCCTACTACGATCTCACCGCTGGCGCGTTCGTTGACGCCTCCCAGCTCAAACCGGGTGATCATCTTCAGTCCACCAACGCGGCCTCTGTGGCAGTGGTCTCGGTGCGCAACTACGCGTCGTCGATGGTCACGTACGATCTTACGATCGATGGTTTGCACGCGTACTATGTGGTCGCGGGCGACACGCCGGTGCTCGTGCATAACACTTCTGGGTGCGGTCCCATTGATTTGGGTAATGGCCTGTTTCAGCATCCAGATGGGTCCATTCGAGATGCGTTGGGTCACTTTGCTGGCTCTAACGGTGTACGGGTCGGAGCAGCAGCAGAGGCGCAAGTCTGGGATTCGCTCGAACGGCAAGGGATGAATGTGATTCGCAGGCCTGTTGCAGTTCGTGGCAATGGCGATCAGCTACGAATCTTTGACGGGGCTATCGACTTGGGGAATGGCCGTGTGATCGGTATAGAAGTGAAGAGCGGCGGTGCCAGTCTCACCGCTGATCAGCGCGCGTTCGATACATGGCTCAACACCTCAGGTGACGCGGCGTCCGGTGTTGGCCTATCCTCAGGGTCTAACGCAGTCGGCGTCTACATGTGGAACGTGCCATGACAGGTATCCAGAACAGCCCGGACCGTGCAACAGCTCTCGCTTGGACGAGAGAGATGCTCAGCCGGCACCTTGACGATCTCATGCAGGCCGAAGAATTCAGGCGCTCACCTCGAAGTGTGAGCTACCTGCGGTCTTCAGGCGAGGGCAAGCAGAAGGTCGACTTCGAGCTGATCGTGCGCCCTCAGTACGCGCCCGCATCAGTCCAACTCTCCCTGAGTGTTTCGATAGCGTTCAAGGAAGTAGCGAATATCGCTCGAAAGATGCTTGGCGAACGAGCCAAACTAATTGGTAGTAATGACGTCATCCAACGTGTAGTCCTTGACTCTATCGTTCGGAATCCTCCTATTTTGACGTTCCGAAGTGAGGAAGAGCTGGACGCGCATAGGGTTACTGCGAGGCAGTACCTGAAGGAAAGCGTTCTGCCCTACCTTGACGCGCGGCGAACGGTTCGTACACTTGTTGAGGAAAGCACTCGGGCGCTTTTGAACGATGTCTCTTCAGACGGGATGCCCCGTGGCTCGTGGCCGGTGATTGTCGCTGCGGCGCAGATTTTCCTCGGGGAACATGAGGAGGCGCGACGGACGCTGGAACACGCCTATCCTCATGGCTCCCCTGAGCGCCGAATCTATGCCGAGGCATTCCTCAGCGCTACCTAGGTAAGTGGGCAGTCCAGTCTGCTATGGGGTATGAGCTGAGGGTGCCGAGAAGTCCGTCCATGTAGGTCAGGCGATCAGGTGGTATTCGTGGAGGATGCCGCCGATCCGGTCGCGGCGGGTGACGCGGAAGTGGTCGAGGTCGACCACGTTGTCCGGGAGTGGGCGCGGTGGCGAGGCCTGGCCGAGAGCCCGGTGGGGCCGGTGTTCGTTGTAGAAGGAGTCATACTCGGGCAGGACCTGGCGAAGGTGGGCGAGGTTCCAGGCGAGGGAGCGGTCCTGGAGTTCGGCTCGGACCGATCTGTGCCAGTGTTCTTGGATCGCGTTCATGACCGGCGGCTGGATGGCGGTGGTGATGATTTCGATGCCGGCGGCTTGGAACACAGCGTCGAAAGTTGTGGTGAACTGCGAGCCGCGGTCCCTGATGAGGAACTTGAACCCGTCCGCATGGTCTTCGAGGTCCATCAGGGCATTGCGTGCTATCTGGACGGTCCATGTGGTGGTCGGGTGCGCGGTGGCGCCCAGGATCGCCGATTCGCCGGGTGGCGTGCTGGATCATCGTGAGGACGTAAGCCTGTGTTCCGTCGAGCAGGTCGGCGGTGGAGAAGTCGGTGGCGAGGATCGCCTGGGCCTGGGGAGCGCAGGAACTGCGCCCAGGTCGGCCCTGCACGACGTGGTGCGGGGTCGATTCCGGCTTTCTTGAGGATCGCCCAAACGGTCGACGGGGCGACCGTAATGCCGAGACCGGCCAGTTCCCTGGCGATCCGGCGCTAGCCCGATGCTTCTTTGTTGCGAGCGGCGGGCGCGGAAGGTGTCGAGGTCGATGACGTTGTCTGGGCGGGGCGTCAACGGCGCGGTCTGGTCTATGGCCTGGTGTGGGCGATGCCGGTGGTAGAAGCCCTCGTATTCGCGGAGGAGCCGCATCAGGTGTCGGTGGTGAGCACGGCGTCGAACGCCGCGCTGAACGACGCGTCCTGATTATGGATCAGATACTTCACGGTAGTACCTGCGTCGTCGAGGTCCATCAGCAGGTTTCGGGCCTGCTGCACGATCCAGTCCGTGCACGGGATGCAAGGTGGTCCCCAGGACGTGGACGCGCCTGCTGGCGTGTTCGATCACGGTTAGCACGTAGGCTTTCGAACCGTCCAGCAGGTCGATGACGGCGAAGTCGCAGGCCAGAATGGCTTCGGTTTGGGAGTGCGGGAACGTCGCCTAGGTCGGCCCGGTGTCACGGGTCGGGGCGGGCTCGATCTCCGCCCGCTTCAGCACCTCCCATACAGTGGACGCCGCGAGGCGGATGCCGAGGCCGGCCAACTCGCCGTGGATCCTTCTGTATCCCCAGATGGGGTTCTCCTTGGCGAGCCTGAGGATGAGGGTATTGATGTTGCGCCGGGTCGGTGGGCGGCCTGGCCGTTTACGCCGTGAGCGGCGAGCCCATTGACGACGTAACAGGTCGCGGTGCCAGCGGAGCAGGGTTCCCGGGGTGACGATCAGTCGGACATGTGACAGACGGTGGTGGGGCAGCAGTCCGGCCAGCAGCGTCAGCCAGGCTCGGTCCGACTATGTGAGCTTGCGCGCCAGCCGGGGATCACGGCGCTGCGCGGCAGCAAGTTGGTGGCGCAGGATCAGGATTTCGACGTTCTTCGCCGACGTATCGTGGCTCGCGAGTCGGATCCGGGCGAAGGCCCGGGTTGCCAGCAGGTAAATCAACCGTAGCGCCGCGATCCAGCATCATCCCAGCTCGCCGGGGTTTTCGGCAGGCTCAGGCTGGGCGCACAGCGTGGAGGTCTGGGACGGCGGGGAACCGATCGGCGGCGTCTTCGGCATCGGCATGGGAACGATCTTCAGCGCCGAGGCCACCTTCCACCGCCGACCCGGCGGCGGCAAGGTCGCCATCGCCGACCTCGGCCGCCGCTTGGCCCGCACCCGCCCCGAGGCGCCGATCGACGTCCAGGTCCCCAGCGGCTACTGCGGGTTCTTTACGGCTGTGAGGGGTGCCCGGGTCCTGGGTTGAGGACCCGGGCACCTGCGTCCCTGAGCGACTTGCGGTACGCAGCCGACGGCGAACCCTGATTCCCGCACCGCCGACGCCGATTGATCAGATTGCGGTGGCAGCGCAGGACGTGGTCCCGTCCCCAGTCCAGACCGAGCGGATCCGCCGAAAACGTGTCCTTGGCGGACTGATCAACGAGTACTAGCCTGCCGCATAGTAGCCCTGCTCAATCCCGGTGGCCGAGTTTCAAACACCACAGGCCCGCCGCATGGTGACAGCACCGCTGCGATGCCGCGGCTGTCTAACGCCGGCGGCCGCGGGTGTGCCACGTGGTGCCGACGCCGAGCAGGTGCAGGGCCAGCGCGATGAAGCCGAGCAACATCAGGCTCGTGGGATCGAACCAGATGTTGGTCGAAGTGCTACTGCCGTGGATGAAGTACGCGATGCCGAACAGTACCGCCGCGATGATGCCCATGGATGCGCCGCCTCACGGTGAATAGGACTCAGGACCGGCACCCTGTACCCAAGCATTCTTCTTCCAACCCGCTCACACGTTCGCATTTTTGGGGGCGTATCGGTACGGACTAGGCCGTCTCTACCGCGGTGGGGTGTAGCCGGTCGCGGACGGCCGCATCACAGGGTTCTTATGATGCCCGGCGGTACTCGTTGACGAGGCCGCCGAGGACCGGTTCGCCCTGTTTGCGCTGCGCTGGGAACGGGATGACGTTCGGGTACGCGTTCATTTTCGGGGCCTGTGGGGCCGATTTTTTGACTTCGATGTTCTTGCTGGTGAATACGGCGTTGAACGCGCCGGTGAACTTCGCGTCTCGGTCCCGGATGAGGTGGTGGAACTCGCCGGCTCGCTCGCCAAGATCGGCGATGAGGTTTCGGGTGCACTGCGTGGCCCACGGCGCCGTGGGGTGTTCGGTGATGCCGAGGATGTGCACGGCGCGGGTGCCGACTTCCAGCACGAAGAAGACATAGCGTGGTTTGTTAAGGCGGGAGGTAGAGGTTCAGGCCTCGTCCTGTGCCGAGGGCGTTGATCAGGGCTTGGAGGTCCGGTCAGGGGGAGCTCGTGCGACCGGGCTCGCTTGGAGCTGGTCGGCCTGCTCGATACATGGCTGGCGGCGCGAGGGCTTTCAGCGTCGGAGTTGACGCCGTCGGTCGCGCGCGAGTTACTGGCCGCTCGCCGAGAAGCCATCCCGCATCGGGTGCCGACGCTCCGGGGGCTGGAGCCGTTGTTCGAGCTCCAGCGCGGGCTGGGGGTGGTCCCGGTTGACGATACGACCGGCCGCGTGGAGGCCCTGATTGATCGCTATGGCCGGTTTCTGGAACGAGATCGGGGTCTGGCCCCGTTTACTGTCGTGCGCTATCAGCGGATGGCGAGATGTTTCCTGTTGTGAAGATCCTCGGGGCGCCAGTGGCGAGGATGGGACGGACGGGCTGCAGGCGATCGAGGTCCACAGCTATCTGCTGGCGTGCCGTTCGCGGCTGCGGGCTGCCTTCCTGCCGGAGCAGGTCGGCGATGTGGTGGAGCCGGTAGGCGGGGCGGACCGGGACGTAGGTGTCGAAGAAGGTGCCCCAGCCCGTTCTTGCCGGTGGCTGCGTCGTAGCCGTCGCCGACGAACTTGAACGGAGCCTGTACGCCGGTGACGAAGCCGCTGGAGAACTGGTCCCACTGGTGGCTGAGCCTGTCCTTGCCGAAAAGTTCATCCGTAGTGGTCAGGCAGCTGGACGGTATTCGTTGATGACGCCGCCCGCGCCACGGGTTCGTCGGATTCGGATGTTCGTGGTTCCAAATCAGGGTGCGCTTCAGGAGTTCGCGGCGGACGGAGCCGGTTCAGCGCTCCATGATCGCGTTCATGCGCGGGGTCCGCACGTTGCACAGCACGGTGCGGATGCCGGCGTCGGCGAGGGCGGCGTCGAAGGCTTCGGTGAAGTTGGAGCCGCGGTCGCGGATCAGAACTTCACCGTAGCTGCTGCGTCGTCGAGGTCCATGAGCATGTTTCGGGCCATCTGCGTGGTCCACTCGCCGGTTGGATGAAGCGTGCTGCCGAGGACCCGGATCCGGCGGGTGGCATGTTCGATGACGGCCAGGACGTAGACCGTGGAGGCGGCGATGGCGATGCCGGCCAGCTCGCCGTGGATCCGCCGGTAGCCCCAGGCCGGATTCTGCCGGGCCAGCCGCAGAACCAGGGTCTTGATGTTCCGGTGGGTGGCCGGACGGCCGTTCTTCGCGCGGGACTTGTCGGCCCAGCGGCGGCGCAGCAGGTCGCGATGCCAGCGCGGGATCGTGTTCGGGGTGACGATCAGACGCAGTCCAGCGCGGCGTGCTTTGGGTACCAGACCGAGCAGCAGCGCGATGATCGCGCGATCGGCCCAGTCAGGACGCGGATGTTTTCCCGTCGCGGCGAGTTGGCGATGCAAGACGGCGAGTTGGTGGCGGAGCAGCAGGATCTCGATGGTCTTGTGATCCTCGCTGCACCGCCACAGTCGAAGCGCGGCGACGATGCGGATGGCCGGGACGTAGGCGAAGCGTAGGCACCCGAGGACTCACGATCCCACCGGCAACCCGCCGCCCTCCGCACATCCCATCTGACCAGCGCGGATGAGGTTCTCGGCGAGGACAGGACCAAAGAAGACGACGAGACGTCGGCCTCGTGCCCGTATGTAGCTGCCGACGTACGCGAGCGCGACTAGTAACTCATCGCCCTGCGCTGTGCTGAACGCCGCTTCGGGGTCGGCCGCGTCGGCCGCCTTGGGCAGCTTCTTGGCCGTCGCCTTCATGCTGGGGCCTCGCGCGGTCTGCCGTGCGGGCGCCAACGCATCGATAGCAATTCACTGCGGCTCGATTCGGAAGACTGGATGTTCATGATCTGCGCGCAGGGCTTCGCTTGCCCACGGATTCCATCGAACCTCTCGGCGCATGTGCTCGATGAGGGCGACACTCTGCGGCTTGTGGACTTCAACAGCGGTGAACGTCTGGGCCCGCCTGCCGCGGCGGAGCCGGACCTGGCCGGTCTGGCGGGCGTGCCTGACCCATTTCGTTTCGCCGAAGATCGACACCAGCCAGTCGTGTCCCTCATGGCGGATCACGTCGATCGGGAAGGTAGCGCGGCCGGTTTCCATCAGATGCACCGGTCCAAGGGGGACGCCCAGGTTGTTGAGCCGGATCAGGATTGCGGAGATCCTTTGTACGGCGCGTGGCGGTTTGGTATAGGTGGCGTTCACGGCGTTCTCCTTCTGTTTCTGCGTCACGGCTCTGTCCTGTGCTCCGAGATGGTCTTGTCTCCTCGGCGGCACGGCTATTGCGCGATCGGTGCGCTGGTCGGCAAGTCGGTAGGGTCGGTTTCGCTTTCAGCCGCCGGCGTGTGCTCGCCATGCGAGTTGCTGATCCGCAGCGCGATCGCAGCGGCGCCGAACAGCAGCAGGCTTCCGAGCAGTAGGGCCCTGGCGAAGCCTGAGGTCGAGGCGGCCGCGAGGGTGTGCCCGTGCTTGACCAGGTCGTTGGTGTGCGAGGTGGCGATCGAGGTCAGGACCGCGATTCCCACCGCGCCGCCGATCTGCTGTGAGGCGCTGAGCAGCGCCGCCGCCAGGCCCGCCTGGCGAGCGTGGACGCCGGCGTTGGCGGCCGTGGTCACGGCGACCAGCACCGTGCCGAGGCCGAGGGACATCACGACGAGGCCGGGCAGCAGATCGGTGAGGTAGGAGCCGTCGACCGGCATCCGGGAGAGCAGGTAGACGCCGGATCCGGCGATCAGTGTGCCGAGCACGGTGACCGGCCTGGCGCCGATCCGCGTGATCAGCTGCGAGGTGATGCCGGCGCCGACGGCGACGCCGACGGTCACCGGGACGTAGGAAAGCCCGGTGCGGATCGGCGAGTAGTTCAGGACGTTCTGCATGTACAGCGTCAGGAAGAAGAACATCGAGTACATCCCGGCGATCGCCACCATCTGCGTGATGTTCGCGGCCACCAGGCCCCGTACTCGGAAGATCGAGAACGGGATCAGCGGGTCGCGCACGAGTTGCTCGTTCACGACGAACGCCGCGAGCAGCACCACCGTGCTGACGAACCCGAAGATCGTCCAGCCTGAGCCCCAGCCCCTGTCCGGTGCCTCGACCAGCGTGTAGACGAGCAGCAGCATTCCGGCGGTGACCAGCGCCGCGCCGAGGAGGTCCAGGCGGGAGATCCGGGGCCGCTTGGCCTCGCCGTCGATCAGGCGGTACACGCCGAACAGCACGAGCGCGGCGACCGGGACGTTGACGAACATGACCCACCGCCAGCCCGGTCCCTGGGTCAGGAACCCGCCGGCCAGCACACCAACCGCTGCGGCCAGGCCGCCGACCGCGCCCCACACGCCGAGTGCGGTGTTGCGGTCCTTGCCCTCGGTGAACAGGGTCGTCAGCAGCGACAAGGCCGCGGGCAGCATCATCGCGGCGCCGGCGCCCTGCACCAACCGGGCGGTCACGAGCAGGCCACCGGTGGTGGCGACACCGCCGGCGAACGAGGCGACGGCGAAAACCGCGGTCCCGGAGATGAGGATCCGCCGCCGTCCGAACAGGTCGGCCGCGCGTCCGCCGAGCAGCATCAGGCCGCCGTAGGTGAGCAGGTAGCCGCTGGGGACCCACGGCAGCCCGGAGGCGGAGAAGTGCAGGTCCTTCCGGATCGCCGGCAGGGCGACGTTGACGATCGAGGCGTCGACGAAGTCCAGGAACGCCGCGCCGCACAGCAGGAGCAGCGTGAGCTTGCCGCGTGGCGTCGCCAGGAAGGAGGGACGGTCTTGTCGGAGAACTGGAGTGGATGACATCGGGGAGCTCCCTTAAAGGGGTCGGTTGCAACCACGGTTTAGATTCGAGTCTAGACCATAATCTAAACTATGGTAGTGGATGTGAAAACTCCACCGGTGGATCTGTCGCAGCGGCTGCTCGACGTCAGCGAGGATGTCCTGGCCCCGGACCCGGCCCTGCGGCTGGAGGACGTCGCGCGCCTGGTCGGGGCGTCTCGGGCGACGCTGTACTACTACTTCTCCGGTCGTGACGACCTGCTGTCGTTCCTGCTCACGGAACACATGCGACACGGCGCCGACGCGATGCGAGCCGCGGTCCGGGACGAGGACGGCCCCGAAGCCCGGCTGCGCGCCATGGTGACCGGGCTCGTGCAGTACACGGCCGGCCGACCCGGCATGTGCGGAGGGCTGCTGAGCACGTTCGGCGCGGCCGACCGGCTGAAAGACGCTCTGGACGCCGCCGACAGCTGGATCGTCGTGGCCCTGCGGGAGGTCCTCACAGAGGGCCGCGACGCCGGCGTGTTCGCGGCCGAAGCCCCGGCGGACGCGGCCTACGCCCTGATGGGCGGGCTGCTGCTGGCAGTGCTGGGGCGCGCGATGGCCGGCACCGATCCGGCCGATCCGGTTTTCCAGCAGCACCTGGTCGATCAACTGCTGCGCGGGGTGTCCTTCAGGAAGTAGTCGGCCTCCCAGCGGGTGGCCTCGATAGCCTTGTCGATTTCCTCAGCGGTCAGGTCCGGGGCGACGCCGTCCGCGACCGCGGTCCGGGCTGCGGCGCGCGCGACGGCGGTGGCGGTTTCGGCCAGGCGTGTTCGCTCGGGGAGCAGGGCCGGTGCGTGTGCGTCGGTGTCGACGATGGCTGCGACGGCAACAGCTGCGGCGGTCATCATCGCGTCGGTGACACGGGTGGCGCGTACGGCAGTCACGGCCAGGCCGATGCCGGGGAAGATGTAGACGTTGTTGCACTGGGCGATCGGCACGTCATGCCCGTCAAAGCTCGCGGTGGGGAACGGGGAACCGGTGGCGATCAGGGCGCGTCCGCCGGTCCAGTCGAGCAGGTTCTGCGGGGCGGCTTCGCTGCGGCTGGTCGGGTTGGACAGGGGCATGATGACGGGCCGGTCGCAGTGCTCGTGCATGGTGCGCACGATCTGTTCGGTGAACGCGCCGGTGGTGGTGGACAGTCCGAGCAGCGCGGTGGGGCGCACGGCGGCGACCACGTCGGCCAGGCTCGCCGGTTCGGAATCGGTGGAGGCCACAGCGCCCCGGGGGTGAGCCAAGCGCTGCTGGGCCGGGTCGAGATCGGTGCGGTCTTCGGTCAGCAGGCCTCGGATGTCGATTACGTAGATCCGCTCGCGCGCCGCCTGCTCGCTCAGGCCCGCGGCGGTCATCGCCCGCACGATCTGCTCGCAGACCCCGATCCCCGCGGAGCCGGCGCCGAGCATGACCACGCGCTGCTCGGTCAGCGGTGTGCCGCTGATGCGGGCTCCGGCGGTGAGCGCGGCCATGGCCACTGCGGCGGTGCCCTGGATGTCGTCGTTAAACGTCAGCAGCCGGTCGCGGTAGCGCTCCAGGATCGGCAGCGCGTGCGGGGTCGCGAAGTCCTCCCATTGCAGCAGCGTTCCCGGCAGTTCGGCCTCGACGGCGGCGACGAACTGCTCGATGAACGCGTGGTATTCGTCCCCGTCGATGCGCGGGTGACGCCAGCCCAGATACATGGGATCGGCGAGCAGTTCCGGGTTGTCGGTCCCCACGTCCAGCACGATCGGCAGGGTCCTGGCGGGGTCGATGCCGCCGAGCGCGGTGTAGAGGGACAGCTTGCCGATCGGGATGCCCATCCCGCCGATGCCCTGGTCGCCGATGCCCAGGATGCGTTGCCCGTCGGTCACCACGATCACATCCGCGTCCCGGTGCGGGCGGTTGTGCAGGATCTCGGCGAGGTGCTCGCGGTCCGGGTAGGAGACGAACAGCCCGCGCGGCCGCCGATAGATCCTGCTGAAGTGCCGGCAGGCCTCGGCAACAGTGGGCGTGTAGACGATCGGCAGCATCTCCTCGACGTGATCACGCAGCAGCCGGTAGAAGAGCGTTTCGTTGTTGTCCTGGAGCGCACGCAGGTTGATGTGCCGGGCCAGGTCGGTGGGCTGTTCGCGGTATGCCGCGTAGGCACGCTGGGCCTGCTGGTCGAGGGTTTCGACGGCGTAGGGCAGCAGACCGCGGAGCCCAAGCTGGGAGCGTTCCTGCTCGCCGAAGGCGGTGGAGTGGTTGAGGACGGGGTCCTCCAGGAGATGCAGGCGCGCCGCGTTCCGAGGGCTCATGTGCCGATTCTCCACTCTTCAGTCATGCCGGTGCGGCGAAGGACCGGGCCTGAGGGTGGTACCAGCATCACCACTTTTAACCGCTGAACAGTAAGGATGCGCCGTACGATCGAAATGTGACCGCTTCGACCAACGAGCTCGGCGAGACGCTGCGCAGCTGGCGCGACCGGTTGCAGCCCGAAGACCTCGGGCTGCCGACCGCCCCGCACCGGCGCGCGCGAGGGCTCAACCGCAAGGAGCTCGCCCGGCTGGCCGGGATGTCGCCGGACTACCTCGTGCAGCTGGAGCAGGGCAGAGCGAACACTCCGTCGGTCCAGGTGCTCGCGGCGCTGGCTCGTGCGCTTCGCCTGACCGAGGCCGAACGCGCGCACCTGTTCCGGCTCGCCGGTCAACCGGCGCCCGGCGAGCGGCAGATCAGCGCCACACTTCCGCACAGCGTCCGCCGACTGGTGGAGCAGCTTTCGGCGAGTCCGGCTGCTGTCTACGACGTGCGCTGGAACCCGGTCGCGTGGAACGCGATGTGGGCCGCCGCGATAGCTGACCCACTCACGCGGCCGGAGCGCGAGCGCAACATGGCCTGGCGTGCCTTCGTCGACCTGCCCACGCACGTGGTGCGCACGGCCGCCGAACAACGGCAGTTCGAGGAAGCCATCGTGGCGGACCTGAGGTCGAGCTCGGGCAGGTATCCGGGAGATCCCGGCCTCACCGGGCTGATCAGCGACCTGCTGGAGGCCAGCCCGCGGTTCCGCACCCTGTGGGAAACACGTCACGTCGGCGTGTACGAGCAGGAGCACAAGACCATCGACCATCCGGAGCTGGGTCTGCTTGAGGTGGACTGCGACATCCTCACCACCCACCGCAACGACCTGCGGGTCGTGGTCTACACGGCCGCCCCCGGGAGCGTGTCAGCAAAAGCGTTGGAGGAACTCAGCGCGGCCTGCACTGAGAAGTCGCTGATAGATCTCCCGCATCGCGGCGGCGCCGCCTGACCTCGGCATCACTTCACCACAGCGGCGTTTCGCGGTTCGGGCGCTCTCGTGGCGCTCGCCTGGTCGTCGGCCGGCTCGCCGTTTACAGGTGGCAGGAACTGGTCGCGGCCGATCGCGATGAAGCTGCGCGCGAGGATGGCCGAGACGAGCACGGTGATCAGGCCGACGTCGATGACCGCGTAGGCGCTGGCCCCGGCCGGGGTCTTCAGCTCGATCCACAACGCGCCCAAGGTGCCGAGCGCGGCATAGGGCAGCGTGAAAGTCCAGAACCCGGCCGAGAACGGCAGCCGGACATATATCGGGACCAGGCGCAGCTGCACCAGGGCCATCGCGGCGGTGTAGCCGGCCAATGCGGTGGCGACCAGGTCGATTCGGCCGCCGTTGATCTCGAAGTAGGCGATCCCGGCAACAGCCGGGGGTGCCACTTCGATCGCGTGGGTCGGGATGAGCGCCGGCGCCAGCGGCGGCCGGATGAACCTGCGGCCCATGATCAGCGACCCCAGGAGTAGCCAACTGACGATCCCCCAGCCGAACAGCGCCTCGGCCAGGGCCCGCATATCCACCGCCGCCGCGGCGTACGCGGAGACGAGGCCGCCGGCCACAGTGGGCAGGAGGTAGCCGGGGTGCAACTTGTCCTGGTCGATCTCGCCGACGATCCATTGCCCGGTCAACCAGGCGCCGAACAGTACCGTCAAGGCCACCAGCCCTACGATGACGGCGCGGGCGGCCTCGAACGCATAGCCCGAAAGCGTGACGGCGGGCAGGATCGGCGCGATCACGCTCAGCGCGACGAACGGCGCGACAACCGGGTCTCGCACGTCCGCGGCCAGACGAGCCCGGCCCTGGCTGAAGTAGAGGCCCACGATGGCCGCCCACCCGACCGCGGCAAGGATGTCGATGGCGTCGGGGATCGCCCTTGAGATCCCCAGCGTCGAGGCTGCCGTGGCCCATACATCCGCCACGCCCGCGATGCCGAAGGGGATGCCGAACAGGTTCGGCGGGATGCGCCGTCTGCGACCGCGTTTCCCGGTGGGGGCCGGCCTTACGGTGGAGTTCACGACTGGTGCCTCTCATCGGGCATGACGGATGTGCGCGGGCTCACGGGTCGTGCCGGTCGCGGGGCCGGCGTCATCAGAGCCGGCCGACGAACCAGTCGGCTATAGCCTGGCGGGCAGGGTCGGGGTCGTCGGTGTTGCAGTGCTCTGCGCCGCCGTTGGCACCGTCGAGCACGATCAGCTGCTTGTCGCCCGAGCCGGCGGCCTCGAAGGCCTGCCGCGCATCGGAGAGCGGGATCGCCTTGTCGTCGGCGCCGTGCACGATCAGCAGCGGCTGATTGAGGCGGGGGAGCGCGTCGGCGAGCGCGAAGTCCCGGACCTTCTCCAAGGCCTGCTCCATCGTGTCGGTGCCCATCACCCACGGCAGCTGCCAGAACGGCACCGACACGCTCTTGGAAGCGGTCGCCCACCGGCGCTGCCACACCGCGCCGTAGTCCCACACCCCGCCCCAGCCGGCGACGGCCTTGATCCGCGGCTCGAAGGAGGCGCCGCGCGGGGCGTAGTAGCCGCCGAGGCTGATCCCGAGCAGGCCGATGCGTGCCGGATCGATGTCCGGGCGGGTCACCAGATGGTCCACGATCGCGGTGGTGGGTACCTCGTAGTCCGGCCGCGACGGCACGCCCCGCAGCCGCAGCGGCTCCCCGGTGCCGGGCGTGTCGATGACCAGGCAGGCGATGCCGCGGTCGGCGAACTCCTCGCGGATGAACCCGTACAACAGCTCTTTGGTGACGTCGAAACCGTTGTAGAAGACCACGACCGGGGCCGGGCCGGTTACGCCGTGCGCGGGGATGAGCCAGCCGGGCAGGATCCCATC
Source organism: Catenulispora sp. GAS73 (assembly GCF_041262085.1). Lineage (NCBI taxonomy): Bacteria > Bacillati > Actinomycetota > Actinomycetes > Catenulisporales > Catenulisporaceae > Catenulispora > Catenulispora sp. GAS73. The sequence goes on from NZ_JBGCCM010000033.1 coordinate 28,389, forward strand.
GGGAGAGGGCACCTCCACCCGTTCCAGAGGCCGATCCATGAGCTCGACGGCGCTCGCGAAGGCGGCCAGGCCGCGCTCGTAGCTGTTCGATTTCGCCGGGCCGGGCGGCGTCTGGCGCTCACCGGTCAGGTAGTAGTTCGAGGCGCGCAAGAACCGGGCGGTCGCGGCGCCGCGCATCCCCAGACTGCGTTCCTTCTCGGCGAACTCGACCTGCAGCGCGCCGGCGCCGTCCCAGGCACTCGCCCACGCTTCGGGGTTCGGCTCGGTATTGCGCAGCGGGGATATAGCTCGGTGTATCTGGCCCAGCTCGCCGCCGGCCATCATGGACAGCGTCACCGCCCCAGACCACATGTAGTTTCCCGGGAAGTATTCGAACACGTGCATCTCCTCGATGTGTCCTGATTCCTACCCGATCAACGCTAGGCGGCGGTGACGCCGTTCTGAGCGGCAAAAGTGGCGAGGTCAGTACCACCCGGGGCGGTTCACAACCGCTGCTCGAACCAGTCGGCGACCAACTGCCGGGCCGGGTCGGAGTCGTCCATGCTGCAGTGCTCGGCGCCGCCGTCCACGCCGTCGAACACCACGAGCTGCTTGTCGGCCGAGCCGGCGGCCTCGATCGCCTGCTCCGCGTGCGAGAGCGGGATCATCGAGTCGTCCGCGCCGTGCACGATCAGGAACGGCTGGGTCAGATGCGGCAGAGCCTCGGCCAGGGTGAAGGCCTTGACCTTCTCCAGGGCCTGCTCCATCGTGTCGGTGCCCATCACCCACGGCAGCTGCCAGAACGGCACGGGGGTGGTCTTCGACCGGGTCTCCCAGCGGTGCTGCCATAACTCGCCGTAGTCCCACACCCCGCCCCACGCGGCGACCGCCTTGATCCGGGGCTCGAACGCGGCGCCGCGCGGGGCGTAGTAGCCGCCGAGGCTGATCCCGAGCAGGCCGATCCGCGCCGGATCGATGTCGGGGCGGGTCTGCAAGTAGTCCACGACCGCCTTCGTGGGCACCTCGTAGTCCGGGCGGGAGGCCACGCCGCGCAGCCTCAGCGGCTCCCCCGTGCCGGGGGCGTCGACCACCAGGCAGGCGATGCCCCGGTCGGCGAACTCTTCCCGGATGATGCAGTACAGCAGCTCTTTGGTGACGTCGAAGCCGTTGTAGAAGACCACGACCGGGGCGCGGCCCTTTATGCCGCGGGCCGGTATGAGCCATCCGGGCAGGACGCCGTCCGGCGAGTCGATCTCCACCCGCTCAAGCGGCCGCGACATCGTCTCGACGGCCTTCCTGAACGCCTTGAGCGCGAGCCGGTAGCTGTTGGTCTTCGCCGGGCCAGGGGCGGTCTGCCGTTCTCCGGTCAGGTAGTAGTTGACGGCGTTCAGGTACCGCTCGGACGCGCTGCGCCGGAAGCCACGGCTCAGGTCCCGCTCGGCGAATTCGGCTTGGAGCGCACCCGCCTCATCCCAGGCTTTCGTCCACGCATCGGGATCCGCCTGTGACTCGCGCAAGGGAGCCAGTTGGCGGTCGATTTGGCCCAGCTGCCCGCCGGCCGTGATCGACAGCAGCACAGCCGAGGACCACATGTAGTTCTGTGGGAAGTACTTGAACACGATGACTCCTTGATCCGCTCGAACCCCCAATCGGTCCTGTCCGTGACTTCATCGACTAAAACGAACAAAGATGGTGAAACTGGTACCACCTTTGCCGGTGCGCCTGCCCTCTCAGAGACGCGCCCATTAACGATCAGGCCAGGTGCTCCGCTCGCATGCCTCCGCACGAATCCGACAGGGCCTTGCGGGACACAGAGACTGCTGCGACTTGCATGGCGAGCGTCGAGCCGTGCTTGGCGTCCCGCAGGTCGACGCCGACGATCGCGCCGGCATCGGCCGTGGACACCGTCTTGAGCGGCTGCGCCGCCGGCGGGATCGGGAGAGCGTCACCGGAATGGACTCCGCCCGCCTGGAACTGACCCGCACCGTGTGGCTGATCGAGCCGCTGGACGAGCCGCCGATGCACCTGGTGTCACACTCCGTCCCATACGACGCGACCGGTGGCACGCTGATGATGATGGTCGCGTACCGCAAAGCGGGGCCTGGACCTGCCGCCGGGCGGGCATTGCGAGCCCGGTGAATCGCCGTGGACGACGGTGGCCCGTGAGTGCGTCCCGCGCCAGCGATCGTGCGCCCGACGGGCTGAACGACGAAGCGGTGGGCACGGGACCGACGTCCCGTGCCCACCGCCTACGTGGAGCTGTTGCGGCTGTCAGGAGGTGGCAGTGCCGTCCCCGTCCCCGTTCCATTGGAAGGGCGGGCTGAAAGGCGAAGCCTCTTACCGCTTTCTGGCGGTCTTGGATGGCGCCGAGGTCGCGGTCGCGCGCAAGCCCCCGTCCTGATCACCCGAGCGGGCAGCGAACGGGCCCAGGCTCCTGTGAGCATGTCCGAGGGCGGTCCTCATGGGGGGGTGTCTGACGGTTGCTCAGCCGGCGCTGACTGCATCCTCGACCTTGGTCGCCGCGTCGAACAGTGCGGCAGCTGCCGCGCGGGCGGTCGTGGCCGCCGAGGGGTCCCGGTCCATGCGCGCCGAGACGCCCGCGCCGTCGTACAGCAGGTGCAGCTGCCGGGCGAGGTCTTCGAAGTCGGCGATGCCGGCCTCCCGGGCGAGGTCGGTGAACATTGTCCTGACCCACGTCCGGTACCGGTCCGTGGCGCACTCGATGGGGCCGCCCGGCAGGGCTTCGGCGCTGGCGGTGATGTGGGCGCAGCCGTTGAAGTCGGGTTGGGTGAAGATCTGGCCTTGGGCGTCGAAGACCCCCAGCAGGCGCTCGCGGGGGGTGCGGAACCGGGTCAGGGTGCGCTCGACCCCGTCGCGGGTACGGTCCATGCGGGCGTCCAGGTAGGCCTGGACCAGTTCGTCTTTGCTGCCGAACACGTTGTAGAGCGAGGCCTTGGCGACGCCGGCCTTCTGGACGACGCGGTCGATGCCGACGGTCTGGATGCCTTCGCTGTAGAACAGTTCGTCGGCGGCGGCGAGCAGGCGTTCGCGCACGGACGGCTTCGAGGCATTGACCGTGTTGACCTTGGTGGGCATGGATTCCTTCTTTCAGACTGCCGGTACAGTCTACTGCTCCGATCGGGGCACATTTCGACTCCTACCCGCTTCAACAAGGCCAGACAGACCAGTCTTCCCGGTCAACGCGCCAGAGGCGGCCACCGCGCTCTGGTGACCGCCTCTGGCGCTGCTGGCCCAGCTACCGGGCCGCCCCGTGTCCTACCTGTCGAGGAACAGCTTGGTGTGGGTGACGAACCGCTCGGGGTACTGGAAGTGCGCTCCGTGGTTGGCGTCCGGGTAGAGGATCAGCTCGGCGTCCGGCAGGAACTGCTGGAGGATGTAGGAGTTGATCGTCGCGATGATGATGTCGTCGTTGCCGTTGACGACCAGGACTGGCTGCTTGATGTTCTTCAGGATCGCGTAGGCGGGGTCCTTGGTGGTGCCGTAGGTGTGGATGGCGGTGCCCTGGCCGGCGTAGACCTGCTGGCCGAACGGGGAGGCGTCGCGGTCCTTGCGGGCCACGATCCGCTCGACGTACTCCCGGCCCAGCTTCTGGCTGGTCTCGGTCGGGGCGAACAGGATCGGCAGCCACATGTCCTCTTGCCGGGGCAGCTTGACGCCGAACAGTGCGCCGATCTCCGCCGGCGATTCGCCGATGCCGACGCCGCCGCGCGGGCCGGTGCCGACCAGGACCAGCTTGCGGGCGAGGCCCGGGCGCTGGATGGCGACCTGCTGGGCGACCAGGCCGCCCATGGAGTGCCCGACCAGGTCCACGCTGGTCAGGCCCAGGGCGTCGATGAACGTCGCGGCGTCGGTGGCCATCTGCTCGATGGTGTCCGGGACTTCGCCGCTGGTGGAGGCGACTCCGGTGTTGTTGAACAGGATGACTTCGCGGTCGATCGCGAACCCGTCGCTGATCGCCGGGTCATGGTCGTCGAGGTTGCCGATGAAGTGCTGGAAGAACACGACCGGGGTCCGGCCGGCGGCCGGGTTGCCGAAGCGGCGGTAGGCGAAGCGGATGCCTTCGGCTTCGACGAACTGGGTGGGGGCGGTGTCGTGGGTGTGGTCGTTCATGGTCGCGCTTCTCCTTGGGGCGATGCTCGTCGGATCGGTGCTTGACGTGCGGTATCAGATGCCGTCGGTGGTCAGTTGGTGGTCATGCCGCCGTCGACGTTGAGGACGTGGCCGGTGATGAACGAGGCCTGATTCGAGGCGATGAACACGATCGCGTCGGCGAGCTCTTCGGATAGGCCGAGGCGGTCCAGCGGGACCTGCGTCACCAGGGCCGCCTTGTTCTCCGGGGTGCCGGTGAAGCGGGTCAGCATGCCGGTGTCGGTGGGGCCGGGGGCCACTGCGTTGACCCGGATTCCGGACTTGGCGACCTCTGGGCGACCGACTTGGTGATGCCTTCCACGGCGTGCTTGCTGCCGACGTAGACCGAGGCCCTGGCGGCGCCCTCGTGCCCGTAGGTCGAGGAGATGTTGACGATGCTGCCGCTGCCCTGTTCCTGCATGACGCGCACCTGGTGCTTCATGCTCAAGACCACGCCGAGGACGTTCGTGTCGAAGGTTGCGTTGAAGGACTCCGCGTTCTGTTCGGTGATGGGGCCGGGAGTGCCTTCGGTGCCGGCGTTGTTGACTGCGACATCCAGACGGCCGAACCGGGCGACGGTCTGGTCGACCATGGCGCGGACCTCGTCGTCCTGGCGGACGTCGGCGTTGATGAACTCGGCCTCCGCGCCGAAGGCGCGCAGCTCCTCGGCCAGCACCTTGCCGGCCTCGTCGCGACGGCCGGTGACGACCACGTTCGCGCCCTTCTTGGCGAAGGCCACGGCGGCCGCGCGGCCGATGCCGGTGAGCGCCCCGGTGATCAAAACGACAGGCTGATCCATGTTCATGCTCCTGTGAAGTGGTGAGTTGTGCGTCGTGATGCGACGCGGGTCAGACGGCGGTGCGTCCGCCGTCGACCGGGATGACGGCGCCGGTGATGTACCCGGCGGCCGGGGAGGCCAGGAACGCGATGACGTCCCCGATCTCCTCTGCCTCCGCCGCGCGGGACAGCAGGGTGGTCTGCCCCAGGGCCGTGAGCCTTTCCCGCGATGAGCCGCCGGAGTAGGTGGGTCCGGGGGCGATGGTGTTGACCCGCACACCGCGCGGGCTGTACTCGGCGGCCCAGGAACGGGTCAGCGAGGCGAGTGCGGCTTTGGTGGCGCTGTAGGCGGCGCCGCCGGCCAGGCCGATCTGTCCGGCCATGCTGCCCAGGTTGACGATGCTGCCGGTGCCGCGCTCGGCCATCTTCGGCGCGATGGCCGCCGTGAGGTAGTACGCGCTGCGGACGTTGGCGTCGAACAGCTGGTCGTACGTGTCGGAGCTCAGGTCGGCGGTGGGGCCGAACCAGGAGAACCCGGCGTTGTTGACCAGGAGGTCGACGTCTCCGGCGGCGGCCGCCAGTTCTCGGACGGCGGTGACGTCGGTGAGGTCGGCGGCGAAGAACTCGGCGCTGCCGCCGGCGGCCTCGATCTCCTTGACGACCGCGGCTCCGCGCTCGGCGTCGCGGCCGTGGACCAGGACCTTGAAGCCGTCCCGGGCGAGCTTCAACGCCGCGGCGCGGCCGATACCGGACGTCGCGCCGGTCACCAGTGCTGTGCGTGTCTCGGTCATGATCGCGCCTCCTGTTGACTAGTTAGACTGGTCTGTCTTTCTTGCTTCTCACCTAAACAGACCGATCACGTCTCGTCAACTCAAGGTGAAAATATTGCCTCTACTTGCGGTTTTACATCACGAGAAGGTGATGCTTGCGGTGTAGCATTGATTAGACAGACCTGTCTAATCAACGCGGCGGGCAGGGAGCAGCGCATGAGCACCGCCTTCTTCGGGCGTCGTTCGACGCTGCCGACGCCTGTAGTGGTCGAATACTCAGCCACCGGCTTTGAGCTGGTCTTTCATGCGACTCGCTCGTATTCGTGGATCAGTCCTCCGAGGACGGTTCGACGTCCGATCTGGCCGGTCGGTGTGGGGAACGGAATCACGTTCGGTTCGTCGTCAGGGGCGCGTAGCGCCATGCCGTGCCCTGGTGTGGTCGGCCCGCACAGTGCGCACGAAACGCTCGGCGAATGCGTTCATCCGGGGGCCTGCGGCGCGCTTTTGACGATCTGGACGCCGATCGAGGCGAACACGGCATCGAACGCGTCGGTGAAGCTTCGGCGGCGGGATGCGGCGGCTGCGAAGAATCTTGCGGATGGTGGAGGCCGCGACCCGGTGCCCGAGCCGGCGCAGTTCGCCGGAGGATCCGCACCACTCCCCACCGGCGGTTCTCCCCGCCGATACGCACGATCAGGTCCACCAAGTCTTCGTCGATCGGCGGACGCCCCGGCGGGTTGGGGTGGGTCCACTTCTTGGTCATGAGGCGCCTATGCCAACGCAGCAACGTGCCGGGGGTACTTCTAATCCGATGGTCGCAGGTTCGAATCCTGCCGGGAGTACCCTCTGACCAGGTGCGTAGCCGTCAAACTCCTGAATGACAATCGCTATGTGCGACGCCTGGGCATCTGATGGGTCCGCACCGCCAGTCCCCGCCAGAGCTGATCATCATTGGTCGGTGGCCTTCGTTTCAAGTCGATGACCAGCGCGGATGGCTTTCTCAGCACCCTCAACCGAATCGCCGAAGCACCGCGCTCAGGCCGACGGATCCACCCCGGCATCGCGCCGCCGTTACGCTGCCGCGCGTGCAGGCCGCAGACCGGTGCGCCGTCAAGAGCGGGTTGCCGCCGCCGTGCCGACAGGTACGGCCGGGTCGAGTGCAGCCGCGACCGCGACCGTCTCCATGTCCCTGGCCAGTCCCTCGATTGTGGCGGGTGCCAGGTAGTGGGTGTCCGCGCACATGGTCAGCACGATGGCGTCGGCCGTGTCGTGGATGTGCAAGTAGAGCGGCTCGAAGGGGTTGTCCTTCTTCATGGACCAGCGAAACGTACTCCGAGTCGACTCCAGCTCCAACTGTTCGGCGGTGACGGGTTTTCCATCGCCGTCCTGGTTGTTGCCGCGCCGGTCGTTGAGGAAGGCCCAACTGTAGCCGTCCCAGGGAGCAGCCTCTGGGCCGCGCTGCGCGGCGTCGTGCGCGAGCAGCGCGGCAAGACCGGCGGGGTCGTGGTACGCGTGCTTGTACGCGGCCATGGCGTCGCGTTGCGCTCTGGCGATCACCTGGTCGACGGTGCTGTCGGCGGTCTCGATGACGCAGATGCCGGTCTGTACGAGGTTGGACACCATTGCGGCCAGGCCCGGACGGAACCGGTTGCTCGCTTGGGGTCTGATGACCGCAGGGCTGAATACGCCGCGTCGGCCCAGCGCGATCGCGTAGAGCGCCAGCAGTACTGATGCCGAATCGGCCCCGGTGCGTCCGCTGATCGCCCGCACCGCCAGGTTCAGAGCGGGCGAACTCAGTTCCCCGGTCCAGTGCCGCGGCTCGCGCCGGTCGGCGGATGGGGGGAATGGCCGCGGCTCCGCCGCCTGCAGCCTCTTCTCCCAGTACCGCAGCGATGCTGCGCTCTGGCGCCGCCCCGCCTCAGAATGCTGCCAGCGGGCCAGGTCCAGCTGCTCGGTGCCGGGCGGAGGCTCGGTGTCCCGTGCCGCCATGTCCCGGCCGATGATCTGTGCGCCGAAGCCGTCGGTGACCAGGTGGCAGGAGTAGACCACCAGGTATGTGGGCACACCGTCGCGCCGTACCACGGCCATGCGCACCGGCCATTCGTTCTCCAGATCGCGCGAAGCGGTGCGGTAGTGCACATCCACCGTCGCGGCCAACTCGCGGGCGCCATCCTCACCCTCGGTGTCGTAGATCTCCAGCACGGTCCGGCCCGAGGCGGACAGCACCTGGCTCGGCACGCCGCTGTCGTCGAAGGACAGGCGCGTGCGCATGGAGGGGAATCGGGAGACCATGAACCGCAGGTCCTCGGCGACGGCTTCGACCGTGGTGCCGGGCTCAAGCGGCAGGGTGCCGCCCAGGCACAGCCACCCCTTCTGCCGCATCGTCAGCAAGATCTCGGCCTGGCCCCAGGTCAACGGGCCGCGTCCGGAGCCCTGCCCATCGAACGCCACCGGCACGCGCGCGCTGGGGACCGGCAGGACCGCGGGGACATCGGCGGGGTTCTCCGCCGGCAGCGTCCCGGCCATCTCAACCCGCCGCCGTCGCGGCGACGTGAACCGACTCTCGGTCACCGACAAGACCTATCTTCGAGTCCTTATTCACGAGTCGCCACGGTACCAGCGGGGCGGACACGCCCTCAATCGCTCCGTAGCGCCTCGCTGTACTAGAGAACATGACGTCCCCGTCGAACCTCGCGTAGTAGGGCGTGAACTCGCCGACGACAGTGCCGCGAGCACGGCGCGGTCGGTCCAGGAGATCCTCGGCTAATGTGTCTGGTCGGTGATAAAAGCCGGCCCGGTCAACCTTGTGTTTGAGACTGCTTTTCCTGGGGCTGGACGACGGTGGCCACGGCCCAGTCCACCAGCGGCAGAAGCAGGTGGGCCGCTGCGCGTCCCTGGTCCGTCAGGCTGTAGTCGACCCGGGGCGGGACTACCGGATGGGCCTCACGAGTGACCAGGCCGTCGGCCTCCAGCATTCGCAGGGTCTGGGCCAGCATCTTCTCGGTCACGCCCGTGAGCAGACGGCGGATCTCGCCCCAGCGCATTGTGCCGTCGGAGAGTGCGACGAGCACGAGGACACCCCATCGGCTGGTCACGCGTTCCAGCAGCCCTCGGGCGGGACAGTCCGGATCGATGACGCCGCTGAGTTTGCGTTCCGTGACTACGGCATCTACGTCGATGCTTTCCTTCACGCTAGTACCGTACTTCAGAGTGCGTACCCATGAAGGGGAGAGTATGGCCGACGTTGCACGTTGACCGACTGTGTTACACCAGCATCGTCAACGCCGACACAAGCGGCGCCTTTCTGCGCAACAGCTGGCACCACGAGAACGACACGGCACGTATCCCCGGCTTCCTTCAACGCGGGATCGTGATCGCCCGCGCCGAGGCGGCAGCCCGCGACCTGGCCCGCCTGATCGGACGGCCGACGGATGACGTACTGGGTGCCGGAGAAGGTTCGGCATCCAGGCTGGGGGAGCTGGCGAGCTCAGGGCATCCACCACATCCCTGCTCATGACCACCATCGCCGCGGCCTGACCAGACCGTGCCGGGCCAGCTCGCACCCTAAGCATCACGCCAAGAAAGGAACGCTCGTGTTCTCGAACAGACAGAGTTTTGACGTGACGGTGAGATCGAAGGCCCCTGTGTCCGTCATCTGGGCGCTACTGCTGGACGCGGCCAGCTGGCCGGTCTGGTCCCTCGTCGACAGCCTGGAGCGCGAGCGGTCCGTCGGGCTCGACCCAGAGGGGCGGGACGGCGTCGGTGCGGTTCGGGCGTTCCGGACCGGGCGGATGGTCACCGGGGAGCGCCTGACGTCGGTGGACCCGCAGCGGCGTCTGGTGTACGAGGACGCGTTCAATCCCATGATGCGCGACTACCAGGCCGCGATCGAGACCGAGCCGGCCCCCGACGGAGGCACGTCCATCCACTGGCACGGCGTCTACTCGACGCGCTGGGGTCTCGGCTGGTACATGGGGCCCTACCTGCAGCGGTACATGCAGAAGATGGCCGACGGTCTCGCGGCCCATGCCGAAACGCTCGCCGCGCCGTGACGGCGGCGGCGCGGTCCGGGGCGGTCCGGCTCCCGGGCGGGACCGAGCCGGGGCGGAACGGAGCGTCAAAGTTCCGCCCCGAGAAGCGACCGCGCCACAGCCCGCGCCGCGTCGTGCCGCTGAGTCCGCCGTCCGCCCAGCTCTCGGGGGCGGACGACGGCCATGACCACGGCCGCGACGGCGAGCCGACCGCGCATCCGGCCTTCGGGGGTGTCGTCGGTGGCGAGTGCTTCGGTCAGTTCGGTCAGCTTGCGCTGGAGCGTCCGCGCAGCGCTCTACGGACTCGAACTCTGACCATTGCGAAGCGTTGGATCCTCCGAATCCTTGGGTCAGGGCTGCGAAGGCACTCAGCGAGACGCTCGACTCCATCGTGAAGGGAACAGCAATGACTTCTCCGCGAAACGACCCGCCGACGCGCGCACTCGTCCTCGGAGGCGGCGGCGCCGTCGGCGTCGGTTGGCAGACCGGCCTACTCACCGGGCTGCGCGAGGCCGGCGTCGACCTGACGGGGGCCGAGGCGGTCACGGGAACGTCCGCAGGCGCCCTCGTCGGCGCGCTGTACTCCAGCGGCCGCGAGGTCACCGACGCACTCACCAGCCTGGCGGCGCTCGGGCAGATCATCGACCCCGACAGCCTGGCCGCAGGCGATGAAGCCTTCCTCAGCGCACGGCGTCAGGCGAGCCTGGACACCGACCCGCGGCGAGCGCTGCAAGCGATCGGCCGCGCCGCGTGCGAAGCGAACACACCCGCCGAAGAGGCCTACCTCGGCCTGTTGGGCACCCTCGACGACGCCGCCTGGCCCGCAGGATTCCGATGCACGGCGATCGACACCGACACCGGCGACCTGGTCGTGTGGGACCGGGAATCCGGCGTCCCGCTGCTACAGGCCGTCGCCTCCAGCTGCTCCATACCGATGCTGTTCCCCACCGTCACCATCAAAGGCCGCCGCTATATGGACGGCGGCCTCCTCAACCACCTGAACGCCACAGTGGCGCCGCCGACCGACGTGCTCGTGGTCCTGTCGTGCCACCCCCTCGATCCCCACGGTGCCGGAGTCGACAGCGCGCGGGGCCTTGCCGACGCCGCGGCGAACGCCGAACTGGCGCAGCTGCGCGAAACCAGACGGCTGATAGCGGTCGAACCCGATTTCAGCGGCCTCGACGCTCCGGCGAACATGATGGATCCGAACCTCACCATCCAGGCGCTTCAGATCGGCAAGCGACAGGCCGAACACCTGGCCGCAGCAATCCAGGCCGCCTGAGCCGCTCAGCGGCCGATCGCTCGCTCGATGACCGTTTTCATTGGAGTCTGGATCCATGTGCGCCGGGGATGCCCCGGCGGTAGGGAGGATTGTGCGCGTGCGTAGACGGACGTTGGTATGGGGCGCCGCCGTGGGGGTGGCCGCCGTCATCGGCGCATCGCTTCTGGCGGCCGCCGGATCGAGCGCGCCGGTGCGCACCGAGGTCCTCAGGATCACCGGGACGCCGGACCCGGACGGCTCGCCGGTGACCCTGGACGCGACCCTGTACCTGCCGGCAGGAGCCTCGGCGAGCAAGCCCGCCCCGGCCGTCGTCCTGGCCCACGGATTCGGCGGCAGCAAGACCGATGAGGACGCGGACGCGCGCTACCTGGCGCAACACGGCTATGTCGCGCTCGCCTACTCGGCGCGGGGATTCGGAGCCTCCGGCGGGCACATCGCCGTGGACTCGCCCGACTACGAGGTGCGCGACGCCTCGAAGATCGTCGACCTGCTCGCCACCCTTCCCGCGGTCCTGCGGGACGGCCCCGGCGACCCGCGGGTCGGATTCACCGGCCCGTCCTACGGCGGCGCACTGGCGCTGCTCGCGGCCGGCTACGACCACCGGATCGACGCGATCGCACCGCTGATCACCTGGAACGACCTGAACCAGGCGCTGTTCCCGCAGTCGGCGACGGGCCCGGGAGCCACGGACGCCGGAGTGTTCAAGAAGCTGTGGTCCGGGGAGTTCTTCGGCTCCGGCAGCGCGCCGGCCGACGGACAGGCGCCGACGGTCTGCGGCCGCTTCACCAGCGCGGCCTGCGCGGCGTTTCAGCAGAGCGCGGCGACAGGCGATGCCTCCCCGTCGCTGCGCGCGCTGCTCGCCGCGTCCAGCCCGGCCGCGGTGACCTCGCGGATCAAGGCGCCGACGCTCGTGGTCCAGGGGGAGAACGACTCGCTGTTCCCGCTCGGCCAAGGCGACGCCAACGCCCGCCAGATCGCGGCGAACGGCACGCCCGTCAAGGAGGTCTGGTACAGCGGCGGCCACGACAGCTCCTCGGACGTCGAGTCCGGACGTCTTCGGACACTGACACTGTCCTGGTTCGACCGCTACCTCAAGCACGACGGCTCCGCGCAGAACACCGCGTTCGAGTTCACGCGCACCGGGACCTCGCTCTCGGTCCAGAACTCCGCGCCGAGCTCCTCGGTGGTGACCGCCTCCGGACCGGTGACGACGACCTCCGTGCCGCTGAGCGGCCCCCAGCAGACCGTCGTCTCGCCGGCCGGGGGAAACCCGTCGGAGGTCACCAGCCTGCCCGGACTCGGCGCGGTGCTCTCCCAGCTCGGCCCCGCCGCGAACCTGCCCGCCCCGGCCGGACAGCAGGCCGTCTTCGCCGGCGCCACCTTGGACCGGACCGTCCACCTCGTCGGCGCGCCGACCGTCTGGCTCACCGTCGCCACCGACGCGCCCGACGCGACCCTGTTCGCAAAGCTCTACGACACCGCCACCGACGGCTCGGGAACGGTGCTGCCGAACCAGCTGCTCGCACCGATCCGGGTGGCCGGATCCCCCTCCGGCACCACGGTCCGGGTCACGCTCCCGGAGATCGTGCACGACTTCGCCGCCGGCCACCGACTGACACTGGTCGTCTCGACCACCGATCTGACATACCAGAGCCCTGCTACAGCCCGCACCTACCGCGTCTCACTCGCCGATGGCGGCACACTCACGCTCCCCTCCGTGCCGGGCGCGGCCACCGGCGGCGGCTCGGTGACGGTCTGGGTGCTCGGGGCCGCCACCGCGCTCGCGGTCGGCGGCGCCATGGCCATCGCCGCACTCTGGTACGTCCGTCGCCGCGGCCGGGCCCGCGATGCCGACGTCGATCCGCAACTGGCCGACGTCCCGGTCGTCCTGTCCCATCTCGGCAAGGCCTACGGCGACGGTTTCCGCGCCGTCACCGACCTGTCCCTGCGCGTCGAGCGCGGCCAGGTCCTGGGCCTGCTGGGCCCCAACGGCGCGGGCAAGACGACGGCGCTGCGCATGCTCATGGGCCTGATTCACCCCACCGAGGGCGAGATCCGGGTGTTCGGCCACCGGATCACCCCGGGAGCGCCCGTGCTGTCCCGGATCGGCGCGTTCATCGAAGGACCCGGATTCCTGCCGCACCTGTCCGGCCGGGAGAACCTCGAACTGGCCTGGGCCGCCACCGGGCGCCCGGCCGGCGACGCCGACCTGGACGCCGCGCTGGAGCTGGCCGGGCTGGGGGAGAGCGTCGAACGCAAGGTCAAGGCCTACAGCCAGGGCATGCGCCAGCGCCTCGCCGTCGCGCAGGCCATGCTCGGGCTGCCCGACCTGCTGGTGCTGGACGAACCGACCAACGGCCTGGACCCGCCGCAGATCCGCGAGATGCGCGACGCGCTGCGCCGTTACGCCGCCACCGGACGCACCGTCGTCGTCTCCAGCCATCTGCTCGCCGAAGTCGAGCAGACCTGCACGCACGCCGTGGTCATGGCCCGCGGGCGGCTGCTGGCGCAGGGATCGGTCGAGCAACTGCTGGTCGCCGCCGCCTCGGTCGCCGTCGACGTCGGCGCGGGACAGTCGCAGCAGGCTGAGAAGGTGTTGGCGGGCCTGCCGGGCGTGAGCGAGGTGTCCGCCGACGGCGACCGGCTCACCGTCCGGCTGGAGGGCGTCCGGCCCGCGGCCGCCGTTGCCGCGCTCGTCGGCGCCGGCCTGGCGGTCGACCGCATCGCGCCGCACAACCGGCTCGAAGACGTGTTCCTGAACCTGCTGGAGGGCGACCGTGTCTGAGGTACGAATCCCCGAGGCCTCGACCCGACCGGGGGAGCACACCCGGCTTGAGGCCGCGGCCGCCCCGGCGCTCGCCGTGGCCCCGTCCGGCGCCGCGCCGGGCTTCGACCCGCGCCGCACGCTACCGCTCAGGGTCGAGCTGCGCCGCCAGCTCAAGCGCCGCCGCACCCAGGTGGCCTTCGGACTGCTGGCCGCGCTGCCGCTGATCCTCGCCGCCGCCTTCAAACTCGGTTCCCCCACTCGCGGACGCGGCCCGGGCACCACGATCGATCTCGCCGATCTGGCCACCGTCGGCGCGCCCAACTTCACCTTGTTCACTCTGTTCGCCACCTCCGGGATCGCGCTGTCCCTGATGGTCGCGCTGTTCACCGGGGACACCGTCGCCAGCGAGGCGAGCTGGTCTAGCCTGCGCTACCTGCTGGCGACGCCGATCCCGCGCTCGCGTCTGCTGCGCCAGAAACTGATCGTCGCGCTGGGGCTGTCCGCCGCCGCCCTCGTCCTGCTGCCGACGGTCGCGCTGCTGTCCGGGTGGGCGGTCTTCGGCTGGGCCCCAGCCCGTTCGCCGCTGGGCACCTCGCTGGCGACGGGTCCGGCGCTGGCGCACCTCGCGATCGTGGTCGGCTACCTGGCGCTCTCGCTGCTGTTCGTCGCAGCGCTCGGATTCGCTCTGAGCACGCACACCGACACCCCGCTGGGCGCGGTCGGCGGCACCGTCATGCTGGTGATCCTGTCCGACATCCTCGACAGCGTCACGGCCCTGGGCGGCGCGCGCGCCTTCCTGCCGACGCACTACTCCTACGCCTGGCTCGACGCCCTGAGCCCGACCGTCAGCTGGGACGCGATGATCCGGGGCGTCGTGTCGTCGTTCGCCTACAGCCTCGTCTTCTTCGCGCTGGTCTGGCGCAGGTTCCTGCGCAAGGACATCACGAGCTAGGAGCGTGGGTTGGCGAGAGAACGAACGTTCTGTTGACTCCCGTCGTGTGCGGCTTCTAGGCTCCGTCTCATGAAGAGAACGAACGTTACTTCTACTCGCACCGTCGTCCTCGTCCACGGCGCACTGACCGACGCCTCGATCTGGCATCAGGTCACCCGGCGACTGCAGAACTCCGGCCATGCGATCACCGCTCCAGCGCTGCCGATGCGCAGCCTTGAGCAGGACGTGGCCTACCTCGTGGGTTGCCTGGAACGCATCGAAGGGCCCGTGGTTCTGGCTGGCCACTCGTGGGCAGGGGCCGTGATCTCGCATCCGGACATCGCGGCCACCGGACGCGTGAGCGCGCTGGTGTACGTCGCGGCCTTCCAGCCGGATTCGGGGGAGAGCGCCGGCGAGCTCAACGCCAAGTACCCCGGCACTCTCCTGGTCCCGGAGAACCTCGATGTGTTTCCCAGCCCGCTCGGTGGCGCCGACCTGACCCTCAAGCCGGAGCGGTTCGCGGAGGCCTACGCCGCCGACCTGAGCCCGCAGGACGCCGCGGTGCTCGCCGTGAGCCAGCGCCCGATCGAGCCGGCGGCGCTCAGCGAGACCTTCACCGGCGAGCCCGCCTGGCGCACCATCCCCTCCTGGGCGCTGGTCTCCACCGAAGACCGCTCGCTCCCGCCGGAGATCCTGCACTTCATGGCCGCCCGCGCCGGTTCACGCATCGTCGAGGTCGAATCCTCGCACGCCGTCCCGCTTTCGCAGCCCGATGTCGTGGCGCGCGTGATCCAGGAGGCAGCCGCCGTGCAGGCCGAGCCGTAGAGAGCCCGCGCGACGGTGGGCCAACCTGCGCACCGGGTTCGTGGGTGGTCGGCGCTCCCTGTCGTGAGGGCGTACGCGCGCGACCGCTGAGCGTCGAGCTCAGCGGTGAACAGGGTCGAGCAGACGTTCCAGGATCGGCTGGAACGTCGAGGGGGCGACGTCGGCGCCGACGGCGACGAGAATGGCGTACCCGATCAGCGTCGCCAACAGGACCTCGGCGAGTTCGGTGGCAGACTGCTGATCCTCCGGCCCGCGACGGCCGGGTGCGGCCAGGGGCTGGCGGGTATCCAGGATTCGGGCGGCGAGGTGGTCGCGCAGGGCCGCGTGCCGGGTGCGCGCGATCTCCGCGAGCGCGGGCTGGACCGCCGCGCCGCCCCAGATCTGCGCGACCAGCCGTGCGTGCTCGGTCCCGGCCGGAGCCGATACGTAGGTGAGCAGGCGAGCCAGGATCTCCTCCGGAGACTCGGCGCCGGGGAATTCGCCTTCCACGGTGCCGTCACGGCCCTCGGCGACTGCCGCGATCAGTTCGTCCTTGCTGGCGAAGTACCGGTAGATCCCGCCCATCGACATCCCGGAGGCCGCGACGAGGTCGGACATCGAGGTGTCGGACAGACCCTTTCGCCCGAAGAGTTCGCGCGCGGTCTCAACCAGCCGCGCCCGCCGGGCGGCCAGGTACTCGGGACTCACTTTCGGCATTGCCACTCCTGGTGTGATGACGCCCGCTGACGGCGACCGCTGTCGAGCCTAGGGGCCGCTCGGAGCGGTGGTCGATCACAAGCGGGACTGAAGGCGCGGCGCCTCATCGTATTCGGGCCGGTGCGCGATCACGGTCTTCGCTATAGTGAGCGGGCGCTCGCTTTTTTATTCTTCCTCTCGAACGAAAGGCTCGGCGCCATGAAGCTCGGTTACGCGATACCTGTGGTTGGAGGGGCCGTCAGCAGTGCCGTCGGCCTCGGCACGTACTGCCGTACGCTGGAGGAACTCGGCTACGACTCGCTGTGGATCGGCGATCGCTTCATCACTCCGGTCGCGCCGCAGACCCCTTATCCGGGCCGGGAGCAGCCGTACCCGCCGCAGATGAAGCGCAACCTCGACCCCATGCTGCTGTGGACGGTCGCCGCGACGGCCACCAGCAGGGTGCGGCTGAACGCCAGCACGCTCAGCACGTTCTACTACGAGCCGCCGCACCTGGCGCGCCTGCTGACCACGCTCGACGTGCTCAGCGACGGCCGCCTGGACGTCGGCGTGGGCCTCGGGTGGATGCAGGACGAGCACGACATCGCCCGCGGCGCGGACTGGCACCGGCGCGGCAGGATCCTCGACGACCTTCTCGCCTTCCTGCGCGCGTGGTGGACGACCACGCCGTTGTCCTGGGACAGCGAGTTCTTCTCGATCCCGCCCACCCACGCCGATCTGCGCCCGGTCCAGGCGGGCGGGCCGCCGATCTGGATCGGCGGCGCCAGCGAGGCCGCGATGCGCCGCGTCGGCCGCAGCGGCGCAGGCTGGCTTTCCTTCGAGGGCCTGCCCGACGGCGTGGCCGACCATCTGTGGTCGATCGCGCGTGGCGAGGCGGAGAAGGCCGGCCGTGATCCCGACGCGCTCAAGACCGCTCTGCGCATCAACCTCGAAGCGGACATGACCGTGGACTCACTTGCCGACAGCCTCAAGCGCTACGCCGAGGCGGGCGTGGACGAGGCGTTCGTGGACCCGTTCGCAGTGTTCGACAGCCTTGAGGAGATGCTCGATTTCGGCAGCCGGCTGATCGAGCGCACCGGAAGGTTGTGACCTCTGGAGTTCTCCGAGCTTGCTGCTCGCCGGGACCGTGGCTCAGCACCGTGCCCGCGGGCTGCGGCAGCGAATGAGCTTCGTGACCCCCCGCCACCGTTGAAGGTCTGCAGGCTGCAGGCTTCCGGCGGGTGCCGCCACCGGCCGCTGTGGCCGGCTCCGGGGCCGGCCACAACGCCGCCGGTCAGCGGCGCCGGTCCAGGACACGGCGGTGTAGCGGTCGACGGTGTGTGCGGAGTGTGGGGTCAGGCCGAGGAACGGGTCGAAGTTCGGCAGAACGCCGGCGATGAACGCCTGGATTGCCTCGCGTCCGGTGATCGGCGGGGTGCCGACCGGGTCGTGGAAGACGCCGTCGTCGGCGAACGCGGCGGCCCAGGTCGGCGCGTCGGCGTTCTGGGAGGCGGAGAAGAACTGGAGAACTGCGGTCGGCATGGCGGGGAATGTCATGGCGTTGATCCTCTTGGTGTCGTGAATTGTGAAGGGTGATGTCTGCTGCCCGCCGGAGGAGCGTGCGGACTGGTGTGGGCAGCGGTCACAGCAGGGCGGCGTCTTCAGCGGCCCTGGTGTGGGCAGCGGTCACAGCAGGGCGTCTTCAGCGGCCGTGACGCCGGTGTGACGGAAGAAGAGCAGGTGCGCGGCCAGGGGAAGGGCCGCCGCCGTGGCGATCAGGGCGCAGGTCGCGGCCCATCCGCCGTGGCTGAAGACGCGGACGCCGAGCGCGGATCCGGCGCTGCCGGCCAGGAACGAGCAGGTCATGTACGCGGTGTTCAGGCGACTGCGGGCCTCGGGACGCAGTGCCAGGATCCGGGCCTGGTTCGCGACCTGATTTCCCTGCACCGCCACGTCCAGCAGCACCAGTCCCGCGACCAGCCCGGCCAGGCCCCAGCGACCGCCGGACGCGCCGGCCGCGAGCACCCCGGCGGCGGCGACCGCTCCGGCGATGCAGCAGACGTTGACCAGGTCCGGGCCGTGCCGATCGATCAGACGCCCGGCGGCCGGGGTGGTCAGCAGGCTGACCACGCCGATCAGCGCCAGTACCCCCACCGCCCCGGCGCCCATCCGGTAGACCGGGCCGGTGACCAGCAGCGCCACCCCGGTCGCGGCGGTGCTGCGGGACAGGCTTCCCGAGGCGAGCGGGAAGATGCCGACTCGCGCGATGCCGACCTGGCTGACCTGGGTGGCGAGCATGTTCGAAGCTCAGCTGCGCGACAACCGATGGCTCATCGGATTGGCGCAACGCTTCGACCGCGGACCAGCCGAGGCGCTCCTTGGCCGACCTCTCCGCTCGATACCCGACACGATCGAGGAAACCGGCCGCAGCCTGGTCGAGCACGGACTCCTCTGATCCGCATCCCCTCGGCCGCCGCCGGTCCGGGGTACGAGCCGGCCGGCTGAATCCGCCGTAAGCAAGATGCAAGCTTCGCTTTTCTAGCTTGGCAGTATGAGCCTCCACCTGATCAACCATCTCCTGGCCGGCTATGGCTACCTGGTGGTCTTCGCCTTCGTCGCGTTGGAGAGCGTCGGTCTGCCTTTGCCGGGCGAGACCGCCTTGATCGCGGCCGGCGTCTACGCCGGGACCACGCATCATCTCAACGTCGGCGTCGTCGCGCTGGTCGCGGCGGTCGCGGCCGTCCTCGGCGACAACGTCGGCTATCTGCTGGGGCGGCATGGCGGCGCACGGCTCGTCGCGCGGTTCGGGCGGCGGGTCGGGTTGACGCCGGCACGCCTGAAGGTGGGTCGCTACCTGTTCGCGCGACACGGCGGGAAGGTGGTGTTCTTCGGCCGCTTCGTCACGGTGTTGCGGACGTTTGCCGCGTTCTTCGCCGGGCTGAACGGGATGCGGCGGGGCCGCTTCGTCGTGGCAAACGCGGTCGGCGGTGTGCTGTGGGCCGGGCTGTGTGCGTTCGGCGCCTATGCGCTCGGCAGCGCCGCGACGCAGGTCGGCACCTTCCTGCTGGTCGGCGGTATCGCGGTCACGGCGTCCGCCCTCGTCACGATGGCCGTCGCGGTGAAGCACTCGATGCGGCGGCTGGAGGAGCGGGCAGAGGCTGCGTTCCCCGGACCGGCACCGGCTCAGAGCCCTGTCACAGTCAGGACGGAGCCCGTTCGATGACCACGCTCACATCGAACGCGACTCATACGCCGAACGGCGAAGAGCCCGGCAGCGACCCCGGCGTAGTCGGCAACGCCCGCCTCACCGCCGCGACCGGACTGATCCTGCTCGTCCTGTTCGCCGCCGAGATCGTCACCGATCTGCTCGGCGTCGCGAACGTCCTCACCGCGCATGTGGTCATAGGCCTGATGCTCACCCCGCCGGTGCTGGTGAAGATGGGCTCGACCGGATGGCGCATCGTCCGCTACTACCGCGGCGACCGTGCCTATGCCGAACGCGGCGCGCCCCGGCTCTTCCTGCGGATACTCGGCCCGCTACTGATCCTGCTGACCGCGGTCCTGATCGGCAGCGGATTCCTCGCCTATCTCGCCCACGGCGGTCTCTACGATGCCGCGTTGAAGACCCACAAGGTCGTCTTCTACATCTGGCTGCTGGCCGTCATCGCGCACGTCGTTCCACACTTCGTGGAGGCCGTCAGCTGGGCGTTCGCCGACCTGTCCACCCGAGCGCGCGGCTCCGTCCCGGGTGCCGGAACCCGTCGCACGATACTGATCGTGGCGCTCCTCGTCGGCGGGGTCGCCGGCGTGATCCTGTCCGGACACGTCGGCGGGTACTTCCACACCCATCCGATTCGCCTGCATCTCTAGAGTCCGACCATCGTGAAAGCCTCCGGTAAGCAACCGCCGGGCACCGTACCGCGCATGACCACAATCACCCGAGCGTGTCTGCGCCACCGGCGCCTGGTGGTGCTGGCGTGGCTGCTCCTGACGGTCGTCGGCGCGATCACCGCCTCCAGCACCGTCGGCCGCCTCACCCATTCCTTCGCCACTCCCGGCACCGCCGGCTACGACACCAACGAGCAGTTGCTGAAGACTTTCGGCATCGACGGCAACGAGCAGCCGACCCTCGCGGTGCTGACTCTGCCGCCGGGCGAGAGCATGGACACCGCGACCGGACAGGCGATCGCCGCCAAAACCTTCGCCGCCGCGACCGGTGCCGGGCATCTGGCCGTCGCCGACTACGCCGACACCCGCGACCCGAGGCTGATCGGCCCCGACCACCGCAGCACCTGGGCCGTCTTCGATATGCCGAACCCCGACATCCCCTCCGGCCAAGGCGTGATGGAGGCCATCGAACCGGCCCTGCGGAACAGCGCCCCACCCGGCGCGACCGTGCAGGTCACCGGGTTCGAGCAGATCCAGAGCGTCGGCGGCTCCGCCGCCTCCGGCGGTCCCGGCGTCCTGGTCGAGACGCTGATCGGCGGTGTCGGGGCGCTGGCGGTGCTGCTGTTCGTCTACGGCTCCGCGATCGCGATCGTCCCGCTACTGATCGCGGTGCCCGCGATCCTGACCGCCTTCCTGCTGATCCTCGGGCTGACCGGGCTGACCGATGTGAGCTTCCTGGTCCAGTACCTGGTGGCGGTCATGGGGCTCGGAATCGTCGTCGACTACTCACTGCTGCTGGTCACCCGCTGGCGTGAGGAACGCGAGGCGGGCCGGGACAACGAGGACGCGATCCTCGCCGCCGCCCCGACCGCCGGACGCGCCGTGGTGCTGTCCGGGCTGACGGTCGCCGTCGGACTGCTGTCGCTGGTGCTGTTGCCGGTCCCGTTCCTGCGCAGCATCGGGCTGGGCGGCATGCTGATCCCGCTGGTGGCCATCTCCGCGGCGGTGACGCTGCTGCCGTGCATCCTGGCCGCCTGGGGACCGGCACTCGACAAGCACCGGCTGCGCAAGGGCTCGACGACCTTCTCGCGCGGCTGGGAACGCTGGGCCGCGCTCATCGTGCGGCGGCGATGGATCGCCGGGTTCGCCGGGCTGGCGATCGTGATCGGGATGGCGGTCCCAGCGCTGTCCATGAATACCGGTCAACCTCGGGCGGACTCCCTCGGCGGCACCGGCCGGCCGGCGCTGACGCTGCACGCGCTGGAGGCCACCGGGGTTCCGGCCGCGGTCACCTTCCCGATCCAGGTTCTGACGCACGGCGGCCCGTCCGCCGCGAGTCAGGCTACCGCGATAGCCGCACAGACTCCGGGCGTCTACACAGTCCTCGCGCCGGACACGCCCTCATTCCATCAGGGCACTGATGCCTTCTTCAGTGTCATCCCGACCGACGAGGGCGGCACGTCCGCCGGCCGGGCCACCGTCACCCGGCTTCGCGCGGCGCTCGCGCACGTCCCCGGCGGGGTCCAGGTCGGCGGAAACACCGCACAGAACGTCGACTTCAACCACGCCGTCTACGGCAACTTCCCGCTGATGCTCGCGGCGATCGCGATACTGACGTTCCTGTTGCTGGCCCGCGAGTTCCGCTCGGTGGTCCTCGCCGTGAAGGCCGTGCTGGTCAACCTGGTCTCGCTCGGCGCGTCCTTCGGCTTCCTGGTGCTGTTCTGGCAGCACGGCTGGGGATCCAAGGCCGTCTACGGCGTCGCGGCGACCGGCTCCATCCGCAACTGGATCCCGATCATCGCCTTCGCGTTCCTGTTCGGCCTGTCGATGGACTACGAGGTCTTCATCCTGGCGCGCATGCGGGAGGAGTACGACCGGACCGGCTCCACGCGCGACGCCGTCGTGCAGGCCCTGGCCCGTACCGGACGTCTGGTCACCTGTGCCGCGGTCATCCTGGCCATCTCCTTCGCCTCGCTGTCCAGCGCCCCGGACGTGGTGGTCGAGATGATCGCCACGGGCCTCGGGTTCGGCATCCTGCTGGACGCGGTGGTGGTCCGCACGCTGCTGGTCCCGGCGCTCGTCGCGATCATGGGCCGGGCCAATTGGTGGATGCCGCGGGGCCTGGCCCGGATCCTGCGCATACCTGAAATCGACGACATCGGAGTAAGCGTTCTGAAAGCTCCGGCTCCCTACCGTTCGAGTGACCTGGAAGACACCTACCCGGACGCGTCCGGACGGAGGATCTGATGGAAAGACTCGCAGGCTGGGTGACCCGGCACCGACTGGTCGTCGGGCTGGCCTGGCTCGTCATCACCGTGGTCGGCGTGCTCGTCGCGCCGTCCCTGTCCGGGCGGCTGCAGTCCGGCTCTCACGTCAGCGGACCCGGCTACACCGCCAACACCGCCATCGCGGCGCACTACGGCGGTGCCGCGTCCGATCCCGGCGTGCTGATCCTGAACACCCCGTCCGGCCAGACCATCGACTCGCCGCAGGTCAAGCAGGACCTGGCCCGGATCGACAGCGCCCTGGCACAGTCCGCGCCGGACCTGCGTGTGGTCTCCTACGCCGCGGACGGCGACAACGCGCTGGTCGGTACCAACCGGACCAGCACGATCGTGCTGGCCTACCCGCCGAAGGTCGGCGACGACGTGGGCACGACGCAGATCGACCAGCTGACCGCCGCCGCCCGGCACGCCGCCCCCGACCTGACCGTCAACGGCACCAGCTACCACGCGTTGGAGGCCGGCAACACGGCCGGCGGCGGCAACTCCTCGGTTCTCAGCGAGCTGATCATCGGAGCGCTGGGCGCGCTGCTGGTCCTGGCCTGGGTGTTCGGCTCGTTCCTGGCGCTGCTGCCGCTGATCATGGCGTTCGTCAGTGTCCTGACGATGCAGATCTTCATCTACGGCCTGACCTATGTGGTGCCGTCGTCCTCACCGCTGAACCCGGCGGTGCAGTACATCGTGGCGCTGCTGGGCCTGGGCCTGTCGATCGACTACTCGCTGCTGGTGGTCACCCGCTGGCGGGAGGAGCGCACGCTGGGCAAGACGAACTCCGAAGCGGTCGCGGCGGCGGTCAAGCGCGCCGGACACAGCGTCTGGTTCAGCGGTGTGGTGGCCTCGCTCGGCCTGTTCGCGCTGATCGTCATCCCGAACTCGATGGTGCGCGGTATCGGCATCTCCGGGCTCTTCATCCCCTCGACCGCCGTGCTCGTCGCGCTGACCCTGCTGCCGGCCATCCTGTCCAAGATCGGGCCGGCCGTGGACTGGCCGAAGCGCGCCTCGCGCCGCAACCCGGCGAGCCGGTTCTGGACCGGCTGGTCGAAGTTCGTGATCAGGCACCGCGTGGCGTCCGCGGTCGTCGGTCTGGGCCTGCTCGGCACACTGGCCGGGACCGCGGCCACGATCAACATCGCGCAGCCCACCACGCAGGCCATGGCCTCGGCCGGCACCTACACCGACGGCCTGCGCACCCTGCAGGCCGATGGGTTCCCGTCCGGCACGCTGACCGCCGTGCCGGTCTACGTCCCGCACGCCGCCGACGCGCCGACCGTGGTCGACGCACTGAGCACGGTGGCCAGTCTGCACGGCGCGGCGCAGGCCACCGGACCGGCCTGGCGCGCCGCCGACGGCTCAGCGCTGGTCATCGCCATCCCGCAGACCGAAGTCGGCAGCTCCCACGGCGGCACGGCCCTCGCCGACATCCGCGCCGCCGCCGGTCACGGCGCGTTGGCCGGCGGCGACGGGGCGCAGAGCATCGACGAGACCAACGCCACCTACGGCTCGTTCCCGTTGCTGTTCGCGGTGGTCGCGGTCGTGACGTTCCTGCTGCTGGCCCGGGGCATGCGCTCGATCGTGCTGCCGGCCAAGGCGGTGCTGCTGAACATGCTGTCGGTCGCCGCCACCTACGGCGTCCTGGTCCTGGTCTTCCAGCACGGCGTCGGGATGCGGGCCCTGTGGGGGACCAGCAGCTACGGCGCCATCGACCAGCTGGCCCCGGTGCTGATCTTCGGGTTCCTGTTCGGGGTGTCGATGGACTACGAGGTCTTCATCCTGGCCCGGGTCCGGGAGGGATACGACCGGACGAGGTCCACGCGCGAGGGCATCATCGAGGGCGTGTCCCGCACCGGGCGCCTGGTGACCTCGGCCGCGATCATCCTGTTCTTCGCGCTGGCGTCGCTGTCCACGGCCAACGACGTCACCGTCCGGGAGATCGCCGCCGGCCTGGCCGCCGGCGTGGTGCTGGACGCGGTCGTCGTCCGGATGCTGCTGCTGCCGGCACTGGTCTCGCTGTTCGGTGACCTGAACTGGTGGCTGCCGGACCGGGCCCGCCGGGTCCTGCGGCTGAAGCCGCTGCCGGCCGCCAGGGTGCCCGGTCCGCGACAGCCCGCGCGCGAGGTGCTGGCAGTGGGGGATGCTGAGTAGATGCGGGTGCTGGTGGTCGAGGACGAGCCGGACGTCGCCGAGGCCCTTTCCTGGGGGCTGCGGGCGGAGGGCTACGTCGTGGACGTCGCGGACAACGGGATCGACGGGCTGTGGAAGGCCACGGAGCGCCCGCACGACGTGATCGTCCTGGACGTGATGCTGCCCGGGATGGACGGCTACCAGGTGTGCCGGGTGCTGCGGGAGCGCGGGATCTGGACCCCGATCCTGATGCTCACCGCGCTGGACGAGGACCTCGACCACGCCGAGGGCCTGGACAGCGGCGCCGACGACTACCTGCCCAAGCCCTTCTCCTACCCGGTGCTCCTCGCCCACCTGCGGGCCCTGACCCGGCGCACGCTCGGCGCCAGGCCGGCGGTGCTCACGGCCGCCGGCCTGGCGCTGGATCCGGCGGCGCGGACGGTGACGCGCGACGGCGTGCCGCTGGAACTGAGCGCTCGCGAGGTCGCGGTGCTGGAGTACCTGCTGCGGGCGGTCGGCCGGGTGGTGTCGAAGACCGAGCTGCTGGAGCACTGCTGGGACGTGCACTTCGACGGGGATCCGGCGGTGGTCGAGGTGTTGATGCACCGGCTGCGGCGCAAGTTCGACGCCGCGGCGGGGCCGGCTTCCGGCGCCGGCGCCGTCGTCGAAACGGTTCGAGGGCAGGGCTACGTCATCCGGGAGCGGCCGTGAGGGCGCGCCTGGCCCGCCGCGTGCGTTCCGGCACCGTCCGCTCCCGCGTCACCATCGTGGCCGGTCTGGCGCTGACCGGGGCGGTGACGCTCGGCATCGTGGTGATGTACCTGCTCCAGATCGACTCCGCGCGCCGTACCGTCGACAGCCAGCTGCGTACCTACGCCACGCAGATCGAACAGTCGGCGTCCGCCGCCGGCACCTTTCCGAACCCCCTGCCGGCCTCGTCTCTCGACGCGTCCGCCGAGGCCCAGGTGCTGGCCGACAACGGCGGTGTCCTCGCGGCGACCCGGACCCTCGCCGGGCTCCCCGCCGTCTACAGCTTGCCCGCAGGTGCCGACACGCCGGTGCGGCAGAAGGCTGCCGACGGCGTCGTCGCCGGCGAGGTCGTCACCTACGGCGAGCACCTCACGGTCGGCGGCCGGCCGGTGTCGATCGTCACCACCTCGCCGACCACCACCCGCAGCCAGGTCAACGAGACCTTCGCCCGGCTGCTGCTGATCGGGCTGCCGGCCCTGCTGGTGCTGGCCGCCGGCACGATCTGGCTGGTGGTCGGCCGGGCGCTGCGGCCGGTCGAGCAGATCCGGCGCACCGTCACCGACATCACCGACATCTCCGCGGCCGACCTGACCCGGCGCGTCCCGGAACCCGGCACCGACGACGAGGTCGGCCGCCTGGCCCAGACCATGAACGCGATGCTGGCCCGGCTGGACGACGCCGCAGCCCGGCAGCGCCGCTTCGTCGCCGACGCCAGCCACGAACTGCGCAGCCCGCTGACGGCCATCCGCGCCGGCCTGGAGGTCGGCCTGGCGCACCCGGAGCAGGCGCCGTGGCCGGCGATCGCCGAACGCGCGGTCCGGCAGGCGGCGCGACTCGAAGAGCTGATCAACGAACTGCTCCAGCTGGCGCGCGTGGACGCCGGCAAGGCCGCGGCCCGGCGCCGGCGGGTGCCGCTCGCCGAGCTGCTGACCGAGGTCGAGGCGGGCACCGCGCCGAGCGGACCGGTCCGCGTCGAGTTCGACGTCCCCGCAGACCTCGCCGTCGCCGGCGACGCGGCCGAGCTGTCACGGGTGTTCCGCAACGTCATCGACAACGCGCTGCGCCACGCGCGGACCACGGTCCGCGTCACCGCCCGCGGCCACGGCGACACGATACGCGTGACCATCGGCGACGACGGCCCCGGCATCCCCGCCGAGGAGCGGGAACGCGTCTTCGACCGCTTCGTCCGCCTCGACGCCGGCCGGACCCACGGCACCGGCTCGACCGGCTTGGGCCTGGCCATCGCCAAGGCGATCGTCGTCGCGCACGAGGGATCGATCGGCATCGACACCGCGCCGGAAGGCGGGGCGCTGGTCTTTATCACGCTCCGGGGCTTCAGCTAGACGTGACCCTTCGCAGAACTCCGATGCACAGCAGCAGGGGGGCGCCAGTGCACACTGAGGTGTTGACCGGTGATTCCGCGCCTCCACCGCCTTCTGGATCGTGGCCGCAGCCACGCGGTGTCCGAGCCGCGATGGCCAAGTTCCGTGCCGCCTGGGCGACCTAGACCGCGGTGGGGTGGACCGTGGTGTCGAGCACGTGGACCCGCCGGGTGGCATGCTCGATGACGGAGGAGTTGGTCGGCGCGACGATCCGCCAGCAGACCGCCGGGGGCGTCCCGGTATCGCGGCCGCGGCATCACGGCATCACGGCATCGCCTCGACGTCGCCCCGCGAAATGCGCACCGCCCACGGCACCATGGCTTGCGGGCGTATGAAGTCCTTGAGAAGCATGCGGAGCAGTTCGTCGCCCGACATCGCCTTCATCCGGCTGACCAGAGCGCCGTGGCCGCCTTGCGCCTCGATGCGGGCGATCTCCAGGACGCCGCGCTGGGCCAGCCCGGAGATGATGTGGGGGCCGGCGAGGATGTTTCCGTGTACCTGCTCCCGATATCGCTTTATGGCGTTGGGAAGGGCCTTCATGGCCGAGCTCTCCGCATTCGGGTGGCCGGCCATGTAGCGGGTCTCGCCGCCCAGCGAGCCGGGGGCTGGTTCGAAGCGCCGGGCCTGGACGTTGAACTGAACGGACTTCGCGAACTGCTCCTTCAGCTCGGTGAGGTCCTTGTCCATCCCGTTGGCCTTGATGTGCTGCTCGATCTGCGATCGCGTAGACAGGAGATCGGTGATCGCCTTGGTCTGCTTGGGGCCGACCGCCTCGGCGCCACGGGTGGCGAACGAGCGGGAGAGCATGGCGGCCAGTTGCGCGGCGCGCTGGTTGAGGTCGGGATTGTCCTGCCAGGCCTGACGGATCGCCTGGGCCCGGTTCGCGTGGGCTTCCCACATCTTCGCCTCAGGAGAATTCGCCTTGCCCTCATCCCGGCGGTATGACAGGAGATTCCCCTTGGCGTCGGAGCGGAGCGTGGGGACCTCCATGTCGAGGAAGTCGTTGAGCATGATCCAGCCGTTCTGGACCACCTGGGCGATCGGCAGCGTGATCCGTACCGGCTTGCCGCCCTCGGAGAACCTGCTGGGGCGGAACGGTGCGCCCTTGGGTTCGATGTAGAAGAACACGAATCCGTGGTTCGCCAGGTCGTGCAGGTCGAAATCGCCGGTGTTGTGCGCGGCGTTCGCGGTGTCCTGGTCGAGCTTCATCTTCGACTTCATGGCACCGGTGTCACCGCCGTTGAGCATCTGCTCGACACGGGTGTCGATGGTGTAGTGGCGCAGCACGCTCGCCCGGACCGCCGACTCCAGCTTGTGGCGCACGGCGGACTGCCAGCCGTCGGCATCGCCGTGACCCGCGAGCTCGTGTCCCATGTCGGTGACGTCCGCCTGCGACTTCGCGGCGACGTACGCTCGGCCACTGGCCTGCGTGGCTCGCGGTCCGTCGTGCCGGTCGAGGTCGTGCCACAGCTGTCCGTCGGTGGTCATCGCGCGGTAGGGCAGGGCGTCGTCCGCACCGGTGGCCCAGTTCTTGAGTTCCGGCACGTGATTCCTGATGTACGCGCTCTCGACCAGAGCCCGCAGCTGCTCGACGCTGACCGTGGCCGGCGCGGCAGCGGCGACGTGCGATCCGGATCCGCTCGGAGCCCGCTGAACGCTTTGGCCCGCGGGCGCCTGGGCGAGCGCCCGGTTCAATGCGGTATTGCCGATGCTGTGTTGCAGGCCGAGCATCGAAGCCGGGGACAGGGCGTCGGCTTCCGCGCTGTCCCGAAGTGGCCCTCGCGACCGCTCGGATACTGCCGCCGGCCTGCGCGACTGCTTCTTCTCAAGCCCTTCATCCGCTGCGCGTCCTCGCATGGCGACACTCCTCCGACGGTTCCGGCCGTACCCCGGCGACATGTGGTCGCAACGGTACCCGGGCGCGAAAACCGGCGGCACGGAGGCTTGAAGTAAGGTCTTGCGATCCCTGGGCGGCCGGGCCCCGGACGAGCGCCGGCGGGCAGATCGGGTTCACTGGTGCCAGAACTGCAGGTTGCTCCACTGAACAGTGATCGGGCCGTGGCCGCTCGCGGTCGCGTACGTGCCGATCTTGTCGTAGAAGCTGCCGCCGGGATTCGACTGGGTGAGGGCACGGGTCCCGTTGATGTCCAGTTCGAAGGTGCTGCCGACCTGGATGGTGGTCACCGTGATCGGCTTGCCCGGCAGTGCGGTACCAGCCGGCGCCACCGTCTTGCCGCCCTCCACCGAGTACAGCGAGCCGTCGTGAGCCACGGCGAGCAGGAAGTAGGGTCCGGACCCGAAGGTCTGCTTCAAGCTGATCCGATCCCCACTCAGACTGCTGATCGTGAAGGTCCCCTGGAACTTGTGGTTACCGGCGTAGGTGGCGTAGCGCCGTTCGGCACGCTGGTAACCGCTCCCATGACCGGGCGTGCCGCAGGTGAGCTGGAACGTCAGGCCACTGACCTTGCCGCAGCCCTCCTGCTGCACGGTGAAGGACGGGCTGTACGGAATCCAACTCGCGGCTGACGTCTTGGCCGACGCTATCGGGGTTGACGGCAAGACCACTCCACTGAGGATCGCGCAGAGTGCGGCTGCGCGGCGCTTGACGGACAACACTCCCACCTCCTGACAGATCGTTGCTACGAACCATCCGGCGGATGACGGGCCTCCTGCCGGCCTTCTGGCGATGCGCGTATTCACATATACGAACGCCATCCAGATGTATGAATCGTGGGTAAAACTAAGCACACCGAGCAGGGGTGTCAACCCTCGTCTTTGCCGCGGCCGCCGGAATCGGGAGCACGTGCCCGCAGACGGTAGACCCTGGATACTTGGACAAGGCCTTTCTAACAGCCCTGAAACCCCGTGACTGCGTAGATGTAACAGGCGATACCTACGGTCATCCATCACCTGCTGATGACCGAAGGGATCTTCGCATGTCGGATTCAACGACGTCTGCATCGTGGTCGCGCCGGGGATTCCTGCGCGCCGTCGGCGTGAGCGGCGGCGCCGGTACCATGTTCGCGGCGATGGGCGCCCTGGGCCTGGCCCCCACCGCGAAGGCAGCAGCCGCCACTCCCGCGTTCTCAGCCCCGAAGACCTCTGATTTCACCCTGACCGGCCGTTCCCCGGCGTCGGTGGTGATCCTCGGCGGCGGCATAGCGGGACTCATATCCGCCTACGAACTCGGTAAGGCCGGCTACCGATGCACCATCCTGGAACCGCGCTCGCGCACTGGCGGCCGCAACTTCACGGCGCGAGGCGGGACCTCTGAGACCGACATCTTCGGACAGACGCAGACCGCCGCGTTCTCCGAGGGGCAGTACATGAACTGCGGCCCGGCGCGGCTGGCGCAGTGGATGGTGACGCTTCGACTACTGCCGCGAGCTCGGTGTGCCCATCCAGGTGTTCACCAACACCAACGCCGACGCCTTCATCTACAACGAAGCCTCGGGGATGACCAAGCCCGAAAGGTACAGGTCGGCTAAATCGGATGTCTACGGCTACGTCAGCGAGCTGCTCGCGAAGGCCAGCTCACAGGGCGCGCTCGACACCGAGATGACCAGCGACGACAAAGAACGGCTGCTCGCTTTCCTCAAAGACTGGGGACAGCTGGACAAGACGAGCCTCCGGTACACAGACGGTGGCAACCGGGGGTTCAGCGAATATCCCGCAGCCGCGGGCACGCCGGGAATCCCGCTCGGCCCGGTGCCCGGACTGTCCGAGGTCTTCGCGTCCGGAGTGGGCCGGTACTTCTCGTTCGAATTCGGCTTCGACCAGGCGATGCTCATGTTCCAGCCGGTCGGCGGTATGGACCGGATCCCGGCGGCGCTGACGGCGGCCATCGG
Organism: Catenulispora sp. GAS73; assembly: GCF_041262085.1. Lineage (NCBI taxonomy): Bacteria > Bacillati > Actinomycetota > Actinomycetes > Catenulisporales > Catenulisporaceae > Catenulispora > Catenulispora sp. GAS73. The sequence goes on from NZ_JBGCCM010000033.1 coordinate 58,846, forward strand.
GACCGACAAGATCCGGCTGGGCTGCCAGGCCACGAAGATCACTGAGCTGCCGGAGGGCGTCACGGTGGAATACACCGACGCCCACGGCCGCGCGCGGACGATCGGCGCGGACTATTTGATCGCGGCCATGCCGCCGCACCTCCTCGCAAAGTTGCCGCACAACCTCGGCCCCTCGGTGCAGACCGGGCTTGAGGCCATCACCCCGGCGTCGGCCAGCAAGATCGGGCTTGAGTACAAGAGCCGGTGGTGGGAGACGGACTATCGGATTTACGGCGGCATCACCGAGACGGACCTGGATCTGACGCATGTGTGGCACCCGTCCTACGACTTCCACGGCGAGCGTGGGGTGCTCATCGGCTACTACAACTACGGTGCGAACGCTGACATGTACGGCAAGATGACACCCGCCGAACGTGAAGGTCGCGCGATCACCCTCGGCGAGAAGATCTACGGACCGAAGTACCGTACCGAGTTCGCCTCGTCGTTCTCCCAGTCCTGGCGCTACATTCCGCATCTTGAGGGTGCCTGGCACAACATCCCCGATGGGGGTCCGGACGCGCCGGTCCTCAAGCCACTGGCATATCCCACGGGAAAGACCTACTTCGCCGGCGACTGGCTGTCCTACTTGGACGCCTGGCAGCACGGTGCGATCACGTCCGCGCGCAGCGCCGTCACTCAATTGCACAAGCGACAGCTCAGCCTCAACGCGTCAGGTTCCTGATTCCCGTCTCGCACTTGGGCAGAACGTCCACATCGAGCAACGTGACGGAGATTGCGGCGGTCATAATGAGTCTTCGACCTTGACCGTGCTTGACGATTTGTGGTCGGCCCGCTGCCTGAATCAGGGCCTTGACGGATGTGAAGCGCCGGTGGCGCTCGGTGATCACCAAGAACACCCGCCTCACCGCAGCTTGACAGCCGCAACGCAGAGCTATGCGACACCCTCGGGCAGAGTCCCTCAGGTGGCGAGGTCGAGCTTCGTGGTGGTGTCCGGCGGGGGCTGGTCGCCGCGCGTGGGACGGTCGTCAGGACGGCGTGGCGGGCAGGGGATGCAGTCTCTCCCCCCTCCCCCCCAGCCACGCCGTCGGCCTGTCGGCGGTCGGCCGAGACGGTCAGCCGATCAGGTGCTGCCACCGCGAGTACGACACGCCATCAAGCGATGTGAAGCAGGTCGCGTTGGAGAACACGGTCTCGGCTTCGACGGTCGTCACGCCGTTGGCTTGAATGTGCAGACGGCCGTTGGTGGCGTTGCACAGGTCGACCGGGATGTAGACGTCGTAGCCCGGGGAGAAGGGGTAGGGAAGCGTGAACACGACGCTGTTCGTGTTGGCGCTCGACGTGGCGATCGCGCCGCTGAACTGGTAGGTCAGGCCGTCGTAGTCCTCGTCGATACCCGGCGCGGCCGTTCCGTAGCCGGCACCGTACCAGCCGTTCTGCAGGGTCAACGAGAGGTAGTTCGGGGTCGTGTTGAGCACGAACCAGGCGCCGTCGAGCGAGGTGAAGCAGTTGGCGTTGGTGGACGTCGACGACTCCTGCTGGACGACGACCGTGCCGTCCGTGTGGATGATGAGCCGGCCGTTGGTGGCGCCGCACATGTCGACGGGCACGTATTTCGTGGTGCTGGGGCGGTAGCCGACCGGCAGGGTGAACGCCACGGAGCCGTTCGCGCCGCCCGAGATGGCCCCGACGAAGTGGACGGTGCCCTGGTTCGAGCCGCCGGTGTAGTAGCTCGACTTGATCTGCACAGCGGGCTGCGCGGTCCCGTACGGCCCGCCCGACCAGCCGTTCTGGAGCGTCACCGGCAGGCCCGACGCCGCCGAGATCAGGAAGCTCGCACCGTCGAGCGAGGTGAAGCAGCTGGCGTTCGAGAACGCGCCCTCGGCCTGCACCGTCACCACGCCACTGGTCTGGATGACGAGCCGGCCCTTGGTGGCGTTGCACATGTCGACAGGCACGTACTCGTTCATCGTCGGCCGGTCGTTGGCCGGGAGGGTGAACGCCACGCCGGTGGTGCCGCCCCTGATCGCGCCGGTGAACACGACGACGCCGTCGGAGAGCTGCCGGACCCCGGCGTGCTCCGTGCCGTACGGAGCGTCCGACCAGCCGTTGACGAGGGTGAGCTGAGTCGTCGACGGCTCCTCGGCCGCGTACGCGATCGGCGCCGCGAGGAACGACAGACAGACCGCCAGCGCCGCGGCGATAGTCACGAACCGGCGCCGCATACGGCCGCCACTTCTCTGGTTGTTGCCGGTCACGAAGACCACCTTCCGATGGAATTGTCGCGCGGAGGAGCAGGGTGCCCTCCGCCTTCCTCGGGTTGAGTGTCGATCCGGGTGCGCGAGATACTAAGGGTTACCTCGTAGATGCAGGGTGTTCATGCAAGAGGTCCCGGGCGCTTTAATGCACTGGCTAACGATGATGTCTGACAGGTGCACGGGTTCTGAGAAAGGTTGGGGCGCGGATGGTTATGTCATTTCGCCGCGATGACCATCGCCGTTATGCATGATCTAGCCGCGCCTGAGAAAGACGCGGTACAGAGCTGCGGCGAGTATTCTGCGTAGTCTGTCGCTTCTCGGATTCTTTCTGGTGGCGGTTCTTGACGTGCACTGACCCAGGGTGGGGGTCCCGGCGGTGAGTCTGTCTGTGGTGGTCCCCGTGGCGTGAGCGTGATCAGCAGAGCGTTCCGCTCACCGGCGGCGTCCCGTTGATCAGGTCCTTGTCGACAGCATCCGTCACACAGGCGTTGGAGCGCCCGTAGGCGGTGTGACCGTGTCCCCGGAAGGTGAGCAGCACGCCGTGCGCGAAGGTTCGCGCGGCGTGGACACCCCACTGGTACGGCGTCGCCGGGTCGCCGGTCGTCGATACCACCACGATCGGCGGCGCGGCGGGCGCGGTCAGCGCGGCGGGCAGCAGTGTCGGCAGGTTCCAGGCGGTGCAGGGCAGGGCCTGCTCGGCGCGGCCCGCGCCGAGGTGCGGGCCCGCCGCTTCGGCCGCCGAACGCAACGCCGACCACCCCGGCGCGCTCGTCGGCCAGGGGCGGTCGGAGCACCACAGCGCGGTGCCGTCGACCGCGGTGCCGTCGTTCGTCCCGTCGGGGTTGCGCCCGGTCCACGCGTCCGCCATCGCCAGCAGCCCGGTGCCGTCGCCGGTGGCCGCCTGCGCCAGCGCGGCGTTCGCCAGTCCCCAGGTGACCTCGGGGGCGAGCCCCAGGAACGTGAACGCCGAGGCCAGTTCCCCGGGGCCGACCGTGCGGGTGCTGCCCGGCACCGGCAGCGGGCTGGTCCGGACCCGGGCGGTGAGGCCGTCGATCAGGGCGCTCATCCCCGCCGGATCCGGGGCCGGGCAGGGTACGCCGTTGCTCGCGGTACACGCGGATTCGTAGTACTTGAGCTCGCCTTCGAACCCGGCAGCCTCACCGACCAGGATCTGCTCGCCGCTGAGCGAGGGATCGAACATGCCGTCGAGCACGATGGATCGGACGTGGGTGGGGAACAGCTCGGCATACCAGGCACCTTGGAATGTGCCGTAGGAAAACCCGAGGTAGCTGATCCTCTGCTCGCCGATCGCCGAGCGGAGCACGTCGGTGTCGAACGCCGTCTGCAGCGTTCCGCCGTCCGACGTCAGGCCGGCCGCTGACGCGCTGCGACACGCGGTGGCATACGAAGCCCCTGCCCGCATCAGCGCGCCCACGTCCGACGACGCCGGATCAAGGTGGTTGTAGGTGTCCAGGGCCGAGTCGTCGAGGCAGTGCAGCGTCGGGTTCGACGCCGCGGAACCCCGCCGGTCCCACGACACGATGTCGAAGCGGGCCCGCAACGCGGGTGAGAACGGTGACGGCTGCTGCTGCACGAATCCGACTCCGGAAGCCGCCGGGCCGCCCGGGTCGACGAACAGCGTTCCGACGCGGTGCGCCGGGTTGGTGGCAGGGGACTTGATGACCGGCAGGTGTATCACCGGGCCGGTCGGATCGGAATAGTTCTGCGGCACGGTCAGCGTGGCGCATTGGAACGCCCCGCACGCCTGCCACGTCAGTGTCTGGCCGTCGAAGCCGGCGAACGGGTCGGCCGCGCGGCGCGCGGTGGCCGAAGCCGCCGGGACGACGCCGATCGCGGCGGTCGCGACCGCAACCAGCGCGGCCGCTCCGATCGTCTTCCTTTTGTGCATGGTTCCTCCGAGCGATCCAGATGCCATCGGGTGGGCGGCGCCAGTGTGGACGTCGCCCCACGGCCCGCTCGAACGCTTAGCCTCTGCCGCTAAAAGCTCCGAAGGAGGTCGTCGGCGGTGCAGGTGGTCATCCGGCTTCAGCCCCGCGATCTGGCGAACATCCGGTTCTCGATCTCGCCGGTCGCGCATCTGCTGCTCGGCGCCGTGCCGGACAGCCCCTACCCGGTCGCGCGCCGCTGGTGGCGGCGGGTCCGCCGGGACGCGCCGGCCGCGGCGGCCCCGGTCGTGGAGCTGCTCCAGGCCAAGCCGATGTTCACCCCGGATTTCCTGACGCCGCCGATCGCGCTGGACCCCCGGCGGCCCGCGCCGTCGATCGCCGACGAGCTCGACCTGATCCGCGCGGCGGGCCGGGCGCGCGTGGAACGGGAGCTCAGCTCCTACGATGACCTGCCCGACCCGCCGCGCGTGGTGCGGGCGCTGCGGGACGGCGGCCGGGAGGTGGACCGGCTGGCGGACGGCGTGTACGCGCTCTACCGCTCTTGTCTCGCCGACGACTGGCCCGACATCGAGCGCCGGTTGCGGGCCGACCTCGCCTACCGGGCCGGGGTGCTGGCCGAGCGCGGAGTCGAGGCGATGCTGGACTCGCTGGCGCCGGGGCAGGTGGACCACAGCGCGCTGACGGTGTCCGGCGGCTGCCGGCACCCCGGGCGCGCCGAGGTGGCGATGGACGGCCGGGGCTTCCTGCTGTCCGCCAACGGTTTCCTGGACGACAGCTGGGCGTTCTCGATCGGTCCGTGGCAGCAGCCGTTCCTGGCGTATCCGACACTGCGGGAAGCCGAGCCCCCGGCCGCGAGGCGGGCCGGCGATCCGCTGGCCGTGCTGATCGGCCGGGGCCGGGCCGCCGCGCTGCGGGCAGTCGGCCCCGGCTGCACCACCGGCGAGCTGGCCGCCCGGCTGGCGGTCAGCGCGCCGACGGCGTCGGTGCAGGCGACCGCGCTGCGCGAGGCCGGGCTGCTGGCCAGCGCCCGGGACGGTCGCGAGGTCGTGCACACGGTCACGGCGCTGGGCGCGGGGTTGCTCCTGGCGAACCCCGCGCCGGGTTCGGCGCTCCTGCGGCGGTGAGGGCCGCGAGCCTGTGAGCCCCACGGTCGAACGCCGTGCCCGGCTAAGTCCAGCTCGGCCCGGCTCAGGCGATGACCGGCTCCTCGGTCCGAAAGGAAAACCCGAGGTCGGCCCGCACCGAGTGCGCGACCCGCCGTCCCGACTCCCGTGCCCCGCCTATCCCGGCGGTCCTGCGATGGTCGCCGTACACGTAGAGCCCGTGGATCAGCCGGACTGGGCGGCGGAAGTTGTGCGGCGAGGCCATCGCGGACGCGGCGTGCGGAAAGTGGTGCGCGGCCACGCACTCCCACCGGTCGTCCGTCGTCGTGTACAGCTCGAAGAGCTTCTATTCGCTCGACCAGCCCTTTGAAACACCCCATGAAACACTGAACACCCTGGACGGTGACCGCCGGCCGCGCTGTCTCCTTCTCGCGGTTCAGAAGCCGCCCACAGTGCCAAGCGGCCGCCATGCATCGTCCATCTCGAAGGTGACCCGATATCCGTCTCTCGACTGGTCGACGTCGGCGGTCCCTTCGCCCAGCGCCATGCCGTCGACGTACTCGCCGACAACGACGTACTCGCCGACAACGACGTGCTCGCCGGCCCATGCCTGGGCCCAGACACGCGAGCTCAGCGCCGAGGCGAAGGAGAGGAACTGCGTCGGCCAGCGCGAACAAACACGGGAGAAGACAGCGTCGAGGTCGGGCAGCTCTCCCGCGATCGACGGCAGGCCGTGCCCGCGCACGTCGATGGTGAACCCGCGTTCTGACTCGGCCTCGACGCTGAACGAGGCCACCTCCCCGTCGGCCACCGTTCGTTCGTACTCGGAGCTCAGCGTCGAGGCGATGCGATCGGGAAGGCCAGGGCTCGACCGCCGGAGGGGTCGTCCGGCCCCAGCCGCGGATCGTCCAAAAGCTCGGTAACCAGCAGCGCCGTCGGCGCGGTTGCCGGCCAGGCCCTACGGTCGCGGCGCAGCGTCGTGGACCACAAATGCGAGTAGCCGTCCACGAAGACCCGAGCATCGTTGTCACTGCTCGCGCTGTCAGTGCAGCCAAGAAGCGCATGCAGATGCCGTGGCGTATCGGAGGCAGGCCCTTCGGCGTGGAACACCCCAGACCAGTCGACGTCCTCCGCACGCGCAATCACGACAAGGATCGTGTCACAGCGCCCCGACTCAGGATTGCAGGCCAGATCTGCGGCCATGATCAGCGTTTATGTACCTGGTGACACAGTGGCGGTCTACGCTGCAGACATCATCTCGCGGCTTCGATGCCATCGCTCGGGGGGTCCTCTATGCGTGCTCGGCGTGTGACGACGGTTGCATTGTCTACATTGCCTGTGCTCCTGACGGCTGCTCCGGGGGTCGGCCACGCCGCCGACGCAGTGACGCTGTTCGTTGACAACCGCCCGCAGGCGCACTGCGACGCGTCGGCGGATGCCACCGGGACCGCGTCCGCGCCGTTCTGCACTATCACCGCAGCGGTGAACAAGGTGGGTCCGGGCGGGACCGTGCTGGTGCGAGGCGGCGAATACTGGGAGGACATCAACGTCGCCGTGTCCGGCACCCAGGGGGCGCCGACCACCATCAAGGCTGTGAATCCCGACATCGAGTTCTGGCCGCTGACGACCGGCTTCACGGTGCGTGGACAGCATGACGTCGTGATCGACGGTTTCCCGATCCTTGGCGCCTCCAACGGGATCGCGGTGAGCGACTCCACACGGATCACCATCTCGCACAACGTCACCAGCGGCTATAACGCCCCTGGCGCAGCGATCCACTTGTCGCATGTCAGTGACTCGTCGGTGGTCGACAACCAGGTGGCGCAGGGAGCTGATGGAATCGTCGTCGACGGCGGCTCGTCCTCGGTGGTCGTCGCCGATGACATCGCCTGGTCGGTCGGCGGGGTGGGCGTCCGGGTCGTCGACAGCGTCGGCACCGCTGTCACGAACAACACGTTGGACCATTCCGCCTGCGTCGGCGTGGCGGTCACCGGCACCTCCGTCGGGACCAGCGTGCAGAACAACGTCATCTCAGGCAACGGCGACAACGGTGCCTGCTCCTCGACGGGCGAAGACTCCAGGGGCCAGCTTGAGGTGACCTCGTCGACCAGCGGCACGGTGGCCGACTACAACGACGTCTACACCACGGCCGGAGCCTACGGATTCCTCTACACGTGGAACGGCACGAGGTACACCGCGGTCTCCGCCTTCACCGGCGACACCCACCAGGGCGGCCACGACCTCGTCTCGGACGACGGCGCCACGTCCTTCGACCGGCGGGTGCCAGCTGGCAGCGCCGTCGATTCCGCGAACGCGGCCGCGGCGGGCGTCCAGGCCGCCGACTACTACGGACATCCGGCGACCGACGACCCGAAGGCTACCGACACCGGTGCCGGCGCGGTTTCGTACCTGGACCGCGGTGCGATCGAGAACGTGGGCACCGGCTATCTCGACCTCGCCACTGACAGCGGCGTCACGTCGGACGGCCACGGGACCGTCACGGCACAGGCGATGCCGATCGGCGACCTCTGGGACCAGGCTGTCAGCTACACCTTCGACTTCGGTGACGGAACGGTCGTCGGGCCGCAGACCTCGGCGACCGCTGCGCACACCTACAGCCCGGTCGGCGAGTTCGAGATGGTCGCCACGGCCACGTATCCCGGCGGCCGGACCATCTCGACCAGCCGGCAGATCGCCGGAACCGTCGTTACCAGCGCCCCGCACTTCACGGCCACCGCCGTCGCCGGGGGAATGGCCGCGATGGTCAGTGTCAGCCCGCTGGGCGGCCAGACGCTGGCACCGGGCAGGTACATCATCAACTTCGGGGACGGTAGCGCGCCGCTCGGCTGCGAAGTCGCCGCCGGGACGCCGGAACTGGATGTCCTACACACGTACACAGCGGCAGGCACCTACCCGCTCATGGTCGTGTACTACAACGCCGACGGCTACCGCCTGGGGCAGGTCCAGCCCAACCCCACGTCGGTGACGCTGCCTGCGGCGGGCCCCACGCCGACTCCGACTCCGCCGCCGACTCCGACTCCGACTCCGATCCCGACCCCGACCCCGGTGCCGCCGTCGCCACCCACGCCGGCCGCCGCCGCGCCGAAGGTCTACCGCGACGCAGGCAGCGACCGGATCGGGACCGGAATCGCGATCTCGCAGCAGCGCTGGACGGCCGGCGGCTCGGCGAAGGCCGTGGTGCTGGCCACCAGCCTCAACTATCCCGACGCGCTGTCCGGCGGACCGCTGGCGGCGAAGAAGGGCGGACCGCTGCTGCTGACCGACGGCTCGGCCACCTGGCTCGACCCGCGAGTGCTGGCCGAGATCCGGCGGGTGCTGCCCGCCCACGGCGCCGTCCACATCCTCGGCGGCGACGGGGCGATGAATCCGGCGATTGTCAACCAGCTCAAGTCACTTGGCTATGCAGTCACGCAGTACAAAGGAGCGGACCGCGCGGACACCGCGCTGAAGGTCGCCCGCGACGGCATGGGATCGCCGCAGCACGTGGTCGTGGCCACCGGCGACGGGTTCGCCGACGCCCTGGCCGCGGGCCCGTACGCCGCCGGGCCGTTCGCCGACGCACCAGGCTCCCCCGCCGCGATCGTGCTCTCCGACGGCGCCCACCTCGACCCGGCCACCGCGGCCTTCCTGAACGGCAAGACCGTGGCCACCGTCGGCGCCCAAGCAGGCCGCGCCTGGCCGAATGCCGCGAAGTCCTTCTCGGGTCTGAACAGGTTCGACACTGCAGCTCGCGTCGCGCGCGAGTTCACTGGGGCGTTCGCGAATACGCAGGTCGGGATCGGTAATGGCATCGCCTCGGGAACCAACCCCGGCTACCCTGACGCCCTGACCGGCGGGGCGTACATGGCCGAGTCCAACGGCCCGATCGTTCTGGTCGACGGCATCACCGGCACCATCCCCGCCGAATCGCAGGCCATCCTCGCCGGGCGTCGCAGCAACACCAGGGCCGACATCTTCGGCGGCAGCAACATCATCGCGCCAGCACTCGCAGCATCCATCGTCACGCTGCTCCATGGCAACGCCCAGTTCTGACGCCGCATGTTGCGGAGGGAGTCTCGGGCCGACCCGGCCCGAGACTCTGGGAAACGATCACCGATAGCTCGGGAGACAGACCCTGGTCTTGGCCCGCCAGCCCAGCTCAGCACCATTCCGTCGGTACCCCCCGTTGCGCAGCAGGAGACCACTCTCGGTCGCCAGCTGGACTCCACACTGCGATCGAGAATGACTCGGTCGCAGCGATGCCGCGTCAGATCGGCTTGGCGTCACCCGAACGAGACCGGATCCGCAGGCCCACGCCACAGGTCGCGCCCGGCATTGCACACTTGAAGAACTGGCATGTCCTTACCAAGCTGCGCACCGACTCCGCTCGCGCCACCAACCTGCTGCGGGCCCCGCTCGTCCTGACGACACTCGAAGTCGACCGGCGACAGACGATCACGACCGCAGACACTCCAGCTGTGCACCATGCGGTGGTACTGCACGATCAGACACGACACATTTGATGATCGGTTTTCGCTTCATCTGACTGCAGATATCTCATCGCGTATGCGCTGGTCAGCGTCCTGGGTCAGGACATGTTTGTCGAATCGTGGAACGCGGGTCGAGTTGGAGCCCCAACTTGGTGTCAGGAGACACCCCACCTGGCAAGGCTGGCAAGCTGGGCGGCCCGGGTTCGCCGCCACCACCTGCTGGCTGGCCACGGCTGGGGCTGTGGAACAGCTTTGTGCTCTTGGCCATCTTGGCGGCTGTGGTGGTGCTGGTCTTGTGGGGAGACCTGGCCACAGCGGACGTGGTGGCGGTGCTTACTACAGTCGGCGCCTTGTACACGGCAATCATCGCCGGGTGACCGGTAAGCCTCGCGCGGAATACGGAGATACCGGGCACGTCCGCGCGAGCCTGAAGGACATCAACGGAGTTCCCAACGATCCTGGTTGCCGCGGTACCGCGCGGCAACTGGCAGGCACGGGAGTTGGAAGTTGCGGAGTTCGAGGGCTGACGCCAGGGACCGCTGCAGAGCGTGATCCAGTCGCCACTTGTTCATCCCGCCGTGTGTAACGGTGCCAGGGTGTGTGTAGCGCTCGGGTAGGTTTGCCAGGTGGAGGCGACGTACGAGGAGCTGCAAGCAGAGTTGATGACGGAGCGGCTGCGATTGCGGCGATGGCTGCCGTCGGATGCTGAGGAGTACCGCGGGTTGTGGGTTGAGCGGGACCAGCGTGCGTTGCGGCGAATCGACGCGGAGGGGCGCCCGACAGTCGACGATCTCCGTGAATGGATCACCCGCAATCCCCTGGGAGCGGAGCCCGGGCTGGGTTTGCTGCCGATCGAGCTGCGGGATACGGGGGAGTTCATCGGATACTGCGGATTGACCGTCAACGGGGCGTCTTTCGACGAACCCGAGATCGCGTTCGAGCTCGCTCGGAGAGCTCACGGTCACGGGTATGCCACCGAGGCCGCGTGTGCGGTCGTCGAAGCCGCGGCTCGGACGGGACGGCGGCGGCTGTGGGCGACCGTGCGGGAGTGGAATGCGGCGTCGTTCCGTGTGCTCCAGAAGCTTGAGTTCAACCGGAGCGGTCGCGTCGACAAGGATGCCGAGCGCGGCGATTCGATCTGGTTGACACGCGTACTTGACCAGGCCTAGACGCGTAAGCATCGCCGAATTGACGGCAGGTACGAAGCCTGTCGGCGCCTTGGTCAGGATGGCCATGTGTCCGTCCTGCACGATCGACCGCCAGCCGTCACGTCCGCAAGGCGTTGACCTCATCGACGGCTGCGGGTATCTCGCCGTAGCTGGGGTCGCCGACTGGTGAGCTCGCGTATTCAACTGCCGCGAGTTCGTTGACGCTCCGGGTCCGTTGACGGCCGGCGGCTCCGTCTCCCATGGCCTGCGTTGTAGCCTCTGCAGCATCGTTGATCGATCTGGAGGCGCCAATGGAGATCGTGGCCATCATGGCTGCGTTGGCCGAGCAGGGCGTCACGGTTCTCCTCAAGGCTGATGCCGAGCGGATGCGCGATGGCAGCAAGCCGTGGACGTTCGTTGCGAACGGCAAGCCCTTCCACGAAGACGTCCTCGTAAGAACTGATGCCGTCACCGTGGAGCGCTGCCTGGAGATCTGCCTGCCGCGGCTGCGGGAGCTTGGTCTGACGATTCCCGAATAGACGCAGGTCAGCTGGTGCGGGTCGAGCGCGGGGTCCAGCCTGCCGGAGACCGTGTGTGGTCCCGAGCGGCGTAGCGGCTCCAGTCGCCTCCGCTCTCTGCGGCAACCCTGGCGGTGGCGACGTAGTGGTAGGCGAGGGGGGTCGGCGACGATAGGGGCCGGTGTCTCTAGGACGTGCTGGCGGATGGCGGCGGCCCGGCCGGCGACCGGGGTCGGCGGTGTGCCCAGGTGAAGCAGGACCTGGCCGTCCTCGTGCAGGACATCGCCCGGGCCGAGGCGGACGACGCTGCTCATGGGCTGGGCGTAGAGCAGGAAGATGAGCCCGGCGGCGCGGCTGCGCAGGGGGATCTCGTCGTCGGTGAGGAGCCGTCCGATCTGGGCGAGCCGTTCGGGTTCGGGTAGAGGGGCAGTCTGGTCGGCCTGGGCCAGTGGCGGCAGCTCGGCTCCCGGCATCAGCTTGTTGGTGATGCTCCAGTTCAGGAAGCTGCGGAGAGCGTTGCGGGCGGGCGCGTGGTGCCCGGCGTACCAGAGGTCGACCTCGGCCCGGCGGCAGTCCTCCAGGGCCAGGCTGCGGTCGGCCAGCCACGCGAGGAAGCTGGTGGCGTGTTTGACCTGGTCCTTAGCGAAGTCGCGGCTGGCGGGGGCGACCGCGCTCGGCGCGGCCGGAGCCGGGGAAGCACTCGCCAGGTGGCGAAGCGGCGGACGAGCTGGGCGTGTTCGGGGCTCGCGATCGTGGCCAGGTGCGCAGTGAGTCACCGCTCCAGCAAGCAGATCTGCTTGTCGGCGGCGGGCAGGATCCCGCAGGAGGTGAGGAGTTCTTGCAGGTGGGCGGCGCCCCGCCAAGGGTGGAGGGTGTTGAACGCCGCGTGGGTCAGCTCGATCTCGCCGCGGCCCAGACGCCGCAGCAGGTAGGCCGGGCCGACCTGCTGCGGCTTACGCGTATGAAGCCAGGTCAGGATCGATAGCGGCTTCTCCGCGCTGAGCAGGAGCCCGGTCAGCGGCGCGAGCGCGGGACGGATGCGGCCGGTCCCGTCGTCCAAGCGCTCGTCGAGCCGATCGGCCAGCGTGCAGCGGGGACACAACCGTCTGGGACGCCGACCGGGAAGCGCCCGGTCGGTTCCGCAACCGAGGCAGACGCCGCGGGTCCGCACCGCGCGGTCGGCGCAGGTGCGGCAGGCCGGGCCGTCCGGACAGACCTCGGCGACCAGCCGTGGCGGGCGCAGGTGCGCTTGTGCCACCGCTCGATCTGCTCGTCCGTGATCACGGCTCGTCCAGGATCCGGCCGGACGCGGCCGCAGCTTGGCCACCACGGCGCCGGGGGCGGGGACGTCGCCGGAGGCGGTCTTGCGGACGCCCGCGTTCTGCGCGCTGGTGGCGATCAGATCGGCCGGAGCGCAGCCGAGCATGTCGCAGAGCGCAGACAACACCTGCAGCGACAGCCGCTTCGGGGGTGCCGGAGACCAGGCGGTGGACCTCGGAGGCGGACAGGTCAATGCCGCGCTCGCGCAGCAGCGGCACAAACTCGGTCGCGGTGAACATGCTCTTGTCGGCCATCACCTCGCGAAGCCGCCAGGCGTATCCGATCTGCCGCTTCACGTCTTCCTCCGCGCGGCCGCCTCCAGCGCTGCGGCGACGGTGCCGTCCAGGTGCCGGCGTAGCGTGCGGACCCGGAAGTCCGAGCTGACGCATAACGGCACAGTCAGGTATGGGAACTGTCTGAATGCCCCAGCGCCAAAGCCGCCGGGCCCATTAAAAGCACGTCCACGGCACAGTCTTGCCTGCCCCTGGGCCCGCAATGTCGAGTCAGGCCCGGCGGGTTCGCGCGGTTAGGGCCGACCGGACCGACTCACCGCTTGTGCGCGCGACCGTGCCCAGGTCCGGAGGCGACCTATGGCGAGTCCGGCGACGGCTGCGGCAAGCACCGCCGTCAGGTGCGCGATCTCTATTTCGCGCTGGTTGGCGCCTGTCTTCGGAGCGAGCCCATTGCCGGTCCCCACGCTTGCCACCAAGTCTTGGAAGTCTCCGTCGGCTATGTGCACCGCTGCAGGCGGCTGCGTCCCTGCGCCGGAAGGCGCGTCGGGTGGCATGGTATCGACGGACGTCCCCATCCGCGTGAGGGCCAGGTGGAGTGTCGTTCCGCAGGCGAAGCCGAAGGCGGCGACGAGTACGAGCACCACCACGGCCGGGGCGATGGTACTGGCAGTGGAAAGGGTGCTGTCTGCGGCCATGTAACTCACTGCGGAGGCAACTGTAAGGCCAAGGCCGATGTGGACGACGCGGCGTGTCGTCTTGTCCCGGTTCTTGAAGCATCGGCCGGCCTGCTCGCGGCGGGTGGTAATCCATGCCGAGCGGCAGGCGACGATGAGTTGGGTCCCCAGCAGGCTCCAGGCCAACACATTGATACCGGTGATCGGATGCGATTGGCCGTACCTGATAGACAAGTAGTCCTCGACGGCTTCGTAGACCATGCCGACGATCAGCAGGTTCAACACGCAGGCGAACGCACGGGCGAATTTCGCCAGGTCCCGCCCCCGGTCCGAGGGCGGATCGGTGCCCTCGTCGGCGGCCTCCAACATGAGCACGACGGAATAGACCAGGATGATACCGACACTGCCGAATCCGTCCGTAAGGATGGTGTTGTCGCTGATTGCCTGTCCGCTGCTTACCGCAGAAGCAGACAACGAGGCATACAGCACGCACATGATCAGCAGTCCGAAGAACGATGCGATGAGCGCTCGACCCGTCGCGGCCAGGACGCGTTGCGCCCGCGAGCTGTCAGTCAGCCAGGTCACGACCAGGAGCACGATCGCGGTGAAGGCGAAACCGCACATGATCCCGGCGGCGGTTGAGTACATGGTGGCCGCGACCGAGACGTTCGTGCCGATCGGGTAGTTCGGGTCGGCGGACTGAAAGGTGCCCATGTCAGCGCTCACTCGGCGGTCGAGCCGCGTGGCTGAACTCCAAAACCCGGGGAGTGCCCTCGTGATCCCAGGTGCGGCGGCGCCACACGGCCAGATCGGCGGCGGACGCGTTCGCAGGAGCAGGGAAGAGTAAGAAGCACCACGAAAATCAGCATATAAGAACACTGCAACAAAAGATGGAATTAGGCCGAACGCCCCAGCTGGAAGTCGGGGGGCTTGCGGCAGGTTCGGCCACCGATCCCCGCAGTCCACCGCCTTCTACGCCAAGATCAGCCCCAAGACCCTGACCCGCGCCTATAGGCGCGGGGAATGGGATCACATTTGGGTCGTCGTCCGGAGAGGGCAGGCTCATTCCGTGGTCTTGGTGGCTGCGGCCGGAGTTGTAGTGCGCGATGTACTGGTCCAAGACAACGCGCAGGTGGCGTTGACAGGCGATGAGGATGCGGTCGGTGCATTCACGGCGGATGGTGCCGACGAACCGTTCGGCGATGGCGTTCATCGTCGGGGCTTGCGGTGCGGTCGTGATCGCTGCGATGCCAGTGGCACTGAACAACGTATCGAACATGGCGGTGAACTTGGCATCGCAGTCTCGGACGAGATGGGTGAAGCGATGCCCGGTGGCTTTGACGTCGGCGGTGAAGTCCCGTGCGAGTTGGGCGGCCCAGGCGGCGGTCGGATGCCGGGTGATGCCGAGCAGGTGGACCCGACGCGTGCGATGCTCGATGTGACGAACGCGACGTAGTGCCGGGTAAGGGTGAGCGCGCTGTCGACGTGAAAGAAGTCTGCGGCTAGCGGGCTCTGGGCGTGGGCTCGCAGGCCCCTTCCGGATCGTGGCTGCGGCCACGCGGTGTCCGAGGCGGCGCAGCTCGCCTTGGATTCGGACCGCGCCCCAGGTGCGGTTCTCGCGTGCCATAGTGAGGATCAGCTGAACGAGTTCGTCGCTGATCGGTGGTCGGCCCGGCGGCCTCGGCTGGCGCCACTTATTCGCGACCAGAGCGCCGATGCCAACGCAACAGAGCACTGCACGGTCGCTCCAGGTGAGCCTCGGCTTCCGGTTCGGCTGGCGAAGCACCGCCACCTCTTGGCGCAACACCAGTACCTCAACGTTCTTCGACGCCTGCGAACGCGCCAGCAGCGCCATATTGCCACGGGTTCACCCGAGGTCAGGCCGGTTGGCCGACTTTCTGACCAGGACAGGTGTATCGGACGTTGTGTTGGAGAAGGACGGTTCCAGCAATAGCAAGCGGTAGATAGCCGGTGGACAGGTCGTGATGGAACGCGGCGGGGCGCTGCTATCGCCGTGGGTGGCCGGGGGTTGTGGAGCGTGGTGGGCGTGGCTGGTGAGGGTGTCCTTGCCGAAAAGTTCATCCGTGGTGGTCAGGCGGATCTCCGCACTCTTCCACGTCGTGTCGCGGCGGGACGGGCGCGCTGCCGCGAGGAGCCGAGCGGTGAGCAGGAAGACGAAACGGAGATACACAAGGACCGGTCATCACTCGTCAGCGACCTTCCCGCAAGTCGATGACCAGCGTGGACGGGTCTCTCGGCACCTCAGGGCACACTGCTTACGGCCGTTCCAGCGCCTGTGTGACCTCTGCCGTCGACAACGGCCTGATCTACGGGACGCCGCCGACCAACGGGACGGTGTGCTGAGTGCGATCGGGCATCGCGGCTGGATCTCGGTAATCGCCGGTCCGGCCGCAACGTATTCGAATGCTGACTTCGTCTTCCCCGTATCGCGCAATCGCGACCACGGGAGGATTTCATGCGCAGAAACCGAGTTCTCTGGGCTTTGGGTGCGGTCGCCGCACTCTTCGTCACCGCGGTGCCCACCGCGGGCGCCGCGTCGACGCGGCCCGATCCGCTGGCGGGATTCGGCCGCCAGACGCTCACCTGGCAGGCGTGTGGCACGGCCCAGTGCAGCACGCTGACGGTTCCGCGGGACTACCTTGACCCGGCCGGCCAGGTGTTCCACCTGCCGGTCATCAAGTTCCCCGCCACTGATCCGGCCCACCGTGTCGGCACGCTGTTCGCCAATCTGGGGGGTGCGGCGAATTCCGGCGTCGGCTACCTTCGCGGCAGTCTGACGTATGCGTTGTCCCCGCGGCTGCTGGCCGACTTCGATGTCGTGACCTGGGACGCGCGCGGCACGGCGGGCTCGGACCCGGCGCTGCGCTGCCCGGGTGCCGCGCTGGACGCCTACTTCGCCGTCGATCCGACCACCGCGGATGTCGGTTCCCTGATGACCGCGGGCCGTGCTTACGCCGACGGCTGTCGGACGGCGTCGGCGCCGGGCCTGCCGGGGCGGCTGGGGAGCCTGGTCGGGGCCTTCGACGCCGACGTGCTCCGCTCGGCCCTCGGGGAGAAGAAGATCAGCTACTTCGGTGAGTCCTACGGCACCCTCGGCGCGGCCTGGTATGCCGAGCTGTTCCCGGCCCACCTGCGGTCCGTCGTGCTGGACGCTTTCTTCAATCCGGACCAGAGCGGACAGCAGATGGTGGTCGACCAGTCCCGGGCCGCCGAGACCGAAATCGGCTACTACGAGAGCGTCAGGGGGAACGGCGCGCTGATCGACAGCCTTTTCGCCCGGCTGCGGACCAGTCCGCTCCCGGTTCCCGGGACCACTGCGACGGTGGGGCCCAACGCTCTGTCCACGGCGCTGTCCATCGCGGTGGTACAGCCCGAGCAGACCTGGCCGCTGGTCGATGACGCGCTGGCCAAGGCGGCGGCCGGAGACGGTTCCGGGCTGTACGAGCTGGCACAGAACGGCCGACTGCCCGACGGCTCGTACTACCCGACGATCTATCAGGGCCAGGCGCTGGAGTGTGCCGACTGGTGGTGGCCGACGACGCGGGACGGCTACGCGGCCATGCGGGCGGCGGCCGAGGCGGCGGGACCAGACCTCGGCGCGCTGCAGGCTCAGTCCGGCCTGCCGTGCACGGCCTGGGCCCCGCCCACCTCCGCGCCCCTGCCGCTGACCGCGGCCGGCTCGCCGCCGATCCTCGTGGTGGCCACGACCGGCGATCCGGACGCGCCGTACCAGTGGGGCGTCTCTGCCGCTCGGACCTTCCAGCACGGCGTGCTGTTGACGTTCCAAGGCCACGGTCACACGGCCTACATGCGGGGGAACAGCTGTGTCGACGACGCGATCGACACGGACCTGATCAACGGGACGCCGCCGGCTGCCGGGACGGTCTGCTGATCAGGCCACGGCGGCCATCTCGCGTGCGCGCGTCGGAGCCGTGGCCTCACGCCGGCTTGGGGCGCGCAGCTCCGTAAGCTCAAGCTGGCGCAGCCTTTCGAGCAGTTCGATCCGAAGCGACGCGAGGCGAAGGTCGTGGACGGAGGCGGCCGGAACCGCCTCCGTCTCTGCCGTTCTCAGCGCCGTTCTCAGCTCCCCGACGGGGCCTCGGCGGCCGGGTTCGCGGTGATCCAGGCCGCGAGGTCGGCGCGGGTGGTGGCCGGGTCGGCGACGAGGTCGCCGAACTCGTCGCCGGCGGTGCGGACCGTGACCAGGGCCGGGCAGCGGCGGCACGCCTCCACGCCGACCTGGGTCCACCACTGGCAGTCCTGGCGGAGGTGGCAGCGGGGGATCTGGTGCGCGTGGACCTGGCGGACCGGGACGGCCTGCAGGCGGTTGACCAGAGTGCAGTCGCCGGCGGAGTTGTTCGGGCAGCGCTGGTCGCAGTGGGCTGCGAAGCGCAGGATGCGGCGCGGGTCGATGCCTTCCGGGACCATCGCCGCGGCCTGCGCCGCCGGGATCGGTTCGGCCAGGTAGACGACCTGGCCGGACTCGGGGGACTGCACGCCCAGGACCACGCTCTCCGGTCGCTCCGGGCCGGCGCTGGGACACCAGGTCTGGTGCCCGGTGCGGCGCACGGCGGCCGGTTCCGCTTCCGGTGTCGGTGCCGGCGAGAGCTGATGGTCGGTCGGCATGTGGGCGCTCATGCTCACTGCACCGGCATGCCGGCCGGACCGCCGGTGGCGGCGTTGGCCTCGTGCGCCGGGAGGGCCTGGACCGCGGCCTGGATGCCGGCGCGCAGCTGGTCGTGGCCGCTGATGCGGGCCGACGACGGGGTGGCCGCGCTCGCGGTGCCGGCGGTGAGCACCAGGCCCGCGGCGGCGAGGGCGACGGTGACGACGGGCTTCTTGGCGTTCAACGGATTCTCCTTCGGGTGGTGGTGTGGTGGTGTGGTGGTGCGGTGGTGTGGCGGTGACGGTGAGTCAGCACCCTGAAATGTAGGCGGACGTGCTCCCGGTGGGAACAGCCGCCGGAGCCGGGATGTCCCTGATGGACCAGCCACGCGGGATGTCCCCGAGGCAGCTCATGGCCGTCCCTCCAGCCGGGCCGCGAGTACCGCGCCGATCCGGGCCAGCGGCTCGGGGCGGGTCATCTCGCCGTGCCGGCATGCGACCTCGTGCACGGTCAGCTCTCCGGTGACGTGCGGGCGCCAGGCCCGGGGGTCGGGGGAGGCGGCGGTGCGGTGTTCGGTCGCCAGGAAGAACGCCACGTCGCCGTCGTAGGTCCGAGGGCGGTATCCGGCGGCCAGTTCGCAGTTCTGCGCGAACACCGCCGGCAGGGCGGCCAGTTCCTGCGGGCCGAGCTCGGCCAGCGGGCCGCCGGCGGCGCGGACCCGGGCGACGAACTCGGCGTGGTCGAACGGCCGGTCGTCCGGGTGGTCGGTGAGGTCGTGGCCGAGGGAGACCAGCAGGGCGGCCAGGATTTCGCTGTCAGCGGCCAGGATTTCGCTGTCGGAGGAACAGGAGCAGGAGTCGGCGGCGCGGAAGGGCATCGACAGCGAGCCGCCGGGATACCCGTCCAGCATCGTCAACGAAGCCACCGGCAGCCCCTGCTCCTGGAGCCGGACCGCCATGGCGTGCGCGATCTCGGCGCCGAACGACCAGCCCAGAAGGTGGTAAGGACCCTCCGGCTGGACCTGCGCGATCTGGTCGAGGTAGTCCTTGACCAGCTCCTCCATGTCGGCCGGGCGCCGGTCGGGCTCGATCAGTCCGCGCGACTGCAGCGCGTAGACGGGACGCTCGGGGTCCAGGTGCGCGAGCAGGCCGGAGTAGACCCAGCCGACGCCCACCGCCGGGTGAACACAGAACAGCGGCAGGCGGGAGCCACGCCCGCGCAGCGGCAGCAGGACGGCCAGGGAGTCGCGGCTGGTGCCGGTCACGGTCCCGGCCCCGAGGCGCTCGGCCAGCGCGGCCACGGTCGGGGCCTCGAACAGTACCCTGATGCCCAGCTCGGTGCCCAGCTCCCGGCGGATCATCCCGGACAGCCGGGCCGCCAGCAGCGAGTGGCCGCCGAGGGCGAAGAAGTCGTCGTCGATGGTCACGTCCGGCACGCCCAGCAGCTCGGAGAACAGCTCGCACAGCACCCGCTCGCGCGGCCCGCGCGGCGGCCGGCCCCCCGAGCCCGAGCGGTCCGGCGCCGGCAGCGCGGCCGGATCGAGTTTGCCGTGCGGCGTCAGCGGCATCGCGCCGAGGGCCACGAAAGCCGCCGGGACCATGGCGGCCGGCAGGAACGCGGCCGCGTGCCGGCGCAGTTCCGCGGGCTCGAACCCGGGGCCGGCGACGACGTACGCGACCAACTCGCGCAGGCCCGGCCGGTCCTCGCGCACCACGGTCGCGACCTGCCGCACGCCCGGGTGCGCGGCGAGCACCGCGTCGATCTCGCCCAGCTCGATCCGCACACCGCGCACCTTCACCTGGTGGTCCGTCCGCCCGATGAAGTCGATCCGGCCGTCGGGACGCCACCGCACCACGTCCCCGGTGCGGTACATGCGCTCCCCGGGACCGCCGAACGGGTCGGGCACGAAGCGCTGCCCGGTCAGACCGGAGCGGCCCAGGTAGCCGCGCGCCAGACCGGTGCCGGCCAGGTGCAGCTCACCGGGGACGCCGACCGGGACCGGGTTCATCGCCGCGTCGAGGATGTACGCGCGGGTGTTGGCCACCGGCGCGCCGATGTCCGGCAGCCCGGTGCCGGGAGAGCCGGGAGAACCGGGCGAGCCGAGAGAGCCCGGTGCGCCGGGCGCGGCTGGGGCGACGTCACCGGAGGTGGCGATCACCGAGAACTCGGTCGGGCCGTAGGCGTTGACCAGCCGGAACCCCGGCTCGCCGCCGGGCCGGCGGCGCAGGCGGTCGCCGCCGGTCACCACGACGCGAGGCGCGTGCGCCATCGGTTCGTCGAGCAGGGCCTCCAGTCGCGGCGTGGGCAGGAAGCAGACGGTGATCCGGGATCGGCCGAGCCACTCCGTCAGCGCCGCGTCGTCCGCCAGCGTCTCCGGCGCGGGCAGGTGGACCGCGGCCCCGGCGGACAGGGCGGGCCAGATCTCGTACACCGCGGCGTCGAAGCCGAGGGAGGCGACCTGGCTCGCCCGGTCGGACGCCGTGATCCCGAACTCGTGGCGGGCCCACGCGCACAGGTCGCTCAGGCCGCGGTGCTCGACGACGACGCCCTTCGGCGTGCCGGTCGAGCCGGAGGTGTAGATGACGTAGGCGGCGTCGGCGGGTGTGGGGGCGGGCACGAGCGAGGGCACAGTCGCGCCGTCGCCGTCGCCCACGGAGCCGCCGTCGCCCACGGAGCCGCCATCGTCCCCGCCGTCCAGCCACATCACCGCCGCCGACCCGCCGCCGACCCGGTCGGCCAGCCCCGAGTGGCTCAGCACCACCGGCGCCTGCGCGTCCCGAAGGATGAAAGCGATCCGGTCCACCGGATACGCCGGGTCCAGCGGCAGATACGCGCCCCCCGCCCGCAGCACCGCCAGCAGCGCGACGACCAGGTCCGTCCCCCGCGGCAGGCAGACGCCGACCACGGTGCCGCGTCCCACCCCGGCCGCGGCCAGCCGCCGGGCCAGCCGGTTCGCGGCGTCGTCGAGTCCTGCGAAGTCCAGGGTCTCGGCGCCGTACACCACGGCCGGCGCGGTCGGCGTGGCCGCGGCGTGCGCGGCGACCAGGTCGCAGACCGGCACCGCGCCGTGCTCGTCCGCCAGAGCGGTGTCGGTCAGCACGTCCAGCAGGTGCCGCCGCTCGCCCCCGGTCAGCAACGGCAGCCGGCTGATCGGCACGTCCGGTGCCGCCACCGCCGAGCCCAGCCACCGCACCAGCCGCGCCGTGAGGCCGGCGGCGGTCTCCGGGCCGAACAGGTCGGCGTTGAAGACCAGCAGGCCGCCGATGCCGTCGGCCGTCCCGTCGGCGGCGTGCCGCTCGCGCAGCGCGACCACGAGATCGAACTCCAGCGCCGCGCCGTCGAACGGTATTCCGTCGACCCGCAGCCCCGGCAGGTCGTCCAGGCTGCCCTCCTCGTTGTTCTGCAGCACGTACATCACCTGGAACAGCGGGTGCCGGGACAGCGTGCGCGCCGGGTTCAGGTGCTCGACCAGCCGGTCGAAGGGCAGGTCCTGGTGCGAGTACGCGGCAAGGTCCGCCTGGCGCACCCGCGCCAGCAGCTCCCGCAGGCTCGGGTCGCCGGAGGCGTCGGTCCGCAGGACCAGGGTGTTGACGAAGAACCCGACCAGGTCGTCCAGGCCCTCGTCGGTGCGCCCGGCGACGGGCGTGCCCAGCGGGATGTCGGATCCGGCGCCGAGCCGCGACAACAACGCCGCCAACGCCGCCTGCACCACCATGAACAACGTCGTCCCGGATTCGCGCGCCAGCGCGGCCAGCGCGGCGTGCACCGGTGCGGGCACGTCCACCGCGACCGACTCGCCCCGCCGCCCCGGAACCGCCGGTCGCGGCCGGTCCGCCGGCAGCGCCAGCTCCTGCGGCATCCCGGCCAGCTGCTCGCTCCAGAACGCCAGCTGCCCGCTGATGACGCTGTCCGGATCGTCCTCGTCCCCGAGCACCTCGCGCTGCCACAACGCGTAGTCCGCGTACTGTACCGGCAGCGGACGCCAATCAGGCTCCTGACCCGCGGCCCGTGCGGCGTACGCCCTGGCCAGGTCCGCGCACAGCGGACCCATCGACCACCCGTCGCTGGCGATGTGGTGCAGCACCAGCAGCAGCACATGGTCCTGCGCGTCCATCTCCAGCAGCTCGAAACGGAACGGTGTCTGAACCGTCAGGTCGAACGTGGAGCGCCGCGCCTGCGCCAGCGCTTCGGACAGCTCAGCCTCGGCGACCGCCCGGACCGGCAGGGCCGGCGCCGGCGCCGGCAGGACCTGCTGCATCGGCGTCCCGTCGATGTCGGGGAACACCGTCCGCAGTACCTCGTGCCGCTCGACCACGTCGGCCAGGGCGGCCGCGAGCGCTTCCGCGTCCAGCGTCCCGCGCAGCCGCAACGCGATCGGCACGGTGTAGCTCGCATCCGCGCCGTCGAGCCGGTTCCCGAACCACAACCGCTGTTGGGCGAACGACAACGGCACCCGGTCCGGCCGCACCATCGGCCGCAACGGCGCGTGCAGAGCCCCGCCCTGCTCAAGCCGCCCGGCCACCTCCGCCAGCCCCGCCGGGGTCGGCGCCTGGAACAGGTCGCCGATGGCGAACTCCACCCCCAGCGCCGCCCGCGCCCGGCTGATCAGGCGCGTCGCCAGCAGTGAGTGGCCGCCGAGGGCGAAGAAGCCGTCGTCGATCCCGACCCGGTCCACGCCGAGCAGCTCGGAGAACAGTCCGCACAGGATCTCCTCGATCGCCTCGCGCGGTGCCCGATAGGCCTTCGCGTCCGTCGCGAAGTCCGGGGCCGGCAGCGCGCGCCGGTCCACCTTGCCGTTCGGCCCCAGCGGCAGTTCCGCCAACACCACGATCGCGGCCGGGACCATGTATTCGGGCAGTGACGCCGCCAGATGAGCCCGTACCCGCGCCGCGTCCGCCGAGCCGGCGATGTAGGCCACCAGCCGCCGGTCCCCGGGGCGGTCTTCGCGCACGATCACGACGGCCTGCTCCACGCCCGCGCACTCGCGTGCCACGCCGGCGATCTCGCCCGGCTCCAGCCGCTGCCCCCGGATCTTCACCTGTTCGTCGGTGCGGCCCAGGTATTCGAGCACCCCGTCGGCCCGCCACCGCACCAGGTCCCCGGTGCGGTAGAGCCGTTCGCCCGGACCGCCGAACGGATCCGGCACGAACCGCTGCGCGGTCAGCCCCGCACGGTGCAAGTACCCGTACGCCAGCTGGTCTCCGGCCAGGTACAGCTCGGCCGCGACCCCCGCCGGTACCGGATTCGCGTACTCGTCCAGCACGTAGGCGCGGGTGTTCCACACCGGCGCGCCGATGGGTACCGTGCGCCCGGCGACGGCCGGACGATACCGCTGGTGCGTCGCCTCCACGGCCGCTTCGGTCGGACCGTAGAAGTTCGACAGCCGCGTACCGGGCAGCACCTGGTGGCAGCGCCGCGCCAACGCCGGCGTCAGCGCCTCCCCGCCGCAGAACAGCTGCCGCAGCGGACTGTCGGCGGGGGCCTGCGGCAGCGCCAAGAACGCCTCAAGCATCGCGGGCACGAAGTGCGCCACGGTGACCCGCTCGGAGGCGATCAGCGTCGCGAGGTACGCCGGGTCGCGATGCCCCTCCGGCCGCGCCACGACCAGCGCCGCACCGGTCATCAGGGGCCAGAAGAACTCCCAGACGGACACGTCGAAGCTGGAAGGCGTCTTGTGCAGCACGCGGTCGTCGGCGCCCAGCCGGTAGTCGCCCTGCATCCAGAACAGGTGCGTGACGATCGCCGCGTGCGAGACCATCACCCCCTTGGGGCGGCCGGTCGAGCCGGACGTGTAGATCACATAGGCCGGATACGACGACGGCACCGGCGTTTCGGCGTCCCCGTTCAGCAGGGCACCCCGCGTGGCCAGTTCCGCCACCGACTCCGGGGTGAGAACCAGGGCCGGGCGCGCGTCGGCGAGCATGAACTCGACCCGGTCGGCGGGATAGCCGGGGTCCACCGGAAGATAGGCCGCACCGACCCGGTGCACCGCGTACAGCGCGGTGACCAGTTCGATCGACCGCGGCAGCGCGACGGCCACCACGTCCGCCGGACGCACGCCCTCGGCCAGCAGCGCGCGGGCCAGCGTCTCCACGCGCCGGTCGAACTCGCGGTAGGTGAGTTCGGTCCCTTCGAAGACGAGAGCCGTCGCCTCGGGGGTGAGCGTGGCCTGTGCGGCGAACAGCTCCGGCAGCGTCGTATCCGCGACGTCCACGTTGGTCCGGTTCCATTCCCGCAGCAGCAGGCCCCGCTCGTCGGCGGCCAGCAGGTCGACGCGATGCACCGGCAGGTCGGCGTCCGCGGCGACCGCGGTCAGCAGCCGCACCAGCCGATCGGCGATGCCCTGGACGGTCCCGGTGTCGAACAGCTCGGTCGCGAAGGTCAGTACACAGCGAAGCCCGGCGTCGCCGGGGCCTTCGGCATCACGGACCTCGGCAGCACAGACCTCGGAGAAGGTCAGGCCCAGGTCGAACCGAACCGTCGCGGTGTCCACCGGCTCGGTCTCGATGCTGACCCCGGCGCTCAGCTCGGCGCCGTCGGTGCTCTTGGTCGCGTCCCGGTTGTGGGCGACGACGACCTGGAACAGCGGGTGCCGGGACAAGGTCCGGACCGGGTTCAGGTGCTCGACCAGGCGGTCGAAGGGGAGGTCCTGGTGCGTGTAGGCGGCCAGGTCGGTCTCCCGGACCCGGGCCAGCACCTCGCGGAAGCTGGGGTCGCCGCGCAGATCCGTGCGCAGGACCAGGGTATTGACGAAGAATCCGACGAGGTCGTCGAGATTGTCGTCGGTGCGGCCGGCGATCGGGGTGCCCAGCGGGATGTCGGACCCGGCACCGAGCCGGGACAGCAGCGTCGCCAGCGCGGCCTGCACCACCATGAACATCGTCGAGCCGGACTCCCGGGCCAGCGCGGCCAGGCCGCCGGCGACCCCGGCCGGCACGTCGAAGGCCAGCGAGTCGCCGTGATGCGTCGGCACCGGCGGGCGCGGGCGGTCGAACGGCAGCGCCAGCTCCTCCGGCAGCGCGGCGAGCTTGTCGCCCCAGTACGCGAGCTGGGCGTTGAGCAGGCTGTCGGGGTCGTCTTCGGAGCCCAGCAGCTCCCGCTGCCACAGCGTGTAGTCCGCGTACTGCACCGGCAGCGGCTGCCATGTCGGCTGCTCGCCGCCGGCGCGCGCGGTGTACGCGGTCGCCAGGTCCGCGCGCAGCGGCCCCATCGACCACCCGTCGCTGGCGATGTGGTGCAGCACCAGCACGATGACGTGGTCGTCCTCGGCGACGGCCAGGAGCAGGGAGCGGAAGGGCGGTTCGGCGGTGAGGTCGAACGGCTGCTGCCCGAAGGCGTCCATGGCGTCTTCGAGGTCTGATTCCAGGCACGGTCGGATCTCCGTCGTCGGCCGCCAGTCGGCCAGGACCCGCTGCACCGGGTGTCCGTCGACTTCGGGGAACACGGTCCGCAGCACCTCGTGCCGCGCCACGACGTCGCCCACCGCCGCGATCAGCGCCCCGCGGTCCAGGCGCCCGCGCAGCCGCAGCGCCAGCGGGGCGTTGTAGCCGGCGTTCGCCTTCTCCAACTGCGCCATGAACCACAGCCGCTGCTGGGCGAACGACAGCGGCACAGGGTCGGGGCGCTCGGCCGGGCGCACCGGACGCAGCGGCGGCCGCACCGCCCGGCCCGCGTCCAGCCGGGCGGCCAGGCCGGCGACGGTCGGCGCCTCGAACAGGTCCCGGATGCCGGCCTCGACGCCCAGCGCGGAGCGGACCCGGCTGAGCAGGCGGGTCGCGAGCAGCGAGTAGCCGCCGAGGGCGAAGAAGTTGTCGTGCACGCCCACCGCCGGCCGGTCCAGGACCGCGGCGAACAGACCGCACAGGATCTCCTCGACCGCGTCGTGCGGGGCCCGGTCGGCCTCGCCTGCGTGGTCTCGGTCGGACTGGTCCGGGTCCGCTTCGGCGGGCTCTTCCACGTACCGGCTCACATGCCGCAGCGTCCCGTCGGCGCCCCGGTCCTCCAGCATCAGACGGTCGTCGTCATCGGCGACCTCGATCTGCCACACGGACGTGTCGGGAGCGGCCGCCACCCCGGCCAGCAGCCGCACGAACCACGCGGCCCAGGCCGAGACCGTCGAGGAGTCCAGCAGATCGGTCGAGAACTCCCAGCGGCATTCCATCTCGCCGGAACCCGCCGCGGTGACGGTGACGTTCAGGTCGAACTTGGCGATGTCCTCGGCCGCGTCGTCGTCCTCGATCCTCGCTGCCAGGCCCGGCAGCGACCACCGGCCGTCCCCGTCCCCGTCGCCGGCTCCGGTGAAGGAGAACATGACCTGGAACAGGGCGTGGCGGTTGAGGGCGCGGACCGGGTTCAGGTGCTCCACGAGGCGGTCGAAGGGAAGGTCC
Organism: Catenulispora sp. GAS73; assembly: GCF_041262085.1. Classification (NCBI taxonomy): domain Bacteria; kingdom Bacillati; phylum Actinomycetota; class Actinomycetes; order Catenulisporales; family Catenulisporaceae; genus Catenulispora; species Catenulispora sp. GAS73. Next base: position 85,508 of record NZ_JBGCCM010000033.1, read on the forward strand.
TGATGCGAGAACGCCGCCAGGTCGGTCTCGCGCACCCGCGCCAGCAGTTCCCGGAAGCTCGGGTCGCCGGAGGCGTCGGTACGCAGGACCAGGGTGTTGACGAAGAACCCGATGAGCTGGTCGAGGTTCTCGTCGGTGCGGCCGGCGACCGGGGTGCCCAGCGGGATGTCGGCCCCGGCGCCCAGGCGGGACAGCAGTGCGGCGAGCGCGGCCTGCACCACCATGAACATGGTCGCGCCCGATTCCCGGGCCAGGGCGGCCAGCGCGCGCTGTGCCTCGGCGGGCAGCCGGAGCGTGACCGAGTCGGCGCGGTGGCTCGGCTCGGCCGGACGCGGCCGGTCGAACGGCAGCGCCAGCTCCTCGGGGATCCCGCTCAGCGCCTCCTGCCAGTAGGCGAGTTGCGCGGTGATGAGGCTGTCCGGGTCGTCTTCGGCGCCCAGCAGCTCACGGTGCCACAGCGTGTAGTCCGCGTACTGCACGGGCAGCGGGGCCCAGTCCGGTTCCGTGCCGGCCGCGCGCGCGGTGTACGCGGCCGCGACGTCGGTCCACAGCGGCCCCATCGACCAGCCGTCGCTGGCGATGTGGTGCAGACACAGCACGAGCACTGATTCCCCGTCGCCGAGGACGAACAGGTCGGCCCGCAGCGCGATCTCCGCCGCCACCTCGAAGCGGTGCGTCGCAGCGGCCTGAATCAGGCCCGGCAGGGATCCCTCATCGGTGTCGACGATCCGGAGCACCGACCCGACCGCCTCCGGAGCCAGGATCTCCTGACGCGGCCGGCCGTCGGTCGCCGGGAAGAGGGTGCGCAACACCTCGTGCCGACCGACCACGTCCAGCAGCGCGGCGCCCAGCGCGTCGCGATCGACGGTGCCGGTCAGCCGGAGGACCAGCGGCACGTTGTAGGCACGGTCCTGCCCCTGCACCCCGGACAGGAACCACAGGCGTTGCTGTGCCGCGGACAGCGGAACCTCGGTCGGCCGGTCGTACGGTGCCAGCCGCGGACGCCCCGGTGCCCCGCTCGCCGAGCCCGCGCCGCCGCTCCGGCCGGCCTCCGATGCCACGATCGAGGCGACCCCGGCAACGGTCGGGTTCTGGAACAGCTGCCGCAGGCTCACCTCCGCCCCCAGCGTCGAGCGGATCCGGCTGGTGAGCCGCGTGGCGAGCAGCGAGTGGCCGCCGTGCGCGAAGAAGTCGTCGTGGACGCCGATCGCGGGCAGCTTCAGGATGTCGGCGAACAGGCCGCACAGGATCTCCTCGACCGCGTCGCGCGGCGCCCGGTCGGCGCCGGTGCGGGCCGCGGGGTCCGGGGCCGGCAGCGCGCGCCGGTCGAGCTTGCCGTTGGGCGTCAGCGGCAGCGCCGAGAGTCGCACGATCGCCGAGGGCACCATGTATTCCGGCAGCGCGGCGACCAGCCGGCGCCGGATCTGCGCCGGGTCGGCCTCGCCGACGAAGTACCCGACCAGCCGGCGGTCGCCGCCGTCCTCGCAGACCACGGTCGCGGCCTGGGTGATCGCCGGATCGGCGAGCACGTGCGCGGTGACCTCGTCCGGTTCGACGCGGAACCCGCGGATCTTCACCTGGTCGTCGATGCGGCCCAGGTACCACAGCACCCCGTCGGCGTCGAGCCGCACCAGGTCCCCGGTCCGGTACATCCGCGACCCCGGCGCGCCGTACGGGTCCGGCAGGAAGCGGCAGGCGGTCAGGCCGCCGGCGCCGAGGTAGCCGTGCGCCAGGCCCGCGCCGGTCAGATACAGCTCGCCGGGCACGCCGGGCAGCACCGGCCGCAGGTGGGAGTCCAGGACGTGGCCGTGCTTCCCGGCGATCGGCACGCCGATCGGCACGCTGGCCGCCGCGCAGTCCTCCGGGCTGACGTGCCGGACGGTGGTGAAGCCCATCGACTCCGCGGGGCCGTAGCCGTTCACGACGTGCAGCTGGGGGAACCGGTCCATGGCCGCGGCCAGGTGCGGCCCCGAGGCGGGCTCGCCGCCGGTGAGGACGTGGCCAAGGCCTTCGAACATCCAGGGCAGCTCGTCCAGCAGGAAGTTCACCAGGGTCGCCGAGGCCTCCAGCACGGTCACCCCGTGTTCGACGACGAGCTCGGCGATCAGGCACGGATCAGGGCGCTGACCCGGCTGCAGGACGCAGACGCCGCCGTGCAGGAGCGGCCCGAACACCTGGGTGGCGAAGGCGTCCCAGGACACCGGTGCGCACTGCAGCCACACCTGGCCGCGGTCGAAGACCGTGTAGTCCTGGCCGAGGTAGGTGGCGGCCAGGGCCCGGTGCGAGGTGGCGATCGCTTTGGGCGTGCCGGAGGAGCCGGAGGTGAACATCACGCACGCCAGGTCGTCCACGGCCACGGCGAGGGCCGGATCGGTGTCCGGCCCCGGCTGGGAGGAGTCCCCGTCCTCCAGCACGACACAGGGGACGGAATCGGGGACCCGGGCGGCCAGCGCCGCCGAGGCCAGCACCTGCCGCACCGCCACCCGCTCGATGTTGCCGACGAGGCGCTCGTCGGGGAAGTCGGGGTCCAGCATCGTGTAGCCGGCGCCGGCCTTGAGGACGCCCAGCAGCGCGGCGACCATCTCCGGGCTGCGCTCCACCAGCACGCCCACCAGATCTCCACGGCCGGTGCCGGCGGCCAGCAGGCGCCAGGCGATCTGGTTCGCGCGGCGGTTCAGCGTGGCGTAGGTCCAGCGGGTGTCGCCGAAGACGAGGGCGGTCGCCTCGGGATCGGCGGCGGCCTGCTGCTCGAACACCCTGTGCGGCAGCCGTGCCTGCTCGACCGGCGCCGCCACCGACGGCACGACCCGGCCCGGGGCGTCGCCGGAGGCCGGATCCAGGCGCCACAGCGGCAGATCGGGGTCGGCCGCCGAGGCGTGCACCAGAGCCGCGAACCACGACGCCCATGCCTGGACCGTCGAGCGGTCCAGCACGTCGGTCGCGTATTCGAACTGGCACCGGATCCCGGCCGGCGTGCCGTCGCCGGCGGCGGGCAGCTCGCTGAAGGCCACGTTGAGGTCGAACTTCGCGCTCGCCTCGTCCATGTCCTCGACCTCGACGGCCAGGCCCGGGAAGGCGAATCCGGCGTCGTCGTTGTTCTGCAGCACGGTCATCACCTGGAACAGCGGGTGCGTGCCGGAGGCGCGGTCGGCGCCGAGCGCGTCGACGAGGCGGTCGAACGGGACGTCGGCGTTGGCGAACGCGGCCAGGTCGGTCTCGCGCACCCGCGCCAGCAGTTCGCGGAACGTCGGGTCGCCTCCGGTGTCCGTGCGCAGTATCAGGGTATTGACGAAGAAGCCGACCAGGTCGGCCAGGGCCGCCTCGTCGCGGCCGGCGACCGCCGTGCCGAGGACGACGTCCTCGCCGGCGCCGAGGCGGGTGAGCAAAGCGCTGAGCGCGGCCTGCAGGCCCATGAACAGGGTGGAGCGCTCGTGGCGGACCAGCGCCAGCAGTGCGGCGTGGGCCTCGGCCGGGACGTCGACGGACACGATGTCGGCGGCGCGGGCCCCGGCCGCGGCGGCCCGGCGATCGAAGGGCAGCGCGATGTGTTCCGGGATGCCGGCCAGCTGCTCGGTCCAGTAGGACAGCTGGGCGCTGATCAGGCTCTCCGGGTCGTCCTCGGTGCCGAGGACTTCGAGCTGCCACTCCACGTAGTCGGCGTACTGCACCTCCAGCGGCTCCCAGCCGGGCGCGCGCTCGGCCAGGCGGGCGGCGTAGGCGGTGCCGAGGTCGTCGGCCAGCGGGCCGAGCGACCAGCCGTCGGAGGCTATGTGGTGCAGCAGCAGGAGCAGGACGTGGTCCTGCGGGCCCACCGCGAACAGGGTCGCCCGGAGCGGGAGCTCCGCGGCCAGGTCGAACGGCCGCCGCGCCGCCGTGGCCAGCGCGGCCGGCAGCTCCTCGTCCCGGAGGTCGACCACGTCGAAGGCCAGGCGCTCCATGGCCTCGGCCGTGTCGAGGACGAGTTGGTGCGCCGCGCCGTCCACGGCCGGGTAGACGGTGCGCAGCACCTCGTGGCGTCCGACGACGTCCGCCACCGCCGCGCGGATCGCCCGCCGGTCGAGCGGGCCGCGCATCCGCAGCGGGAAGGGGGCGTTGTAGGTGCTGTCCGGTCCCTCGAACTGGTCCAGGAACCACAGGCGCTGCTGGCCGGGCGACATGGGACGCACGGGAGTTTCCTTTCACGGACGAGGATACGGGTCTTGATACGTGGCCTGATATGAGGCCTGATGTGAGGTCTGAGGCGAAGCCTGGAGTCAGGAGGCGCGCACGGTCGCCGGTGTGCGCAGGGCCCGGATGCCGGCGATCGGTCCGCCGAAGGCCAGCACGGCGCTCGCGATCCAGGCCACGGTGGGCGTCGTCGCGGAGGCCAGCGCGCCGAACACGCTGTAGGCCAGGGGAGCGGCGCCGATGCCGGACAGCGAGAGCATGGACATCGCCACGCCGAGCTGATCCGGCGGCGCGGCCCGCTGGTAGAGGGTGGCCGAGGCCGGGGCGTTCTGGCCGGAGGCCACGCCGACGACGAATGCCGCGGCGGCCATGGCGGTCAGCGAGGGCACCAGGATCATGCCGAGCAGGCCCGCCGCGAGCGCCACACCGCTGCCGACGTAGCGCACCGACATCGGGATGCGGCCGTCGAGCACGGCGCCCAGCGCGGCCGAGGACAGCGCGCCGGCGCCGAAGCAGGCGATCAGGATGCCCACCGCCGAGACGCCCCAGCCGCGATGCAGGATGACGACCGGCAGCGCGGGGTTGAACGGCCAGGCGAAGCCCAGGTCCACGCACAGGGCCGAAAGGAACAGCCAGCGCAGCCGCGCGTCGTGGCGCAGCAGGACGAAACCGCCGCCCATGCGGCGCCACAGGGCTTTGCGATGGGCGGCCGGCACCTCCACACCCCGGGTCACCCAGCGCACGCACACCTGGGACACCACGACGCCGCCGCACACCACGGCCAGCGCCGCCGGCAGATGGCCGCCGGCGACCAGCCACGCCCCGATCGGGGGACCCATGATCGGCGCGAACCGCATGGCCATGGCGCGGACGGAGTTGGCGCGGCCGAGTTGCTCGGCGGAGACCATGCGCGGCAGGATCGTGCCGAAGGACGGCGAGCCGAGCCCGAGCATCGCCCCCTCCAGAGCCGCGACGGCGACCAGGAGCCAGACGGAGTGGACGGACGCCGCGGCGGCCGCGGCCGCGCCGAGGACCGCGATGCGGACCGACGTGGTGCGCAGCAGGACCGCGCGCGGGCCGAAGGCGTCGCAGATCACGCCGCCGAAGATCATGGTCAGCGCGCGGGGGATGGACTCGCCGAGGGTGACCCAGGTGACGGCGGCGTTGCCGCCGTACTGGGCCGCGGCCCAGACCACCGCGATGAAGAAGACCTGGTCGCAGACCAGGGAGATGCCCTGGCCGCCGAGGAAGAGGCTGACGCGGGTCCAGACGTGGCCGGCTTGGTCGGCCGGCTCGGTGCGTGCGGCTCGGTCGGGGCGGTTGGCGTGCCCGGCTGTGGCAGCTGGCTTGCTGTGCGCGGCTCGGCTGGCCGGTTCAGTGTGTGCGGCTCGGTTGGCGTGCCCGGCGTGCTCGGCTGTGGCGGCCGGGTCGGTGCGCCCGGCTTGGTCGGCTGGCGCAGTGTGCCCGGCTCGGTCGGCGTGCTCGGCGCTCGCGGTCGGCTTGCTGTGCGCGGCTCGGCTGGCCGGTTCAGTGTGTGCGGCCCGGTTGGCGTGCCCGGCGTGCCCGGCGTGCTCGGCTGCGGCGGTCGGCTCGCTGCGCGTGGCTGTGGCGGCCGGGTCGGTGCGCCCGGCTTGGTCGGCTGGCGCAGTGTGCGCGGCTCGGTCGGCGCGGTTGGCGTGCTCGGCGCTCGCGGCCGGCTCGCTGCGTGCGGCTCGGCCGGTCGGTTCAGTGTGCGCGGCTCGCTCAGCTCGGTCTGTCGGCTCGGCGTGCTCGGCCCGCTTTTCGCTGCGGGGTGCCTCGGCCTGGTTCTCCACTACTTGCGAGGACATGCTCGTCCCTCCGCCCTTCTTCTCTGGTGCCGGACTCGGACGCTCACCGCGCGTGCAGCCGCACCGGCAGCCGGTCGAAGCCGAAGTTGATGATCGAGCTGTTGTATTCCGGCTCGCCGGCGAGCTCGATCGTCCGGACCCGCGTCAGCAGTGCGCGGTAGATCGCGCCGAGCTCGGCCTTGGCCAGCTGCGCCCCGATGCAGTAGTGCGGTCCGACGCCGAGGGCCAGGTGCCGGTTGGGCGAGCGGTCCAGCCGCAGTTCGCGGGGGCGGTCGAAGGCCGCCGGGTCGTGGTTGGCCGGCCACGTCCACACCACGACCCGGTCGCCGGCCTCGACGGTGTGCCCGCCGAGCTCGACCCGGCGGGTCGCGGTGCGCAGGACGTGCAGTCCCACCGACGTCCACCGCAGCAGCTCGTCGGTGGCCGAGTCGGGGTCCACGCGGCCTTCGGCCAGCGCGGCCCAGTGCTCCGGGTGCTGCATCAGAGCCCAGATGCCCATGGCGGCCGTGTGCCGCACCGTCTGCACGCCGCCGACCACGATGTTGTCCAGGTTGAGCACCACGTCCTCCACCGGCAGCGGCCGGCCGGCGACGCGGTGCGTGGCGGCGGCGCTGATCAGGTCCTCGCCGGGGTTCACGCGCCGCTGCATCACTTGCGTGAACAGGTACGGGATGAGCTGCTGGTGCCCCGCCCGCCGCTCCTCGGGGGTGCGGCCCAGGAACGCCTGGTCGCAGACCTCGACCACCATGGCGCGGTCCTGCTCCGCGATGCCGAGCAGGTCGCACATCACGGCCAGCGGCACCGTCGCGACGGTCTGGACCAGGTCGGCCTCGCCTCGGGCCACCGCGTCGCCGATCGCCGCCGTCGCGATCTGTTCGAGCCGCTCCCGGTAGCCCCGCACCCCCTTGGCGGAGAAGAACGGCAGGACCGGCGCGCGCAGCTCGCGGTGCCGGGGCGGATCGGTCAGCGCCATCATGCGGCCGGCCCCGACCGGGCACTGGCCGGCCCCGGAACCGAGCAGCGATCCACTGGTCGAGCTGTAGGTGGCGGCGTCGGTGAGGACGGCCGAGGCCAGTTCGTAGGACATGACCGACCACACCGGCCCGTCCTGGGCGGTGTCGGTGCGACGGACCGGCGCCTCGGCGCGCAGGGTGTCCATCAGGTCGGCCAGGTCGGGCCGCGACCACAGGCCGGGGTCGCTCAGGTCGACGCTCGTCGTCGTCGCGATCATGGTCGGGCTCCTTGCGGGAGGTCGGTGGCGGGGGAGGTTCCGGCGGCGAGCGGATCGCCGACGGCCAGGCGGGCGAGCAGGTCGGCCGGTCCGGCGTCGAGCGCGCAGGCCAGAAGGTGGCCGCCCGGGACGACGGTCGCGGCGAACGGTCCCTCGGTGGCCTGGGCCCACGCCTGGAGCCGGCCGGCTGCCAGCACCGGATCGTCGGCACCGGCGACGGCGTGGATCGGCGTGTCGAAGCCGGGTGCCGGGCGATGGCGGTAGGAACGGCACACGGCGAGGTCCGCACGCAGGACTCCGAGCGTCAGCTCCCGCAGGCCGCTGTCATCCGGCAGCTGGTCGGCCAGGCCGCAGGCCCGGAACAGGTCCAGGGCGCCGTCGGCCGGGTCCGGGACCGTGCCGTGCCAGTCCTGCGGCGCCGGCGCGCAGGCCGGGACGAGCAGCGCCGGACGCAGCGCGCGCGGCAGGGCGCGGGCGACCTCGTACGCCAGGAGCGCGCCGAAGCTCTGCCCGTAGAACACCGACCCGGGCCGTATCCGGGTCCTGATACCTTCGGCCACGTCGGCCACGAGCTCGTCGAACCGCGACGGCATCGCCTCACGGAACCGGCCGCCCCGCCCCGGCAGCCGCACCGCCGCCACCTCCACCCCGGCCGGCGACTCCTCGGCCAGCGCGGCGAAGGCGGTGACGTCGCCTCCGGCGTGCGGGAAACACACCAGCTGGCGGGCCTGGAGCCCCCGGGGCACCGGGCGGTACAGCCACGCTTCGACGGCCGGACGCGGCCGGGTCGGCGCTGTCGTGGGCGCGGGCGTCAGCGCTGTTGTGGGCGTCGCCGCGGGCGTCAGCATGGGCGCCGGTACGTGCGCCGCGCGCAGAACCGAGGCCGTCATCGCGTTCCCCGCCGTCCCAGCAGGGGCACGACCTTGCGCACGGCCGCCCCGCTGTCGATCACCTGCTGTACGGCGTCGGTGAACTCCGCCAGGTTCGGCGCGTCCATCAGCGCCCGCAGCGGAATCTCCACCGACAGCGATTCGCGCAGCAGATAAAGCGTACGGACCGCGTTCAGCGAGTGGCCGCCGAGCGCGAAGTAGTCGTCATGCGGCCCGACCGGTCCGACCTTCAACACCCGCGACCACACCGCGCCGATCCGCCCCAGCAGACTGTCTTCGGGCACTGCGACGGCTTCGGCGCCCGGCGCGGCCGTGAACCGCGGCGCCGGCAGCGCCGCCGTGTCGAGCTTGCCGTTGGCCGTCATCGGCAGCCGCGGCAGTACCGTGACCACGGCCGGGATCATGTAGTCCGGCAGCCGGTCGGCGAGCAGTTCGCGCACCTGCCGCGGCGTGGGCGCGAGCGCGTCGGGGTCGCGGGTCACCCAAGCCGCCAGGCGGGCCTCCGGCTTCTCGCCGACGACGGTCACCGCCGCCTGCCGGATGCCGGGGACCGCCAGCACGGCGGCCACGATCTCGGCCGGCTCCACCCGGAAGCCCCGGATCTTCACCTGGTCGTCCGCCCGGCCCGCCACGTGCAGCACCCCGCCGGCGTCCGCGTGTCCCAGATCGCCGGTCCGGTACATGAGCGCGCCGGGGAGGTCGGAGAACGGGTCGGGCAGGAAGCGCGACGCGGTCAGCCCGCCCTGGCCCAGGTAGCCGTGGGCCAGTCCGTCGCCGGCGCAGTACAGCTCGCCGGCGACGCCCGTCGGCACCGGACGCAGCCGCTCGTCGAGCACGTAGACGTCCTTCGCGGCGATCGGCACCCCGATCGGAACGGCCGCCGCCTCGGTGTTCCAGGGCTCGATGACGTGGCAGGTCGTGAAGCCCAGGCTCTCCACCGGCCCGTAGCCGTTCACGACCACCAGGTCGGGATAGCGGGCCTTGATCCGTGCCACGTGCGCGGGCGAAGCCGCCTCGCCCCCGGTGAACGCCACGCGCAGTCCGGCGAACGTGCCCGGGAACTCGTCGACCAGGAAGTTGAACAGGCTGGCCGACAGCTGCAACTGCGTGACACCGTGCCGCACGGTCAGCTCCGCGACCGTCTCCGGGTCAGGACGCTGCCCCGGGGCCAGCACGCACGTCGCGCCGTGCAGCAGCGCGCCGAACAGCTCCAGCGCGAACGCGTCCCACGACACCGGCGAGCACTGCAGCCACACCTGCGAGGCGTCGAAGGCCGCGTAGCGCTGGCGCAGGTAGGTGGCCAGCATGGCGCGGTGCGGGACCACGACGCCTTTGGGCCGGCCGGTCGAGCCCGACGTGAACATCACTGAGGCCACAGCCGCCGGATCGGTCCATACCGGTCTGGCCAACGCCGGTTCGGCGTCGTCGCCGGCGGCCATCCGGGCGGCGTCGATGCCGGCGCGCGCCATCAGCGCCTCGTCGACCACGACCGCGGGCGCGGTGTCGGCGAGCACTGATTCGCGCCGGGCCGCGGGCAGATCCGGGTCGACGAGCACATAGCCCGCGCCCGCCTTCAAGGTGCCGAGCAGCGCCGCGACCATCTCGACACCGCGCGGCAGCGTGATCGCCACCAGGTCCCCGACGCCGACCCCGACCCCGGCCCCGGCTCCGGCACCGACATCGGCACCGGCACCGGCACCGATGCGGTCCCCAGCGCCGTCGCCGTCGCCGCGGCGGCCGTCGACTCTCGCCCGCCCCAACTCCTCCGCGACCCGCCCGGCGGCCGCCGCCAGCATCCGGTAGCTGACCCGCAGCTCCCCGAACACCAGCGCCGTCGCCGCTGGCGCCCGCCCGGCCTGCTCGGCGAACACCCCGAACAAGCCCTCGTCCTGGCGGCCCGCCGCGCTGCCGGCGAGCTGCTCGACATCCTTCGTCATCGCATTCATGTCCCGCGCCTCCTTCCGCCTGATCCGTCGCGCCCGGCTACCGGGCCGCCGCCATCCGCACGCTGAGCGGGCGGATGTCGGTCCAGACCTCGTCGATGTAACCCACGCACTCCTCCTTCGTGCCGGTCCGCCCCGCCTGGCGCCAGCCGCCGGGGACGTCCAGCTCGGTCGGCCAGATCGAGTACTGCTCCTCGTCGTTCACGACCACGGTGAACTCGGTGAAAGCGTCCATTGCGATGCCTTTCTTCACTCTCGGTTCGGTTCGCTGACGCACCGGCGCGCGGCCGGATCAGGCGGAAGGTGCCGGCGAGCCGCCGCTAGCGGGCGGCCGCCGGCTCGGGGTGCGGTTCGGACAGTGCCGCCAGCGCGGCCAGATAGGCGGCCGCGTACCGGTCGGCGTCCGCCTCGGGCACCTGGGAGCGCAGGTGGTCGACGGCCAGCAGCGCGCGGCCGGACGACGGGTCCTGCACCAGGGCGACGCCCAGGGCGAAATCAGTGGGCTCGTACCGCAGGGTCGGCTCGCAACCGATGCGGTCGTCGACGATCCGGCCCGCGCCGGTGCCGTCGGCGTCCCCGGCGAGCCGGCCGAGGGAGTGGAAGCGCAGGAAGGCGAAGTTCGCGTCCAGCCGGGTGTCGGCCATGAGCCGGGCCAGGCGGGCGAACGGCATGCGCCGGTGCGCGAGCAGCTCGGTCTCCGCGCGGTGCACGTGGCGCACCAGGGCCGGGCCGGATCCGGCGAGGTCCACATCGACGGTCAGCGGCACGGTGTTCAGGTGCAGGCCGTAGCACTCGGTGCCGCCGTCCCGCTCGATCCGGCCGTTCACCGACAGGCCCGTGGTGATCCGCGCCTGGCCGGTGATCTCCGTCAGCGCCAGCACGTGCGCGGCCAGCGCGACCGCCTTGACCGGCGTCCCGGCCGCCGCGGCGGCGCCGCGCAGCACACGATCGGCGTCCGGGATGACGTGCTCGACAGTGCGCGGTATCTCGGCATCGGTGGATCGCGGCCCGGCGCCGGGGAACAGCACCGCGCTGACGCCTTCCAACCGGTCCCGCCAGAACGCCGCGCTGTCCGGCGAACGCTCCGCGGCCTTCTCGGCCGCCACGAAGTCGCGGAAGGCCACGGCCGGCGACGGCGCGCGCGGCGCGTCCGGGTCCAGGCGCAGCGCCGCGTGCCGTTCCAGGATCTCGGTCAGCATGGAGGTGAAGCTCCAGCCGTCCAGGATCGCGTGGTGCTCGGCGAGCGTGAGCTGGAACTCCTCGGCGGCCAGGCGCTGGGCCACGACCCGGAACAGCGGTGCGGTGCGCAGGTCGAACCTGGCGTCGCAGAGCTCATCGAAGACCCTGGTGACGGCGTCCTGCCGGCCGCTCTCCGTCAGGGCTCTGATGTCGGAGGTCTGAAGCGGGACCGGGGCCTCGGCGTGCACGAGCTGCAACGGCTCGCTGTAGGAGAAGACATCCAGGCTGGTGCGCAGGACCGGATGCCGCGCCATCACGTCGGCGATCGCCTGGCGCAGCGCCGATTCGTCGAGCCGGCCGCCGACCCGGTAGGAGTTCACGTTGTGGTAGCCGCCGACACCGCCGGACAGCTCCATGTGGAAGATCATGGCCAGCTGCATGGACACCATCGGATAGGCGTCGACGACGTCCGTCGGCAGGGACTCGCGGTCGTCTTCGGACACCAGGGCGAACGGGACGGTCGCCGGGGCCGGATCCGCGTCGGCGTCGGCCGGCCGCAGCAGGGTCGCCAGGTCGGCCAGGGCGGGCGCCGAGAACAGGTCGGGCAGCGACAGGGTCCATCCGTGTTCCCGCAGCCGCCCGGACAGGCGCACGGCGCGGATCGAGTCGCCGCCGAGGTGGAAGAAGTCGTCTCGGCGGCCGATCCCGGGGATACCCAGCACCTCGGTCCACACCTCGGCGAGCAGTCGCTCGGCCGGGGTGGCCGGCGGTTCGGCGAGAGGTTCGCCCGCGGCGCCCCCACCCGAACCGGCAGCCCCGGCCGACCCCGTCGCAGAAGGCTGCGGCGCGGGCAGCGCGGCCCGGTCCACCTTGCCGTTCGGCGTCACCGGCAGCACGTCCAGCACCGTGACGGTCGCCGGGATCATGTAGTCCGGCAGCGTGCCGCTCAGAGCCCGGCGCAGTTCGGCGTGGCCGGGAGCCGGACCGTCCACGGTGATGTAGGCGGCGAGCCTGCGATCGTCCGGATCCTCGCCGGCCACGGTGACCACGGCCGTGCGCACCGCCGGATGCGCCGTCAGCGCGTTCTCGATCTCGCCGAGCTCGATCCGGAAACCGCGGATCTTGACCTGGTGGTCGCAGCGTCCGAGGTACTCCAGCCCGCCGTCGGCCAGCCGCCGCGCCACGTCGCCGGTCCGGTAGAGCCGTCCGCCCGGAAGCGTCCCGGTGGGATCCGGGATGAACCGCTGCGCCGTCAGCCCGGACCGGCCCCAGTACCCGTAGGCCAGGGCCGCGCCCGCGATGTAGAGCTCGCCCGGCACGCCGACCGGACACGGCCGCAGCCACTCGTCCAGCACCAGCGCGTCCAGATGCGGCATCGCCCCGCCGATCAGGCTTCGGTCGAAGCCGTCCGCCCCCGCCAGATCGTGCGTGGTGACGTGGACCGTGGTCTCGGTGATGCCGTAGAGGTTGCACAGCGGCGCCCGCGAACCCTCCGGCAGCTGGAACCACCGCCTGACGACCGCCGGGTCCAACGCCTCGCCGCCGAGCATCACCTGACGCAAGGCCGGCAGCGGACGCGGCTCGGCCCGCAACGTCTGTTCCAGCTGCCGCAGCGCCGAAGGCGTCAGACACAGACGACTGACATCCTCGGCGGCCAGCAGATCGGCGAAGGCGCCCGGGTCGCGGCTGGTGAGATAGGGCACCACGACGAGACGTCCGCCGTGGTGCAGCGCGCCCCACAGCTCCCACACGGTCCAGTCGAAGGCGTAGGAGTGGAACAGGGTCCAGACGTCGTCCTCGGTGAACCCGAAATGCTCCAGGCCCGAGGACATCAGGCGGCTGACATGCTCGTGCGCCACGGCGACGCCCTTGGGCGCGCCGGTGGAGCCGGACGTGAAGATCAGGTACGCGACGGCGCCGGGCGCGACGGGCACGCCGGGCCGTACCGAGGGGCTCACCGCCACGTGCGCGGCCTGCTCGGCCAGGTCGAAGCACCGCCACGGGCCGGCCGGAGCGGCCTCGCCCTGGTCAGTGACCACGACCCGCACCCCGGTGTCGCCGAACACGAACGCCGCCCGGTCGGCCGGGGCGGTCAGATCGACCGGCACGTAGGCCGCTCCCGCCTTCAGCACCGCGAGGATGGCCTCGACCACGTGCGGCGTCCGGTCCAGCAGCAGACCGACCCGGTCGCCGGGCCGCACCCCGGCGCCGATCAGGGCGTGGGCCAGCCGGTTGGCGCGGGCGTCCAGCTCGGCGTAGGTAAGGGTGGCGCCGGCGAAACTGAGCGCCGGACGGTCGGGGAAGCGGTCCGCGGCGTCCTCGAAGCCCTGGTGCAGACAGCGGGTCGGGACCGTCGGCAGCGGCCTGGGCCGGACCGGCTCGGCGGCGCCCGGCGTGAGCCGCCACAACTGCGAGTCCGGGGCGTCCAGCGCCCGCCGCAGTACGTCGAGCCAGTCCGCGACCAGCCGCTCCGCGGTCGCGGTGTCGAACAGGTCGGTGTTGTATTCGATCTCGCCGCGCAGTTCGCCGTCGTCGAACGTGGACCAGGTGATGTCGAACTTGCTGGTGGCGTTGGCCACGGTGCGCCGGGTGGCCCGCGACGAGCCGAACCGCAGGGGTGCCCGGTCCTCGCCGTGCGCCCCGAAGACGACCTGGACCAGCGGCGCGCGCCGGGCCGAGCGTTCCAGGCCCAGGGTGTCGACGATGCCGTCGAAGGGCAGGTCGCAGTACGCGTAGGCGTCGAAGGCCGTGTCGCGGACCTGCGCCACGAGGTCGCGGAACGTGGCCCGGGGATCGAGCCGGACCCGCAGCGGCAGCAGGTTGACGAAGTAGCCGATCAGGTCTTCCAGCTCCGGGCGCGCCCTGGTGGTCACCGGCGTGCCGATGACCAGGTCCCGCGCTCCGGAGTACCGGCCGAGCAGGACCGCGAACGCCGCCAGTTGCACCACGAAGGCGGTCGCGTCCTCCTGTCCGGCCAGGTCGCGCAGGCGCTCGGCGGTCCCGGCGGGGACGGCGAACCCGCGCGTGCCGCCGTGGTGGGTCTGCAGTGCCGGACGGGGCCGGTCGGTGGGCAGGTCGAGCTCCGTGGGGACGCCGGCCAGCGCCGTACTCCAGTAGTCGCGGTGCTCGGCGTGGTCCAGCCGGGTCTCGGCCGACGCGTAGTCGGCGTACTGCTCGGTCAGCGGCGGCAGGTCCGGTTCGCGGCCGGCCTCGAAGGCGCTGTAGAGCTCGGCGAGTTCGTGCTCGAAGATCGATGCGGACCAGCCGTCCCACACGATGTGGTGCGTCATCACCAGCAGCGTGGTCCGGCCGACCAGGGTGGCGCGGATCAACGGGCCCTGAGACAGGTCGAAGGGCGTCGCCGCCTCGGCGGCGAGGATCTCCTCCAGCACGGCGGAGCGCTCGGCCGGCGGGGACTCGGGCAGCGTGCGGAGCACGAGCGGGACCCGGACCGTGTCGTGGATCAGCTGCAACGGTCCGTCGGGACCCAGGACGAAAGTGGTGCGCAGCACTTCGTGCCGGTGCACGATGCGCTCCAGCGCGCGCTGGAGCAGCTGCGGAACGACGGGATGGTCGAACTCCAGGGCACAGGGCGTGTTGTACGTCGCAGAACCCGGATTCCAGCGGTCCAGGAACCACAGACCGGCCTGGGGGCGGGACGCCGGGGCGGTGCGGGTGCTCATCGGGTCTCCGTCTGGTTCGGGCCGGGGGCGGTCCCGGCGGGGATCGGCTGCGCGGCGGGCAGGGCACGGGCCAGGGCGCGCACCGTCTTGGCGGAGAAGACCAACCGCGGCGGCACCTTCGTGCCGGTCCGGCGCGACAGCCGCATCGCGACGCGGACCGCCGCCAGCGAGTTGCCGCCGAGGCGGAAGAAGGTGTCGTCCGTGCCGACCGCGTCCAGGCCCAGGACCTCGGCCCAGACGTCGGCGACGAGGCGCTCGGCGTCGGTGAGTGCGCCGTCGCCGGCCTTGTCGTCAGCCGTGTCGCTGGCCGTGTCGCCGCCTGCTTCGCCGGACGGCCCGGCCTGCAGCGGCCGCGCCGCGAGCGCGGCGTGGTCGAGTTTTCCGTTGGCGGTCATCGGCAGCCGCGGCAGCACCGTGACCGTCGTCGGGATCATGTAGTCCGGCAGCAGTCCGGTCAGCTGCTCCTGCATGTCCTGCGGCGACGGCATGTCGGCCGTACCGGTGACCCACGCCGCGAGCTGCGCCGTGGACCCTGTGCCGACGACCGTGACAGCCGCCTGCCGCACGCCCCGGATCCCTTGCAGCCCGGCCACGACCTCCGCCGGCTCGACGCGGAAGCCGCGGATCTTCACCTGGTCGTCGGCGCGCCCGGCGATGTGCAGCACGCCCGCCTCGTCGACGTGCCCCAGGTCGCCGGTGCGGTACATCCGCGCGCCGGGATCGCCGGAAAAAGGATCGGGCAGGAAGCGGGACGCCGTCATACCCGGCTGGCGAAGGTAGCCGTGGGCCAGTCCGTCGCCGGTGCAGTACAGCTCGCCGGTGACGCCCGGCGGCACCGGACGCAGGCGCTCGTCGAGCACCCGGACGCCCTTGCCGGCCAGTGGCGTCCCGATGGGCACCGAGGCCGATCCCAGGTCGTCGGGCCCGATGACGTGGGACGTGGTCAGGCCGAGGCTTTCCACGGGGCCGTAGCCGTTGACGACCACCAGCTCCGGATACCCGGCCCGGATCCGCGCCGCGTGGGCCGGCGACGCCGCCTCGCCGGCGGTGAACGCCAGACGGACCCCGGCGAAGGCCTCGGGAAGCTCGTCGACCAGGAAGTTGAACAGGCTGGCCGAGAGCTGGAGCTGGGTGACGCCGTGCCGGGCCACGAGCTCGGCGACGGTCTGCGGGTCCGGGCGCTGACCCGGTGCCAGGACGCAGGTGCCGCCGTGCAGCAGCGCGCCGAACAGTTCGAGCGCGAACGCGTCCCAGGACACCGGCGAGCACTGGAGCCACACCTGCGAGGCGTCGAAGGCCGCGTACTTCTGCCCGAGATACGTGGCGAGCAGCGCGCGGTGCGACACCGCCACGCCCTTGGGCCGGCCGGTCGAGCCGGAGGTGAACATCAGGCACGCGACCGACTCCGGGTCCACGGCGACGTGTTCCGTGGGTGCCGGGCCGGGGTCGTGCGCGACCAGTTCCTCGTCGACGATCAGGGCCGGTGCGGTGTCTGTCAGGACCGCTGCGCGGCGTCCGGCGGGGAGTTCCGGGTCGATCAGTACGTAGCCGGCGCCCGCTTTCAGCGCTCCCAGCAGTGCCATGACCATGTCGACGCCGCGCGGCAGGGTGACCGCGACGAGGTCGCCCGCGGCGACGCCGCGTTGGACGAGGGTCGTCGCGACGCGGGCGGCGGCAGCCGCCAGTGCGGCGTAGGTGATGCTCATCTCGCCGAACGCCAGCGCTGTGGCCGAAGGGGTGCGCGCCGCCTGCTCGGCGAACACGCTGAACAGGTCGCCGTCGATACCGGCGGGACGTCGCGCCGTGACCGGGGACTCCGGCTCCGCGAGCGGATCGCGGGGCGAGCCGCCCGACTGCGGCGAGCCGGCCGACTCCACGACCGCCAGCTCCGGATCGGCGACCACCGCCGCGAGCACCGCGGTCCAGTCGGCGGCCAGCGCGGCGGGCGTCGAGGCGTCGAAGAGCCCGGCGTCGTACTCGACGCGGCCGGTGAAGCCGGTGCCGTCGTCCTCCACCGACCACGACAGGTCGAAGCGGGACAGCTCGTTGACGTGCAGTCGGCGGGACAGCGCCGCTCCGCCCACCGGCGCTACCGCCGGAGAGGCCGTGTGCGCCTCGAAGACCAGCTGCACCAGCGGGTGCCTGGCGGCCCCGGGCTCGACGCGGGCCAGGTCGGCGACGCGCTCGAACGGGACGGCCTGGTTCCGATAGCCCTCCAGCGCGACCTGGCGAACGTGGGCCAGCACGTCGCGGAACGGCAGCCCGGGGCCGATCCGGAAGCGCAGCGGCAGCAGGTTGATGAAGTAGCCGATCAGGTCGTCGAGCTCAGGGCGGTCGCGGACGCTCACCGGCGTGGCCACCACGAGGTCGTCCTCGCCGCCGCGCCGCTGGACGGCCAGCACCAGAGCCGCCAGCAGCACCATGAACGGCGTCGCGTCCTGACTGCGTGCCAGCTCCCGGACACCGGCGGCCAGTTCGGCGCCGAGATCGAAGCGCTGGTATTCCAGGCGGCTCTCAGGATCCGTCGCCTGCTCTCGGTCCGGCGGCACGGCGACCCCGGTCGGAAGGTCGCGCAGCTGCTCCTGCCAATACGCGAGCTGCTCCTTGCCCACGCCCTCGGCGTCGAGCCAGGCGGCGTAGTCGCCGTACTGGATCGCCGGCTCGGCCAGCCGCGCCGGACGGTTCTGCGAACGCGCCGCGTACAGCTCCCTCACCTCGCGGTCCAGCACCGGCAGCGACCCCTCGTCCCAGATCAGGTGGTGGAACACCAGCACCAGGCTCGCCGAACGCTCTGACTCGACGATCAGCCGGGACCGCAGCAGCGGACCGGTCTGGAGGTCGAACGGCTCCTGGGCGTCGGCCCGGATCAGGGCCTCGACGCGGGCGCGGCGCTCGGCCTCGGGTACGCCGGTCAGGTCCTCGACGCGCAGCGCCGGGGCCGAAGGCGGGTGGACGATCTGCCGTCCGGCGCCGTCGGCGACGTCGAACGTGGTCCGCAGCGCCTCGTGCCGTGCCACGACCCCGGCGAGCGCGTCGCGCAGGTGTTCGGCATCCAGGGCGCCGTCGAACTCGAACACCCACGGCACGTTGTACGTCGCGGTGCCGGGCTGCAGACAGTCCTGGACCCACAAGCCGCGCTGATACGGGGACAGCGGCGCGCTCGCGGCCGCGGTCCGCACCGGAGCGGTCCGGTTCCGGCCGTCCTGCCCGGTGAACTGGCCGTGCACGGCCGCGGCGTAGTCGGCCAGGGTCGGCGCGTCGAAGATCAGGTAGGGCGAGACCGGGCCGAAGACCTCGAACACCCGGCTGGCGACCCGCACGGCGGTCAGCGAGTCGCCGCCGAGGTGGAAGAAGTTGTCCCCGCGGCCGACGCCGGCGACGCCGAGGACGTCCGCCCAGATGCCGGAGATGAGCTCTTCGGCCGGGGTGCGCGGGATGGAGCGTTCGTCAGGAGCCTGATCATCAGGGGCGTGCGACGTGTCGGAGTCGGCTCCCCCGGCTGCGGCTGCCGGCAGCGCGACCCGGTCCACCTTGCCGTTCGCGGTCAGCGGCAGCTCCTCCAGTACGGTCAGGCTCGCCGGGATCAGGTGTCCGGGCAGCCGATCGGCCAGGAAGTCGCGGATCTCCGTGTAGCCGGGAGCCGGCGCCGCGGCCGTGATGTACGCGGCCAGCCGCGCCTCGCGGCCCGGGGCCTCGTCCACCGCGACCGCGCAGGTGGCCACCGCCGGGTGCGCCGCCAGCGCGTTCTCGACCTCGCCGAGCTCCACCCGGAAGCCGCGGATCTTCACCTGGTCGTCGGTCCGTCCGACGAACACCAAGCCGGCCTCGCCCCGCCGGACCAGATCGCCGGTGCGGTACATCCGGGCGCCGGGCGCGTCGGAGAAGGGATCGGGCAGGAACCGCGTCGCGGTGAGCTCCGCGCGCCCCAGATAGCCGGCCGCGATGACCGGGCCGCCGAGATACAGCTCGCCCACGCCGTCCGCGGCGACCGGGGACAGCCGGTCGTCGAGCACGTGGGCGACGCGTCCGGCCACCTCGGTGCCGATCGGTACCGCCTCGCCGCCCGGGTCGGCGGAAACCTCGTGCGCGCTGGCGGTGATCACCGTCTCAGTCGGGCCGTAAGCGTTGAGCAGCCGGACCCCGGTCAGCTCGACCCAGCTCGCGGCGGCCTGCGGCGACAGCCGGTCGCTGCCGGAGATCATCGTGCGCAGCGTCGCCGGGATCCCGCGGCCGTCTCGCACCGCCGAGACCAGGGCGTGGAAGTACCCTGACGGCAGGTTCGCGACGGTGACGCCGCCCGCGTCGATCAGCCGCCAGAACTCCTCCACGGACATCAGCCCGTTCTCCGGCAGCACCAGGCAGCCGCCCGCGGCCAGCGCCGTCAGCACCTGTTCGACGGCGACGTCGGCGGTCGGCTTGGCGAAGTTCAGCACGGTGTCCGCCTCGCCGATCCCGAAGCGTTCCGAGACCGCGTCGATGTGCCGGGCCAACGCCCGGTGCGCGACGGCCACCGCCTTCGGACGTCCGGTGCTCCCGGAGGTGTAGATCAGATACGCCAGGGTGTCCGGGGCCGGATCGATCGCAGCGTCCGGATTCTCCGACGGCGTCGCAGAGTTCTGATCGAGCGCGGAATCGGCACCGGTGATCTCGAACGCGGATGCTTCCAGCACCGTTTCATCCAGTGTGAACACAGCGCCGCTGTCGGCGAGCACCATCTCGGCGCGTTCCGCCGGCCACTCCGGATCCACCGGCAGATACACGCCGCCGGCCTTCCACACCGCCAGCATCCCGGCCACCTGGTGCAGCCGCTCGCTGCGCGCGACCGCCACCACGTCGCCGGGCCGCACGCCGGCCGCGGCCAGCCGGGCCGCCAGGCGGTCCGTGAGCCGGTCCAAAGCGCCCCGCGAAAGCACGTCCGCGCCCACCCGGACCGCGGCCCGGCCGGGGTCCCGCGCCGCGAGCAGCCGCAGGCGTCCGGTCACGGTCCCGGCCGCGGCGACGGGGATCTGCTTGTTCACCGACATGGTCCACCTCGGGTTGGAAGACGAAGGCTGGAACTCCGCCGCGGACGGCACATCGCGGCACGCTGGGCGGGGAAGGTCGAGCGATGGGTCCGACGGTAGGGGCGCCGGAGTGGCCGGACCGGCAGGACGACCGGCAGCTCTGCGGCGCCCGGGACCGGCGCGCCGGTGCCTGGGCCCGCGACGGGGCTCATGGAGGTGCGACTCATGCGGGCGGAACTCATGCCGGCGGTGCGAAGTAGAAGCGCCGGCAACCGAGCAGCATGCCGTCTTCGGACAGCGTGAAGAAGTCCGCGAAGTCCACATCGGGCTGTGCCGGATCGGCCTCGGTCCGGATCAGCCGCCCCATGACGGCGACGCAGTCGCCGTCCGCGACCGTCTTGAAGATCTGGTGCCGCTCCCGGGGCGCCTCCGGCCCCCGGTGCATGTCCAGCACGTTGTGACGCCCGCTGCGCGGCGTCGTGTCCGGCCGCGTGACCTGCACTTCCTCGGCCAACAGAGAGCCGTAGGCGTCGATGTCGCGGCTGTCCAGATACAGATACGAGAGCCGGACGTGGTCCAGCCCGATGGCGGTCACGGCCGAGCTGGGGGGCAGGCGGCGCTGATCGTGGGATGCCATGGGCGTCTCCTAGGGGGAGAAGGCGCGGCGATCCGGGGCCGCGCCGGGCGGCGGTTCGGTCGTCTCCAGCCAACGCGGCGGCCACAACCAACTGCTATCGCCGTGTTATCCCTGTCAGAGCCCCATATGGACGAACCCTGAGGCATCGGCCAGAATCACCTCCGAACGCTTGCGGAACCACCGAGGGTGCTCGGCTGATCAAGGGAGATCTATGCGCCTTCCGAACCCTTCCGCGCCCGTGTTCCGCATCCTGGGGCCGTTGGAAGTGGGCGGCCCGCAGGCTCTGTTGCGCATCCCCGCCGGTCGGCAGCAGGCCATCCTGGCGTGCCTGGTGCTGGAGGCGAACCGGATCGTCAGCACCGACCAGCTCGTCGACATCATCTGGGGCGAGGAGCCGCCGGAGACCGCGCGCACCCAGGTGCAGATCTGTGTGTCGCGGCTGCGCAAGACGTTCGCCGGCACCGGGATCAGCGCGCAGCTGGTCAACCGCGCGCCCGGCTATCTGCTGCAGGTCGAGGACGACGCCGTCGACCTGTACGTCTTCACCGCGCAGGTGGCCCGCTCCCGCGTGCTGATCAAGGAGGGCCGCGCCGCCGAGGCCGCCGAGGTGCTGCGCCGCGCCGTCGGCCTGTGGCGCGGGCCGAGCCTGAGCGGGATGCCCGGGGCGACGCTGCGCAGCAAGGGGATCCGGCTGGACGAGGAGCGGCTGGTCGCCATCGAGACCGCGCTCGGGCTCGAACTCGATCTGGGCCGGCACCACCAGCTGGTCGGCGAGCTCGGTCGGCTGGTGGATGAGCAGCCGCTGCGCGAACGGCTGCGCGGGCAGCTCATGGTGGCGTTGTACCGCTCGGGACGGCAGGCCGAGGCGCTGGAGACGTACCGGGCCGGGCGCCGGCTGCTGCTGGAGGAGATGGGCCTGGAGCCCGGGGAGTCGCTGCGGCTGCTGGAGTCGGCGATCCTGTGCGGCGACGCGGCGCTCAACCTCCCGGACGCCGCTGGGAGCCCGACGTCGATCCAGGCGTTCGGGTCGGATCCGGCCGGCGCCGGGCAACCGGCGGAACCCGCGGTCGAGCCCGTCGACGCCGAGCGAATCCGCCTCCCGGACAGTGGCACCGAACAAGGCGGCCCGGTGCCCGGCACCGCCGCCGACTCCGAGCCCCCCGCCGCGCGCCACTACGGCCAGGAACGCCCCCGCCAGCTCCCCGCCGACACCGTCGACTACGTCGACAACGGTCTGATACCCCGGGTCGAAGCCCTGCTCACCGGCCCGCGCGAGCACCGCGGCCCGGTCGTGGTCATCGCCGGCCGGCCCGGAGTCGGCAAGAGCGCACTGGCCACCCATGTCGCCCACCGCGTCGCCGACGAGCACTACCCCGACGGCCAGCTGTTCTGCGACCTGCGCGGCACCAGCGCCCAGCCGCTGCCGCCCGAAGAAGTCCTCGGCCGGTTCCTGCGGGCGCTCGGCATCCCCGGGGCGATGATCCCGGACCTGCTCGACGAGCGTGCGGAGATGTACCGCACGCTGCTGGCCGTCCGCCGGGTCCTGGTCGTGCTCGACGACGCCGCGACCGAGGCCCAACTCTGGCCTCTGCTGCCCGGCACCGGCGTCTGCGGCGTGCTGGTCACCAGCCGCAGCCGGCTGACCGCGCTGCCCGGCGCCACCCGCGTCGAGCTCGACGTGCTCGACGCCGCAGGGGCGCTGGAACTGCTGGCCCGGGTGGCCGGCCGGGAACGCGTGGCCGGCGAGCACGAGGCGGCCGTGGCCCTGGTCCGCGCCGTCGGCGGACTCCCGCTGGCGCTGCGCATCGTCGCGGCCCGGCTGGCCGCCCGCCCGCACTGGACCCTGGCCTCGATGGTCAGCCGGCTGGCCAGCGAACGGCACCGGCTCGACGAGCTCGCGCACGGCGAGATGACCGTGCGCGCCACCCTGTCCCTGACCTACGACGGCCTCGGCCAGTCCGAGCGCCGGCTGCTGCGCCTGCTCAGCCTGGCGCCGGGGCCGACCATCCCGGGCTGGCTGGCCGGGGCGCTGCTCGACGACCGCCGCCCGCAGCCGGCCGACCTGCTGGAGCCGCTGGTCGACATCCAGCTGCTGGACGTGGCCTCGGTCGAACCGACCGGCGAGTTCCGCTATCGGTTCCACGAGATCATCCGGCTGTTCGCCCGCGAACAGCTCGACGCGCACGAGGACCCGGCGGTCCGAGCCGACTCCCTGACCCGGATGCTCGGCGGCTGGCTGGCACTGACCGAGCAGGCACACCGCGCCGTCTACGGGGGCGACTACACCGTCCTGCACGGCCGCGCCCCGCGGTGGCACCCGCCGCAGGAGTACCTGGCCGGCCTGCTGGAGAACCCGCTGGAGTGGATGGACCGCGAGCAGGCCGGCCTGTGCGGCGCGGTCGAGCAGGCAGCGCAGAACCGGCACGACGAACTGTGCTGGGACCTCGCGACCACCCTGGTCACCCTGTTCGAGGCGCGCGGCTTCCACGACCTGTGGGAGCGGACCCACGAGGTGGCCCTGGACGCCACCCGGCAGGCCGACAACCACCGCGGCACCGCGGCGCTGCTGGCGTCGCTGGGCACCCTGTACATGAGCCGCAGCCAGCCGGACAAGTCGCGGCACGCGCTCCAGACCGCGCTGGAGTCCTTCATCGTGCTCGACGACCGGCACGGCCAGGCGCTGTGCCGCCGCGACCTGGCGCTGCTGGACCGGCACGGCGGCGACGACGACCGGGCCCTGACCCGCTACGAGCACTCGCTCCGGGACTTCGAGCGGGTCGGCGACGTCGTCGGCAAGGCCACGGTGCTGACGCAGAGCTCGCACATCCTGATGCGGCGCGGCCAGGCCGACTCGGCGCGCGCCCGCCTCGACGAGGCCCTGCAGATCTACCGGTCGGTCGGCTACGTCGGCGGCCAGGCCAGGGCGCTGCGCCGGGTGGGGCAGATGCTGCAGCAGAGCGGGGAGCGCGAGCAGGCGTGCAGCACCTTCGCCGGCGCGCTTGAGATGGTGCGCGGCATCGGCGACGTGATCGGCGAGGCGCACCTGCTGCGCAACCTCGGCGAGATCAGCACCGAGCTCGGACGGCACGAGCAGGCGCGCGGGTACTTCTGCGCCGCGCTCGCGATCCGCGAGCAGATCATGGACCACGGCGGGGCCGCGGTGCTGCGGCTGGACCTGGCGCGGATGGGCCCGGACTCCTCGCGATCGGACGGCGGGGGGCTGGACGGCGCGGGGCTGGACGGCGCGATCGCCGTGTTCCGGCAGCACAGGATGTACCGGGAGCTGCGGGAAGCCGAACAGCTGCGGGGCGCGGACGTGGCGGAGACGTTGTAGAACCCTGCGAAAAGTCGGCGGAACACGCCACGCCGGCGGCCGGGAGATTCCGGCCGCCCCTCCAGGCGATGCGTGGGGAGTCTGCGGGTCAGAGTCTCCTCGGTCACAGTCTCCTCGGTCAGTCCCAGGGGTCGTTGCCGCCGGTGGGGTTCGTCGAGGTCGGGCTCGTGGTCGGGCTCGTGGTCGGGGTGCCGGAGTCGGCGAGGCGGACCACGCTGTGCTGCTGCCCGGCGGCGCCGGCCTGCGTACCGGCGACCAGCCCCGCGCCCAGCACCGTGCCGGCGCCGAGGGCGATGGCCGCGACCGTGGTGCCGAGGGACTTCGTGATCCGCATCGTCTCTACCTTTCTCCTGCGCCGCCCGATTGCGACATCTTCAAGCTAGGGACCTGCGAAATCACCCCGGCATCACCGCGTTATCACGCCGTGAAAGCCTCCGGGCGCCCCGCGATAGGGGCACGGATGTTCGGCGGATAGCCGCGCGGGCTCCCATGGTCGTCGGCAAGCCATGACCTCATCGAGAGAAGGACGGGAATGGGCGTCGACACCGCGGTGCTAGCGCACGAGACACAGTTCAGCAGCCTGCTTCGCCTGCACCGCACCCGCAGCGGCCTGACCCAGCGCGAACTGGCCGGGTTCTCCACCGTCAGCGAACGCGCCATCCGCGACCTGGAGAGCGGCCGGGTGCGCCAGCCGCGCCGGGACACGGTCCGGTTGATCGCCGAGGGCCTGCGGCTGGGCCCGCGTGCCCGCGAGGAGCTGCGCCTGGCCGCGCAGGGCCCGGGTGCCGGCCGGCTGTTCGGAGCGGACTTCGCCGACGCGCCCCCGGGACCGCCGACGGCGCCCCGGGCGCTGGTCGAGGGGCACCAGGCGGCCGCGGCGCTCGCGGCGGCGCTGGCCGACGGCGCGGAACCGGTCGTCGAGATCGTCGGCCTGGCCGGGGTCGGCAAGACCCGGCTCGCGGTCGAGGTGGCCGGACTGCTGTACCGCCAGGCCGCCTTGCCGGTGCTCTGGTTCGCGTTCCCCGGCGCCGGCGAGGACGAGTACCGGTACCCGGCCGCCCCGGACGGGCTGGCGGAGCTGGTGCGCGCGGGCGTCGACGGACTGTTCGGCGCCGACCGGGCCGAGGCCCGCCTGACCCGCGCCTTCGGCGAGGCCTTCCCCCGGGTGAATCCGGACCCTGACGCGCTGGCCGGCGCCCTCGCCCCGGACCGGCCGGCGCTGCTGGTCGTGGACGGCACCACCCGGGCCCCGCACGCCGACCGCGCCGCCCGGCTGCTGCGGCTCCTCCCCGAGCTCAGGATCCTGATCACCGCGGAGGGCCCCACCGGTCTGCCGGGCACCCGGATCCACACCGTGCACCCGCTGCCGATCCCGGAAGCGGGAGCAGGAGCGGGAGCGGGATCGGAGATCGACCCGGACGCCCTTGCGCGGGTCCCTGCCGTCCTGCTGTTCCTCGACGAGGTGCGGCGCATCCACCCCGGATACACGCTCACCCCCGACGACGCCGCCGACGTCGCGCAGATCTGCCGCCTGCTCGACGGACTGCCCGCAGCGTTGCGGGCCGCCGCCTCCTGGCTGGTGGTCTACGACGTCGCGACGCTGCGCGCGTGCCTGGCCGAGCCGGACGGCCTGCTCGGCCACCTGTCCGGCGCGGACGGCCGCTGGCGGGTCCGCGAGCGCCTGGAACGGCGGGTCGCGGCGCTGGCCGGGGACCGGGCCCGCCTGCTGCGCGCGCTCTGCGCCTCCGACGGCGACTTCGACCTGGCCCAGGCCGCCGACCACGCCGGGCTCAGCCTGGCGCACTGCGCCCGGGTGCTGCGCGAGCTGCTGCTGAGCGGACTGGTGTGCCCGGGATCGGGGCGGGCCGGCCAGAACCGGTTCCGGGTGCTGAACCTGGCCCGGGCCGCGAGCCAGGCCGGGTCCCGGCGGCCGGTCATGGCGGCGTGAGCGCTTCGGACCTGCCTGGGAAGTGCCGGTCCGACTTCCGCCGCGGCCGAACCGGCCTGCCTACATTCGAGCGCTTGCTTCCACGCTCACATCCACCTGTGAGAACCGTCGACGGAAAAGGGAACATCATCGTGGCTGAGCCCGGACTCAAAGTCCTGATCGCCGGCGGCGCGTCCGACGCGCATACCTGGAACCTCGTGTACTTGGAACTGCTGCTCCAAGAAGCCGGCCACCGCACGGTCAACATCGGGCCCTGCGTCAGCGGCGACCTGCTGGCCGCCGAGTGCCGGCGGCACAAACCCGACCTGGTCGCGGTGGGCACCGTCAACGGGCACGGGCACCGCGACGGCCTGGAGATGATCGCGGCGCTGCGCGCCGACCCGGCCCTGGCCGGGCTGCCGGCCGTGATCGGCGGGAAGCTCGACGTCGCCGGGGTGGTCGACGCCGACGAGGTCGCGCGGCTGATCGCCGCGGGGTACCGCGCCGTGTTCGCCGACGGGGACACCGCCGCGTTCCTGGAACTGCTCGCCGCGCTGGCCGGCGGCCGCGTCCCGGAGCGAGCGCCGGAGCGGGCGCGATGAGCGTGCGATGGCGGCGTGCCGACGAGCTGTGTGCCGATCAGCCGCGTGCCGATCAGGGCTCTGCCGCACAGCCCCACGCTGCGCGGCGCCCCCGCGCCGACCAGCTCGCCGCCGAGCGGCCGGCACCCGCCCCGCCCTCCGCGCCCTCCTTCGGCGCGTTCGTCGCCGCCGCGTCCGCCGCCGGCCACCTCGTGGTCCAGCCGCGCATGGGCTTCAGCGACCCGGCCGTGATGCGCCTCGGCCTGCAGCGCACCAAGTACGCCGCGGCCCGCGCCGTCGGCACCATCACCCTGGACAGCTACACCCGGCTCGGCGAACACGCCGCGGCGCGCCGGGCACTGGCCGCCGGGGACCGGCTCAACGGCTACCCGATCGTCGACCACCGCCTCCAGGACACCCGCGCGATGCTCGACGGGATCGTGGACGCCACCTTCCCGGTCCAGGTCCGGCACGGCTCGGCGCGGCCGGAGCGGATCATCCGCGCGGTGGCCGCCGCCGGCCTCGACGCCACCGAGGGCGGCCCGGTCTCCTACTGCCTGCCCTACGGCCGCACCCCGCTGAGCGAATCGATCGACTGCTGGGCCCGCTCCTGCGAACTGCTGGCCGACCTCGTGCCGCCGCCCCGGCTGCCACACGTGGAGACCTTCGGCGGCTGCCTGCTCGGCCAGCTCTGCCCGCCCGGGCTGCTGGTGGCGCTCAGCCTGCTGGAGGGACTGTTCTTCACGCAGCACGGCATCGCCAGCGTCTCCCTGAGCTACGCCCAACAGACCGATCCCGTGCAGGACGAGCACGCCATCAGGGCCCTGCGGCGCCTCGCCGCGGAGTTCCTGCCTCCGGAGGTCGACCTGCACGTCGTCGTCTACACCTACATGGGAGTCTTCCCCGCCTCCGACCGCGGCGCGCGGCGGCTGCTGGAGGAGTCCGCGCGGCTCGCGGTGCGGGCCGGGGCCCAGCGGCTGATCGTCAAGACCGCGGCCGAGAGCCGGCGGATCCCCACCATCGAGGAGAACGTCAGGGCCCTGGAATGGGCCGGCGCGACCGCCGCGGCCGAAGCCGGGCCGGTCCCGGCGCCCGCCCGCCCCGTCGACGGTGATGCCGGCCGTGACGACCCCGACGACGCGCACGCCGTCTACGACGAGGCCCGGGCCTTCGTCGAAGCCGTGCTCGACCTGGACGCCGACGTCGGCCGCGCGCTGCTGGCCGCGTTCGGCCGCGGCTACCTCGACGTCCCGTACTGCCTGCACCCGGACAACGCCGGCCGCTCGCGCAGCACGCTCGACGGCGGCGGCCGGCTGCGGTGGTCCGCGGTCGGCGCGATGCCGGTCCGGCCGGCCCGGATCCCGGGTCCGGGCCGGCCGGAGATGTCCTCGGACCAACTGCTCAAAGCCCTGCGCGCGGTGGCCGACAAATTCGACCACTGACGCCTCGCCCCGCACCGGTGCGCCCCTCGGCGACCGACTCGAAGGAGATCGACGATGATCCAGACGTCCCCGACCCCGCTCGCCGTGGCGGGCCCCACCCCGCCTCGGCCGCTCCCGCTGGCCGAGCACCTGCGCTCGGACACGCTCAAGGCCGCCATGCTCGTCCAGCAGGAGGCCCTCCAAGCCACCCGTGACCTTTTGCGCGGCCGGGGGTTCACCGAACTGCTGCCGCCGCTCATCGGCCCGGTCACCGACCCCGGCGGGCGCGGCGCCAAAGCGCTCGACGTCGACTACTACGGACAGCGCTACCGTCTGATGACCAGCGCCATCCTCTACAAGCAGGCCTCGCTGCGCGGCTTCGGCAAGCTCTTCTACATCGCGCCGAACGTGCGCGTCGAGCCGCCGGAGACCGCCGAGACCGGCCGGCACCTCGTGGAGTTCCACCAGATCGACGTGGAGATCGCCGACGGCACCCGCGAGGACGCCATGCGGCTCGCGGCGGATCTGCTCAAGGCGGTCGTGGAGCGGGTCTGGGAACGCGTGCCGCAGGAACTGGTGGGGCTGGGCCGTGACCGTCGGGCCTTCGCCGAGCTGCTGGACGGGCCGTTCGACCGGTGCACCCACGCCGAGGCCGTGGGCCGGCTGCGCGCCCTCGGGCATCCGCAGAGCCCTGACGCCGAGATCGACTGGACCGGCGAGGAGCGGCTGTCGCGGCAGGCCGTGCGGCCGTTCTTCGTCACCGACTACCCGAAGGGCTCGCGGGGCTTCTACGATCGTCAGGACCCTGATCGGCCGGGCGTGCTGCGCAACTTCGACCTCATCGCCCACGGCGGGTTCGGCGAGTTGGTGAGCGGCAGCGAGCGCGAGGCGGACTACGCCGCGATCATCACGCGCATGCGCGAGAGCGGGGAGAACCCCGCGAAATACCAGTGGTACCTGGACATGGTGCGCGAGGGCATCCCGGCCAGCGCCGGGTTCGGCATGGGCCTGCAGCGGCTGGTGCGGTTCCTGACCGGACTCGACGCGCTGTGGCAAGTGAGCGCCTACCCGAAGCTTCCGGGGGTGCTGGCGCCGTGACCGGGGACTTCGTCGACGGATTCGCTGCCGGATTCGCCGAGGCGCGGGTACGTGACCGGGCGCGCGTGGGAACCGCCGACGCCTTCCCGCCGGAAGCCGACTACGGCGTGCGGGTGTTCGGGGCCGGCGTGTCGGACGGCTGCGGTCAGGCTCAGGACGACCTGGACCGGGCGCGCATCGTCCCGCCGGTCTTCATGCCGCGGCGGTTGGAGCGGCTGATCGAGCTGGGCCGTGAGCCGCTGCCCGACGACGTGGACCTGGAATCCGGCATCGGCGGCTTCGCCAGCCCGCTTCCGTTGTTCCTGTCGGCGTTCGGATCCACCCGGGTCGGCAGCGGCGACCTCGCCGTCGCCGCGAGCCGGCAGGCCGGCCGCCTCGGCATCCCGATGGTGATCGGCGAGAACACCGTGTCAGTGCACGGATACCGCGGTGCCTCGGGCGCGCCGTCGGTGATCCTGTCCCGGATCCGCGCCTACCTGGAGGAAGCCGGGGAGGGCCGTGGCGGCGTCGTGGTGCAGCAGAGTACCGAGGACGCCGACTCCGAGGTCTGGAACCTGCTCTACAGCGACCCGGCGGTCCAGCCGCTGCTGGCCTCCGGCCGGCTCGGGTTCGAGCTGAAGGTCGGCCAGGGCGCCAAGCCCGGGCTGGGCGGCATGACCGTGCTCACGCGGCCCGAGGCGGACCGGCTCGCCGACCGCTTCGCGGTGCGCGACGTGCTCGGCCCGGGTTCGGAGCGGGTGCTGCGCTGCGCGAGCCCGGGGACGTTCACCGAGGAGATCGTGCGCCAGCAGCTGCACTTCATGCGGAACAACTACCCGCGAGCCCGTACGTGGATCAAGTTCCACCCCGGTCGCGACATCGCCGAGGCCGCGGCGACCGCCTGGAGCGCCGGTGCGGACGCCGTGACCGTCGACGGCGCCGAGGGCGGCACCGGCTGGGCCCCGACCGCCTTCCTGGACCACGTCGGCCTGCCGCTGGGCGAATGCCTGCGCCGCATCGGCCGGCCGGCCGGCGACCTGCTGGTCACCGGCCGGATGTGGGAGGGGACCCGGATCGTGCGCGCTCTCGCCCTCGGCGCCGGGGCCGCGGGGCTGGGGCGTGCGGCGTTGATCGCGGTGGCGGAGGACCCCGAGCGGGGTCTGGTGCGGCTGGCCGAGTGCATCGCGCTGGAACTCAGGCTGCTGATCAGCGCTTTGGGCAAGTACAGTCCCTCGGTGCTGGGGCCGGAGGATCTGTGGTGGCCCGGGTCCGGCGTCCACGACCGGCAGGAGGCTCTGACCGGCTGAGGCCGATTGCCTGCGGCGGAGCCCCTGGCGGTGGTCACCACCGCCAGGGGCTCCGCCGTTGGTCGGCTGCCGCCTCACCCGGCGGCGGCGACCGCCCGGGCCAGATCCCGCAACCGCGGGTTCTCGTAGACCATCCGGGTCCGGATCACCACCCCGTGCCGCTTCTTCAGATCCGCGACGACGCGCAGCGCCACCAGCGAGTGTCCGCCCAGGACGAAGAAGTCGTCGGTGGCCAGCACCTCGTCCCGGCCCAGCACCTCGCGCCAGGCCGCCGCGATCGACACCTCCAGATCCCCGGTCGGCGTCGGGTCCTCGCCCGTGTCGGTCGTCCGCTGCTCGGCCGGCTCCGGCAGGGCACTGCGATCGACCTTGCCGCCGACGCCCAGCGGCAGTGCGTCCAGCGCGGTCAGCGGCATCCCCGCCAGGTGCTCGGGCAGCCGGTCGCGCAGGTGGGTGCGCAGCGGTTCGGGATCGGTGTCGAATCCCGGTGCCGGCACCCAGTACGCCGCCAGGCTGCGTCCCAGGCGCGGGTGTTCGCGCACTGCGACGACCGCGGAAGCGACCGCCGGGTGCCCGGCCAGGACCGCCTCGACCTCGCCGAGTTCGACGCGCAGACCGTTCACCTTCACCTGGTGGTCGACCCGGCCCAGGTACGCCAGGGTGCCGTCGGCGCGCCGGCGGACCCGGTCGCCGGTGCGGTACATCCGCGCGCCGGGCGGCCCGAACGGGCACGCCACGAAGCGTTCGGCGGTCAGCGCCGGACGCCGCAGATAGCCGGAGGCCAGTCCCGGGCCGGCCACGTACAGCTCGCCCTCGTCCGCCGGGACCAGGTCGTCGTCGAGGACATAGGCCGCCACGCTCGGCAGTGCCGCACCGATGTGCGGCTCGGCGCCCGCGATCCACCCGGCGGTGGCGTCGACGGTGCACTCGGTCGGGCCGTAGAGGTTGAGCGCGCGCACAGACCCGCTGGTCGCCAGATCCTGCCACATCGTCTCGGGGACCGCCTCGCCGCCGAGGAACAGGCGCAGGCCCTGCGGCAGCTCCTGTGCGGCCTCGACGAGGCGGTCGCGCAGCACCGACCAGTGCGACGGGGTCGCGTCCAGGTCCGTGGCCCGCTCCCGCAGCAGGTAGCCGGCCAACGCCGCGGGATCCGAGCGCAGCTCCTCGGTGATCGTGAGCAGCGTGTCGCCGCGGCAGATCCGCGCCCACTGCTGCACCGAGGCGTCGAAGTTGACGCTGGCGTTCCACCCGACGCGCGCGGGCTCCGCGCCGTAGGCTCCGCACTCCTCAAGGCCGTCGACGAGGTGGGCTACGCTGGCGCGGCTCACGACCACGCCCTTCGGCTCGCCGGTCGAGCCTGACGTGTAGATCACGTATGCGGGGGTGTCGGCGGGCACTGATACGGCCTCGTGGGCGCCGTCCGCGGCAGCGTCCGGCGTCAGCACTCGAACACCGTCGGGCCACCGCCGACCACGGTCGGCACACACCACGGCCGCGATCCCCGCGTCCTCGGCCATGAAGTCCAGCCGAGCCTGCGGATACGCCGGATCCAACGGCGCGTACGCCGCTCCCACCGACCATGCGGCGAGCAGCACCGCCGGCAGCACCGGCCCGCGGTCCAGGCACACCCCGACGGTGTCCCCGACCCGGACCCCGGCGTCGGCGAGCGCACCCGCCAGAGCGCGCACCCGCTCGGCCAGGACGCCGAAGGCGACCACCGTCCCATCCGGCGCGACGACGGCGTCCCGCTCCGGATGCGCCGCCGCGCCCTTCTCGAACCGCTCCCTCAGATCGCGCACGGTCGGCGCGCCCCCTGTATCGACAGCCATGATTGCCTTCCTTCCTACGCCACGCCGGCCGGCACGGCGGCCGCCGGGACGGACAGCGACGGCGAGCAATCCGCCAAAGCGACTGGCTCGCCCATCCCGACCACGATCTTCCGATCGCCCCGGAACGGGTCGCGGCCGTGCGCGGCCAGCACGTTGTCCACCAGCAGCAGGTCCCCGGTCCGCCAGGCCCGGCGCACCGTGGCCTGCTCGTAGGCGGCGTCCAGCAGCGCCACCTCCTGTGGCGTCAGCGGGGTGCCGTCGCCGAGGAAGGTGTTGAACGGCAGGCCCTCGGGGCCGAACTCGTCGACCATCACGTCCCTGATGTCAGGGTCCAGCGACCACTCGTTCCAGAACGCGACGTGGTTGAACCAGACCTCCTCGCCGGTCCGCGGATGCCGGATCGTGGCCGAGCGCAGCTGGCTGGTGCTCAGCGTGTCGTCCGGGCCCCAGCGCACCTCGATGCCGTTGGCGGCGCCGTACCGCTCGACGTCCTCGGGCGACTCGGTCGCGAACGCGGTCCGCCAGCTCAGCGAGATGTGCTCGGCGTAGTGCCGGTTCAGCCGCCAGCCGTGCTCGCGGAAGCGCGCCGCCAGGTCGGCCGGCAGCAGCCGCAGCACCTCGCGCACGTCGGCGACCGGCGTGGCGCCGCCCTCCTGCGGGGCGGTCAGGCAGCCGAACAGCAGCAGCCCGGGGAAGGTCAGCGTGTAGCTGTTCTCGTTGTGCATCCGGATGGCGTGCGCCGGCGGCAGGTCGGTCGAGGAGAAGACGTCGTCGCCGAAGTCGCTTCGCGGCGTCGCCTTCTCCTGGTACGCGGCGCGCCGGGCGAACAACGCGTCGCGCACGGCGGCGAAGTCCGCGGGGGAGTGGACGTTCAGTCCCCGCAGGAACAGCGCGCCGTGCTCGGTGAGCGCGCGGCGCACTTCGTCGTGGTGCTCCTCGACCCAGGACACGGCCGCGGCGGCGTCCGCCGTGCCGCCTTCGTCGAGGATCGCGGTCACCGGCGTGCCGGTCTCGTGGATCCAGGTGATCGTCATCGCGACCCCTCCGGTGTCAGGGTGCTGTCGGTCAGGAAGTAGGTGGGCAGCTTCTCCCACGTCGCGGGAGTGTAGAAATGGTTGCCCGGCAGGGCCTGCGTGCGCGAACCGCCGGCGGCGCACCGGGCCCACTGCTCGGCCAGGGCGGGCTCGATGACCGGGTCATCCTCCCCATACAGGACGAGCACGGGGACCGTGGTGTTGGCCCCCGGCGCCGGTCGGTAGGAATCGCGGACCCTGATGTCCGCCTGCATCAGCTCCACGGCCATGTCGCACAGATCAGGGTCTTCCCGTGCGTAGTCCGGCAGCGCGCCGATGGTCTCCATCCACTCCAGCAGCCGCTCCCGGGTGTCCTCGATCCGCGGGAAGCGGTCAAGGTCGGTGACCCCGCGATCCGGGGCGTTGCAGGAGGACACGATCAGCCGCTCGGGCAGCCGGCACCCGCGGGCCGCCAGCCGCACCACGACGTCGAACGCCATCCAGCCGCCCATGCTGTGCCCGAACACCTCGTAGGGGCGCCCCGGATCGGCGGCCACGACGCGCGCGACCGAGTCCGCGGCGTCCTCGGCGAGTTGCTCCCAGTCGGCGGCGTACGGCTCGGCGAACCGGCCCTCCCGCCCCGGATAGCAGACCAGCGCCAACTCCACGTCCTTCTCCAGGCAGCTGAGCCAGGCCCGGTACGCCCCGGTCCCGCCGCCGCAGAAGCCGAGGCAGATCAGGGTCCTGACGGCGTTCGGCCGGGGCTCGGGCCGCACCACCGCCGTGTCCTGCGCTGAGAATGTCTGCACCGCCATGGCTACCGCACCGCCGCTGCCTGCTGCGCGCGCAGCCTCGCCGGCCGGATGTCGCTCCAACGCGCCTGGACGTACGCCAGGCACGCGGCGCGCCGCTCCGGTCCGTGGACGACGCGCCAGCCGTCGGGGGCGGCGATGCCGGCCGGCCACAGCGAGTGCTGGTCCTCGTCGTTCACGAGGACCAGATACCGGCCGTCTTCGTGCTCGAATGGATTCGGCATGGGTTCCTCCTCCCGTCTGTCGGTGGGCCGCCCGGTTCCCACGCCGGGGGCTGGTCCGAGGGTAGGAACGGCCGCGGCCGGCGACAGGAAGTCGCGGCGGCAGGTGAGGGGCAGTTTTCGAATCGTTTCCGGAGCCCACAGTGCAACAGGGTCGTTCAGGTCCAATGCGGGAACGAATACCGCCGCCCCGCCACGACGGTGACGATGGTGGGGATCATGATGGCCGCGGACGCCCAAGGGATGGACAGCACTCCGAATCCGGTGAGAAGGAGGCCCCCGAAGACTCCTCCCGCCGCGATGCTCAGGTTGAACACCGTGACAACCGCGGCCTGGACCCCATCGGTGCCCGCCGCCCGGATCCCGGCCGTCACGAACAGGGTGGCCGAACCGCCGAATCCCACGCCCCACGCCGCGACACCCAGATAGAGGATCGCAGGGCTGACGAAGGCGACCCCGAGCACGGCGGCGCTCACGCCTAGGAGACAACTGCTGACGAGCATCAGCACGCGGTGGTGCGGATCAACGAAGTGCCCCGTCGCCCAGATACTCAGCAGGGCCGCGATCCCGAACACGAGCAGCACCCATTCGATCTGGCCCGCGCCGGATCGGCTCGCTAGCGGCTCGATGTAGGTGTACAGCAGATTGTGGGCGGTGATGAAGCCGGCGACGACCCACAGGATGGTGCGGACGCCGGGAGCACGAAGAATGGACGGGAAAGACACGTGGGCGTTCTTTGGTTCGGCTGTCAGGTTCGGCACCGAGGCGAAGACCCAGGCGATCAGCGCCACGGCGAGAGCCGCCATCACGCCGAACGTGGCGTGCCAGCTGGCCGCGTCCCCCAAGGCGGTGCCCGCGGGCAGCCCGAGGCAGAGGGCCGCGGGTGTGCCGGCCAGGGCGATCGCGATCGCTTTGCCCCGCGCGTTTTCCGGGACCAGCTGTGCGGCGATTCCCCCGATGTTCGACCAGATCAAACCGGCGGCCACCCCGGCGGCGAACCGGGCGATGAGGATGACGGTGAAGCTGTTTTCGAGGGCGATGACGAGGTTGGCTGCTGCGAACGCGGTGAGGGACCAGACGAGCAGGGTACGGCGGCCGACGTTCTTCAGAGCGGCGTTGAGTGGGATCGCCGTCAGGGCGGTCGCGAGGGCATACACCGTGATGGTCTGACCAGCGACCGAATCCGACAGGCCGAGACTTGCGGACATCTTCGGTAGCAGGCCCGCGGGCACCGTCTCGTTCAGGATGCCGAGGAAGCCGGCGGTGAACAGGGCGAGCAGGCTCAGCATCGGGAGCGTGCTCTTGGTCGTGATCGGTCGGTCGTCGTGCACGACAGATGACACGATGGCGTTTCTCCTTCTCCGTACCGGTATCAGAAGTCGTCCGGCGGGGTGGACCGGAGCAGGATCAGTTCGCCGTCGCCGGCGCAGAGGAATTCAGCGGGTAGCTGAATTCCTCTGCCGCCGGCGCCCGGTCTGCTCGTGGGTCAGCGGTCAGCGGTCCGCGGATGTGGTCTCCGGCTGGCGGGATCGACGAAGGATGTCGAGTGCCGTCGTCCGGGACACGACCGGGCGGTAGCCGAGGTCCTTGACGGCCTTGTCGGTGCGCAGCGTGCAGGTCTGCCCGATGAACCAACGGACCGGCACCGGAACGACTTCGGCCGCGGTGGCGAGGTCGATGTCAGGGATGGGGGTGTCGACGCCGTAGATGTCGAACACGGTCTGCATGAACTCGCGGAACTGCACGGGTTCCTGGTCTGTGACGAAGTACGCCTGGCCGGGCTTTCCGCGCCGCCAACCCAGGATGAGACCCTCGACGGCGTTGTCGACGAAAGTGATATCGGTGGTGTGACGTCCCTCCGCGATCCATGAGAACTGCCCCGCCGAGGCGACGGCGGCGAGGCTGTCGGTCACGGGGCTTCCGGCACCCCACACGAACTTGGGGCGGATGGAGACGGTGGTGAAATCATCGGTGTTCGCCTCCAGCACGATGGCCTCTTGCTCCGCCTTGACCGCGCAATACGCTGCGGATGAGTCCGGCCGCAGCGGTGCTGTTTCATCGACATCGATGAGCGGGTCGCCGGCCAACAGCGCGGCCTCGCTGCCACAGCTCACGAAGCGGGCCACCTGAGCCTCGCGGGCGACTAGCAGTGCGGCCCGGGTCCCCTCGACGGTCACCAGCCGGTGCCGGGCGAGGTCGGCGTCCAGATCGGTCTCGGCCGCCAGGTGGAACAGCACCTCGCTGCCTGACACCGCGTCGCGCCAGGTGTCAGGCTCGGTCAGCACTCCCTGCACCGGCTTCGCACCCAATGCCGCGACCGTGTCTGCCGCCGTCGTGCTCCGGACGAGAGCTCGGACGTCGTGCCCCTCGTCCACCAGCCGACTGATCAGCGCGCGCCCGATGAATCCCGACCCGCCAGTCACGAAGACTTGCGTCATGTGAACCTCCTGATTTGCGCTTGTACACGCCCGATGCGGGCGCCCGAGATATTCAGCGGCGAGAGGCCGTCGGACCTTCCCATCGCGAGATTCATAGTTCCGAGAGTTGGCATAAACTCTGTTTATGGCATCTCTTCGTGCGCTCGAATGTCTGGTCGCCGTCGCCGACTGCGGGTCGATCACAAAGGCCGCACGGCTGCTGCACCTGACCCAACCCGCGGTCTCGCACCAGCTCGCCGAGCTGGAACGGGAGACGCGAACCGCGCTGCTCAACCGCCGTCCACGCGGGGTGAGCCTGACCCCGGCAGGCACCGCCGCCCTCCCGCACGCCCGTCGGGCGCTTGAGGCTGCCGCATCGGCCATGCACTCGGCTCGTGCGATCGGTGAAGGCACGGGTGGGAGCCTGCGCGTGGCGTGCGCCCAGAGCCTCACCGTTCCGCTCGTCGCCCCAGTCCTGCGCGAATGGCACCGCAGGCGTCCGGGCATCGTTGTAAGCCTGCGCGAGTCCGCGGTACTCGCCGAGTTGCTCGGCTTCATCGATACCGGCGCGGTCGATATCGTGCTGCTACCCGCGCCGGTCCCGCAGGGCTACGTGACCAGCGTGATCGCCGACGAGGAGATTGTGCTGACGGCGCCGGTCGGTCACCGTCTGGCCGCCGCGGGAGACGTGCGACTGCACGAACTCGATGGCGAGGCGCTGGTGCACTTCGCACCGGAAAACGGACTGCGCGACTGGCTTGACCGCTCACTCGCGGATGCCGGGGTCCGGCCCGAGCCGGTGATGAGCACCTCGATCACCGCAGCCGGGCCCCAACTGGCCGCCGCCGGTCTGGGTGTCTGCGTCGCCCCGGTGAGTGCGGTGAGCGCCGGCCTGCCGGCCGCGATCCGGTCCTTCTCACCGAAGTGGGTCAGGCAGCTGATCGCGGTGACGCCGGCCCGACCAGATCCGCTCTCCGCCCGCTTCATCACCGACCTCCGCACCCGTGGCGTACGCGTTCCCCGCGACATCGCCCGGCAACTCGCCGGCGGCGACCGCGACGCCCCGCTCACCGCTGAGCGAAGCCGCAGAGGCGATTGACAGGCGGCCTCGGGCCGGTGCCTCCGACGCCAGCGAACTGGACCGAAGAAGATGTCCCGGCACCTCGTGGGCGGTCCATCGCCGGCGAGCGAACGCGTGGCGCGAATCCGGCCATGACGGCATCGGCCGCATCGCTAAAGATGTCACCGTCTGGATGGCTGCCCGCAACGGCGCCAAGCCATCAGCCGCCTTCCAAAAAAAGCTTTAGAACTTCGGGAATACCCGGCGCAGCAGGTTCAGGTCGACCACGCCGGTCGCGGTGATCCCGTCGGGCGTGTACTGCGGCTTCAACCGGCCTGTGACCAGCCGGAGCCAGGCCTCGGCGGGCAGGGTGAGCGTCCCGTCGGCCTGCTCGGGGGTGCCGATCGCGGCGCTGATCTTGTCGCCCAGCGTCAGGGTGAAGGACTGCCCCGGGCCGGCCGTCGTCACCGCGATCACGGCGGCCAGGCCGTCCAGTGTCTCCGGCCGGCCGATGTAGCCGGCTACGTCCGTGCTCAGGGCCAGCAGGTGCGCGGTGGCCGCCGGGGTGACCGTCGCCGCCGGGTCGAAGCCGACGCGTACGTCCCAGGAGTGCAGCGCGAGCTCGTTCAGCCGTGCGGTCGCGAAACCCGCGACGTCGATGGGGGCCGGGAGGTAGCCCGTGTCGATCTTCAGGCTCTGCCGGGTTTCCTCGCCGAGTGACTCAAAGGACTGGGTCAGTGCTTCGTTGGCGGCCAAGAACCACTCCAGCCGATCCCGCGGGTCCGCTGCGTCGTATCTCGCCCAGATCGCTTTGCTGAACTCGATCCCGGGGTTCGGCTTGCCTTCCAGCGATACCCGCAGTGCGTTCTGGTTGATCTCCGCGCCGCTGCCCAAGTGCGAGAGAACCTGGGAGACGTCCCATTCCTCCGCGGCGGTCGGCGCGGCGAGCTGCTCGTCGGAAAAACGGGACGACAGCCCGGCGAGGTCGTCGAACTCGCTGCGCAAGGTGGCGATGACAGCATCAGCGTTGCTCATGTGCCGAGCCTAGTGCAGTCGCCGAGCTGTGGGCCGGGGCCGGCGTCGCCGTTCCCGGCGAGGGCCGCGGCGAGCACGGCCCGGGGTGAAGTCGCGCCTTCTTGCGTTCGGGGTCGTAGCGCCGAGCCAGCCAATCTCTCGGCCACAACCGACTCCCTCACCCAGCCGGGCCGCGTTGAGCATTGCGAGTACGGCTCCTGACCAATCGCCGCCTGAGCCCGAAGCGACTGCCGGGCCGGGCCGGGCGGGGCTGTGGCGGCCGTGGCCACTGCCGTTCAAGCGTCGCGCCGGACGGCGAGCAGCGCCGCGTCGTCGGTCATCCCGTCGGCGGAGTACGCCACCACGTCCGCGAGCAGTTCGTCGAGAACCGCGTCGGGCTCTCGCGCGCCGATCGCCGCGAGTCTGGCGGCGAGCGGGTAGAACCGGCCCTGGAGGTCGCGCGTCTCCGAGACGCCGTCGGTGTAGAGCAGGAGGAGGTCGCCGGGCTCCAGGTCGACCGTCTTGCCGCCGATGGCGTCGGGGGTGAGTGCCTGCAACCCCAGCGGCGGTACATGGGACGGTGGCTCGATCTCGCTCACGGCTCCGGAGCGGCGCCGCAACAGCGGAGGCGGATGGCCGCAGTTGACGATCTCCACCACGTTCTGCGCCGCCGGGACCGCGAGCAGCACGGCCGTGACGAACCGCTCGTTGTGTCGGCTCTGTTCGAGCGCGCTGTCCAGGTGTTCGGCGACTCGGGCGAGGTCTGGTTCCGTCCGGGCGTCCGCTCGGAACACGCCGAGGACGTCCGCGGCGGTCTCGACCGCGCCCAAGCCCTTGCCCTGCACGTCACCGAGCAGAACCCGGGTGCCGTACGGGGTGTCCAGGACCTCGTAGAGATCCCCGCCGATCCTGGCCTCGGCCGCGGCGGCCAGGTAGCGTACGGCGACCCGCATCCGGCCGATCCTGTCCGGGACGGGACGGAGCAGGGCGCGCTGGGCCGCTTCGGCGACCGTGCGGACCTGCCGGAGTTCTTGTTCCCGGGTCTTGGTCAGCACGACGCCGGCGGCGCTGGCCAAGGTGACGGCCGCCACGGCGGCCACGGCCTCGACGTGCACGGCGGCCGACACGTCCTGGTTGCCGAGGGCGAGCAGCCCGACGCCGACGGCCGCCAGCGCTCCGGCGACCAGCGGCACCCGGGCGGACCTGGCGCCCGCCGCCGCCAGCACCGGGACCGCGGCGAGGATCGGTGAGACCGTGGTGTGCGGCCCGGTGAGCAGGTCCGCCACGATGGCCGCGACGATCAACACGTACGCCGCGATCAGCATTCGGCGCGACCGCCTGGGCATCGTGGCCGACGACGTCACACCAGCCTGCGCGGCTTCCACCACGGCCTCTTCGGGCGCGCCGACTCCTCGGAAATGGCCCACGTCTCTCACTCTCGCGCCTTCCACACACTCCGGCGACACGAGGAGGCACTATGCGCTCAGCCACGGCCCCGCCTTGCGTAACGCATCCACGACCGGGCCGTAGGGGAACAGCTCGCGCAGCGGATGGCAGACGCCGGTCAGAGTCCGCCCTCCGGCTTCGGCGATCGCGGAG
Organism: Catenulispora sp. GAS73; assembly: GCF_041262085.1. Classification (NCBI taxonomy): domain Bacteria; kingdom Bacillati; phylum Actinomycetota; class Actinomycetes; order Catenulisporales; family Catenulisporaceae; genus Catenulispora; species Catenulispora sp. GAS73. Next base: position 125,682 of record NZ_JBGCCM010000033.1, read on the forward strand.
GCCGCCTCGCTGATCAGCCGCGACTTGCCGATCCCGGCAGGGCCTTCGATCATCACCGACTCCAGCTCGCGCTCGTGCTCGCGCCCGACGAACGCGAACGTCCCGGCCGGGCGTGCGGTGTCCAGGTCCCGCCGCCCAGAGACGCCCATGCGATCACCTGCGGCTCGTCCACACCGTGCGGCCACGGCCTGATGACCAGGTCAAGTCTGCGAGTGCACGGTCCCCGCCGCCGTGGCGGGGCGGGTGGGCCGGCATTCCGGCCGATGAAGCCGTGCGGGGCACCCAGGCCCCGCACGACTGTCAAGCACCCCGACCGATGGCGGAGGCCGGGGGATCTGTCAGTCAGTGGTGGCGCTGGATCGGGGGCTCGGGCTGGTAGGTGGCGACCGCCGGGCTGGTGCCGGTGGTGATGGTGCCGATCCACTGTGCCGGGTTGATGTAGGCGCTGGAGAAGGCGGACCCGATGACGTACCGCAGTCGACCGGAGGGGTCTTCGTAGAACATCTCGTAGGCCGGTGCCGTCCCCTCTATGGGCTGGTAGATTCCGGCACCCGTGGGGCTGGACCCGGGCGCCAGCTGGATTCCGTTCGGGCTGCGCGGGTCGATGACCGGTCCGGCGAGCAGCGACCCGTAGCCGAAGAGTCGGCCGTCGGCGCTCTGGTACGTGATCTCGTAGAAGCCGTTGGGGCTGTTGGCCGTAGGTGGCGCGTAGGTGATGTCCGGGCTCGTACCGGGCCATGCCACCCCGGCCGCGGTGGTGCCCAGGCTGCCGGTGGCCACGAGCCCCCCGCCGGGGACGGCGTATGCGATCTCGTAGCCGCTTCCCAGGACCATGATGCTGGGGTTGGTGCCGGGCGCCATGTTCTGGCCGAGGTTCTCGGTGCCCAGGCCGCCGGCCACCTCCACGTTGTGCGACGCGTCCTGGTAGGCGATTTCATAGCCCGGGTTGCCCGCATCGGTGATCGACGGGCTGCTCGTCGGGTCCATGGCCACGCCGACCGGTGCGGTGTTGCCGGCGGTCCCCGTCACCCACAGCGCCCCGGTGTTCGACTGGAACGCGATCTCGTAGCCGCCGTCGGACAGGTCTGTGATGGACGGGCTGGTGCCCGGCATCATGGCCAACCCGAGGTCTCCGTTTGCCTGCTTGCCGGCGACCGCCAGGGTGCCGGCGCTGGTCTGGTAGGCCATTTCGTAGCCCTTGCCGTGCAGCGAGGTGATCGCGGGGCTGGTCCCCGGCATGATGGCCGCTCCGAGGGTGGAGGGGTTGCAGCCGCCCAACACACCGCTGCTGTTGGGCCAGACACACAGGTCTCCCATCACGGAGCCGTTGCCGCTGTTGTACGCGAGCTGGTAACCGGTCTGGTAGGGGACCGTGACGGTCCCCGCCGACGCCTGCGGCGCAGTGGCCGAGACCACGCCGAGTGCTGCGCTCAGGGCCGCCGCAGCCGCCCACGCTTTGTTCCGAACGAACATAAGGTGCCGCTCCATCGCTTTCCGAAGGCTTGATCCTCAGGTGCGACGTGAACGCTGCCAGCCGAGCGTTTGGAAAAACTTTGACGCGGATGTGGGGGCGCTGCGCCCCTGGACGGCGACAGATCAGACCGACGTGGTCGGTTCCGAGACGGCGAACCAGTGGTCGAGTTCGTCGAGGACGCGGGCCACGGCCGGGTGGAGTTCGTCGGCGATCTGTTTCTGGCTCTGTCCCTCGGCCGTGCGTCGGCCGGTGCCGGTGATGATGATCTGGAACACGCCAGCCAGTGCGATGCCTTGCAGACGGGCGATTTCGGGCGGCACGGCCGATGTGGCGGCGATGGCCTCGGTCAGGGCGTCGGCCTGGCGGGCTGTCAGTTCCAGGGCGAGTCGGTGGACGGTGGGGCTGATGGCTGCCAGATGGCCGAGTTCGCCGGGCCACTGGTTCTCGGGGACGCCGCGGATTCCCTGCACGCCGGTCAGGACGAACTCGCGGATCGCGGCCGCCGGCGTCGCCCCCGCGGGGCGGGTGCGGATGAGCTCGCACAGTCGGTCCCGGACCTGTTCTTCGCGGTCGGTGACCAGTTGTTCCTTGGTGCCGAAGTAGTTGTAGACCGTCTGCTCGGCCACTTCGGCCGCCTGGGCGACGTCTGCCACCGTGACGTGTTCGTAGCCGTGCTCGGCGAACAGCCGGGCGGCGGTGTCGGCGATGTGCCGCCTCGTGCGTGCCTTCTTGCGTTCGCGCAGCCCTGTGGGTTCCATCCCGGCCAGTTTAGCGAGCGTGCTCGAAGTTTGGACCTGACTCCAGCTGCGAGGAATAGGCCGGCAAGCCAAGAAGTTGTAGTCAACTCGAAGATTGTACTCAACTCAAAGAGAGGATCGTCATGTCTTCCACGACCGACGCCCAGGAGCGGACCGCCCGTCTGTTGGGCTTGATGAAGCAGGGCGACGACGCGTTCAACGCCCGAGACATCGCGGCGATGGACGCCGTGCACCACCCCGACATGGTCGCCTACGTCACTGGCAACGCCCAGCCGTTGTACGGGCGAGCCGCACACGCCGCGGCGATGGAGCAGTTCTTCCGCGCCTTCCCGGACGTGCGCGTGGCGTGCGACCCGTACCCGATCCAGTTCGGAAGCGGTGACTGGATCACCGTCATCACCCGCGTCACCGGTACCTTCACGGGGGAGATGGTCCTGCCCGACGGGACGGTGATCCCGCCGACCGGCAAGGCCTTCGACGTCGAATTCGGCCAGACCGTCAAGTGGGACGGCGACCGGGTCATCGCGATCTCCGCCTTCTGGGACGCAGCCGCGCAGGCTGAGCAGATCGGCTTGGCATAGCTATGGCCTCGCGCGCCGGCGAACCGGATCAAGTTCCGGCCGCCGGCGTGTGAGCTACGCGAAGATGCACGCGGGGGCACCGTGGCGCCGGTGGCCCGGCCGCAGGGCCGAACCGTGCCGGATGGCTGATCGCGCATGTTTGTTCCGGGGCAGTCAGGACACCAGGCCAAACCGATGTTCTGTGGCGTCGCGAAGTGTCGCCACTCGTAGGGGAGGGTCAGGCGTGACTGACAGTGGGGCGGTTCTGCCATCGGCGACCATCGCGGCGCACGACGATCTGCGCGCGACGGAATCGCGCATAGCGGGGGCCGCGGAGGAGCCCGATGCGTCGGACGGGCAGCGGCTGTGGGTGCCCGGCCGGTCCGTGCGGCGGCTGCCTGCGCAGCGGTCCTGGTTCCAGGTGGGCTACGGGTTCACCGCCGGAGCGATCCTGGCGTATGCGACTGCTGAGGCGATCCTGCGGTCCGCGCAGGTTCTGATTCTGGTCCTGCTCTCGGCGTTCCTGGCCGTCAGCCTGGAGCCGATGGTGGTGGGTCTGGAGCGTCTGCGGTTGCGGCGCGGGTTCGCGGTCGCTGTGGTGCTGATCGGATTCACCGCTGTGCTGGGCGGTTTCCTGGCCCTGGTCATTCCGCCGGTGAGCAACGAGGTCACGGCGCTGACCAAGGAGATCCCCACCTGGCTGCAGGAGATCCACGACCACCACTCGCAGCTGGGGAAGATCGAGGACCGCTACCACCTCGTCGCCAAGGCCAAGGCGCAGTTCGCCTCCGGCGACGTGGCCGGCAAGCTGGTCTCCGGTCTGATGACCGCCGGACAGATCATCGTCGGCGCGGTCACCTCGACCTTCATCGTGATGACGCTGACGATCTACTTCCTGGTCGGCATGCCCACGGTGCGGGACTTCGGGCTGCGGTTCGTGAGCGCGCGCAACCGGCCGCGCAGCCGGGACCTGACCGACCGGATCCTGCTGCAGGTCGGCCGCTACATGCTGGCCAACCTGGCCACCTCGGCGCTGGCCGGCCTGGCCACCTTCGTCTGGTGCGTGGCCGTCGGGGTCCCGTACGCCGCCGTGCTCGGCTTCCTGGTCGCCATCATGGACATGGTCCCGGTCATCGGCTCGACCGTCGGCGGCGCCGCGGTCAGCCTGGTCGCGCTGGCGGTCTCCGTGCCGACCGCGATCGCGTCCCTGGTCTTCTACACCCTGTTCCGGTTCGCCGAGGACCACCTGATCAACCCGCTCACGATGAAGTACACGGTACGGATCCACCCGATCGCGACGATGATCGCGGTGCTGGTGATGGGGACGCTGATGGGTCTGGTCGGCGCGCTGATCGCGGTGCCGACGGCCACTGCGATCGGGCTGATCCTGCAGGAGGTGGTCTTCCCGAAGCGCGACCAGGCCTTGTGAGGTCGCGGGCGAGGCGGCCGGTCCGGCCGCCGACGTGCTGCGCTGCCTGTCGCCTACCCGTCGGTGACGGCGGCCCGCACCTGCTTGAGATGCCAGCCGGCGTAGGTCACGGCGCCGAGCGGTATCGGCAGCGCGAACGTCACGGCCCGGGTCAGCAGGATCGCGGTCGTGACGCGCGCCGCGGACGCCGGATCCAGGGACGCCGCCAGGTAGGTGGTGAGGCCGAGTTCGATGACGCCGAGTCCGCCGGGCGTGATCGGGACGGTGGAGATCAGCCGGGCCAGGGCGAAGCCGGCGAAGCAGCGGGCCCAGGAGACCTGGCTCTGCGGTACTCCGCAGGCCAGCAGGCAGGCTTGGAGCACGACCAGCCAGCCCAGGTCGCTCGCGACGGTCGCCAGCGTCAGCCAGCCCCCGCGCTCGTGCAGCAGGTCCCTGGCCTGGTCGCGGAAGCCGATGACCGCCGCGGCCACCCCCGTGGGCGCCGGGCGTCGCAACACCTTGAAGACGGCCCCGGCCGAGCGTTGCGCCGCCCGGCCGACGGCCTGCGCCACCCGCTCGTCACGCAGGCCTCTGCGAAGCACGACCACCGCCACGGCGAAGACCCCGAGGCTGATCGAAGCGCCGGTCAGCAGCGTCGTCGTCGCCCCGAGGCCGGAGGAGAGGCGGCCGGTGAAGAGCAGCACGAGGACCGCCACACCGGGCGTCGCCAGCTTCGCCAACGCACTCCAGACCCCCGTCACCCCCGCGTACGCCGCGAACTCCCCCGAGGTCACGCCCCATCCGGCGAGCATGCGCCAGCTGATCCCCAACGCGATCGCACCGCCGCCGGGAACGGTGTTGGCCACCGCGGTCGAGGCCAGGTTCGACGCCGCCGCCCGCGGCAACGACAGCCCTGGGACGGCCGACATGATCAGAGCCCAGTTCGCCAGCAGGTTGACCAGCGCCGCCACGGCGACCATCGCGATCGAGGACGCAGTCATCGTGCGCAACGTGTCGAGCACCTGGCCGTAGGAGGCGAGGCGGGGTATCGCGAAGCCGAACACGGCGATGATCAGGACGACGGGGATTCCGATGGTGAACACGCGCCGCAGGGTTCGGTGGCGGAGTTCGGCTGCTGTGGGCGGGTTCGGCTGGGGCGCGTCCGAATCGGGCGGGTTCGGCTCAGGCGCGTATGACTCGGCCGCGTCCACGCCGTCCTGGCCCGCCTTCGAGATCTCCACGTTTCACTCTCCCGTGCCCGACGGTACTGGCGCCACCCTGATACCTCGGCTGCCAGTTTTCATGTCACCGGCACCGTCGATGAGTCGTCGTGGTCGCGCATCGGAGCAGAGCGATCCGCCGGGAAAGTTGGCCGGAAGTTTCCTCGGTGTTCGTTAGACTCACTGCCGTGCCTGAGGAACTGCACTTCGGTGACCTGCTCCGCAGGCTGCGCACGGACGCCGGCTTCACCCAGGAGGAAGTCGCGGAGCGCGCGCGGCTCAGCGCCCGCGCCATCGGCGATCTCGAACGTGGCACGGCGCGGCGGCCGCAGCGCAAGACGGTCGAGTCGCTCATCGCGGCGCTTGAGCTCGACGACGAAGACGCCCGGTTGCTGGCCGCCGCGCGGCGGCGGCCGACGCGGCCGGTGCCGTCGGTGCCACCACTGCCGTCGGCGGATCCGGGCGGCACGGTGGAAGAGCGGGGGAGTTCCGCGAACGCCGCCGAGTCCGTTCCCCGGCAGCTGCCCGCGGGGCCGTGGTCGTTCGTGGCCCGCTCCGGCGAGCTGGCCGAACTCGACCGGATTGGCGGCGGTCAGATCGTCGCCGTGATCGGTGCCGGCGGGATCGGCAAGACGGCGTTGGCGGTGGCCTGGGCGCACCACGCCGCCGAACGGTTCCCCGACGGGCAGTTGTTCGTCGATCTGCGGGGCTTCGATCCGCGCGGGCGGTCGCTGCCGGCGCACGAGGCGCTCGGCGGGTTCCTCCAGGCGCTGGGCGTCGCCGTCCGGCAGCTGCCCGAGTCCACCGCCGACCGGGCCGCGCTCTACCGCACGCTCGTGGCCGACCGGCGGCTGCTGGTCGTGCTGGACAACGCCGTGGACAGCGAGCACGTCAGGCCCCTGCTTCCGGCCGGGCCCGGCTGCCGGACCGTCGTCACCAGCCGCGACCGGCTCACCGGGCTGGTCGCCGTCGAAGGCGCGCGGCCGGTCCGGCTGGGCCCGCTGGCCGACGCGGACGCCTGCCTCCTGCTCACGTCGCGGCTGCGTCACGACGGGGCGGATCCCGAACCGCCGGATGTGAAGGATCTGATCCGGTACTGCGGCGGGCTGCCCTTGGCCGTCACGATCCTGGCAGCGCGGCTGACGCTGGAACCCGACGTCACCGTGTCCGATCTGGCGCGGCGGCTGGCGGACGAGAAGGCCCGGCTGGACGAGCTCGGCGTGTCCGACGCGGCGGCCGACACCCGGGCGGTGATCTCCTGGTCGGTCCGGAACCTGGATCCTCAGACCTCGGCGGTGTTCCGGAGTCTCGGGCTCCATCCGACCGCGGAGTTCTCGCTTGAGGCGGCCACCAGCCTCGCCGGCCTGCCGTCGCCGGCCACCCGCCGGGCGTTGCGCGAACTCGTGGACGCGAACCTGCTGGAGCCGACAGCGGACGGCCGCTGGCGCTCGCACGACCTGATCCGCCTGTACGCCGTGGAACTCGCGGACGCCGAACTGGACGCGGCCGCCATCGGGAAAGCTCGCTGCCGGATGCTCGACCACTACCTGCACACGGCCTTCCAGGCCGATCGGCTCGTCCATCCGCTGAGGGCGCCGATCACCCTCGGCCCCGCCGCTCCGGGCGCGACGGTGACGGCGTTCGACGACGACACACAGGCCCTGCGGTGGCTGCGGCGAGAGTCGGCGACTGTCACGGTCGTCGTCGATCTCGCCGTGGCCCACGGGCACGACGCGCATGCCTGCCAAGTCCCGTGGACGCTCCTGAACCACCTCGACGACAACGCCGACTGGCCGGCCCTGATCCTGCTGGCCGAGCACGCGATCGCGGCGGCCCGGCGGCTCGGCGACCCCCGGGCCGAGGCTCAGGCCAGCGGCGACGCGGCCGTGGCCCACTACCGGCGGGGAGACCACGACGCCGGGCTCGCCGCCCTGGAGCGAGCCCGGATCCTGTTCACGGAACTCGACGACAAGCGAGCCCTGGCCAGAATCGAACGGATCACCGCGCTCATCTACGAGTCCATGGGCCGGTACGACGACGAGGCGGAGCACGCAGGGAGAGCGCTGGAACTCGCTCAGGCGGTCGGCAGTCCCACCGTCGAGGCCAACGGCCACGCAGAGCTGGCGAAGGCGGAAGCTCTGCGCGGCGGTTACGAGACGGCCCTGCGCCACGCCCGCGCGGCCGCGGAGCTGTTCCGGCAGCTGGGCGACCGGAACGGGGAGGGCGACGTCCTGGGCATCATGGGTCTGGTCGCCTACCGGCGCGGGCGCCGGGAGTCCGCCCTCGACTACTACCAGCAGTGCGAGTACGCGCACGCTGATGCGGGAACGCACTTCGACCGGTTCCAGGCGATCGCGAGAGTCTCCGCGCTGCACGCCGAACTGGGCGACACCGAGGCGGCCGAGCAGCGGATGCGGGACGCGGAGCGGCTCGCCGGCGAGCTGGGACTGCGGCCGGATGAGGCGGTGGCGACAGCGCTCGACGTCTTGGTGCGGTTCGTGCCTTAAGGCGGTGGCGGCGGCTCCCTTCCCGGCAGTGCGAGCACGTCGTCCAGCACTGTGACGATCTTGCGCTGCGCTCTGTGCACCAGGTTGCGGTCTACGCACCGCGCTGCGTTCGAGGGCGCCGAGCGAACCGGCGCCGAAGACTTCCGTTTTTTCTGCCAGTGCTTCTTCCTGGTGCCCGCCCGGGGCCATCTATCAGACTCCTGACGATGATCAACGCACCTCGGACAACGGGAGACAGTAGATGAAACGTGTGGTGGAACAGTGGACGCGGATACGAGCGCTGGCCATGGCCCTGGCGACCGCCCTCTGTGTGATGGCGGCCCCGGTGGCGGCGGCGCCGGCGCATGCCGTGTCGTCCGCGGGGGAGTTCCACGTGTTCGGGGTGAGCCCGTCCGGGAACCTGTTCCAGGACTGGTACGGCACGGGGTGGTCCGGTTACGCGGTGATGGGTGCGGGCAACGGGGGTGAGGCGCTGTTGGCTCAGCCGGCGGTGGCGTACGACCCGGACAACGGTACGTATCACGTCTTCGCCGTCGGCCGGACCTCTGGAAACGTCTACCAGGTGACGTTCGCGCCGGGCGTCGGGTGGACCGACTGGCAGAACCTCGGAGGCGGCCTTCAGGGGGGTCTGAGCGCGGTCTATGAGAACGGGACGTTTGAGGTCTTCGGTACGAGTCCGGGTGGGAACTTGTTCGAGGACTGGTATGGCAGTTCGGGGTGGTCCGGCTGGGGTGAGGTGACCGGCGGCAACGACGGTGAAGCTCTCGCCGGCGGACCGGCGGTCGCCTACGACCCCGACAACGGCACCTTCCACGCGTTCGCGGTGGGGAAGAACACGGGGAACACTTACCAGGTGACGTTCGTGCCCGGGACCGGTTGGACCGACTGGCAGAACCTCGGGGGCGGCCTTCAGGGCGGTCTCAGCGCGGTCTATGAGAACAAGTCGTTTGAGGTCTTCGGTACGAGTCCGGGTGGGAACTTGTTCGAGGACTGGTATGGCAGTTCGGGGTGGTCCGGCTGGGGTGAGGTGACCGGCGGC
>NZ_JBGCCM010000034.1:0-123407 GCF_041262085.1 Catenulispora sp. GAS73
CGGCCTCGACACGGACAGCACCCACACCGGTCATTTTCGCGCCGCCACGACGGCGCGGCAACGCCGTGCCAGGACTACTCAACCGAACTGCGTCCCCCCGCGAGGCCATCAAACCATGCGCGAAGCCGTAAAAATCTTCTGCAAACCCACAAACAGGCAGAACCCGACCTCCCCGCAGCACTCCCCATCAAGCGCTCGAAGAAGCCGGGGCCCTAACTAACTAACTAACCAACCAACCAACTAACCAACTCACTCACTCACCCACCCACTAACTCACCGCACACCCCTCACGGCCTCCAGCTATAAACCAAAACCTTGTTCTTCAAATCATCCTCAACCGTCACGTGATACACCCCATCCACCCCCACCGCAGCATTCAACCCATACGGAATATCCACCCACCCCGTCGGCCCATACGCCGAAGGCGCCCCCACAATCGCGCCCGGCTCCCACATCCCGACCGCCGACCCATCCGACGCCCTCAGCACCCACACCAACCCGCGCGTAGCGATCCCACACACGAAGATGTACTCCCCCGCCGGCTGCCAACTCACCGGCGTCGTAGCCACCGGCTGCACCGTCTCATCCCACGGCAACAGAACCTGCCACGTAGGCGTCGCCGTCGCCGGGTCCAGCGTGCTCCACTTGTCGTACCGCGCCAGGACCTTGCCGCACTCCTTCCAGTGCGCGTTCTCAAACGGCTGCGCCGCCGTGTACCCGGACACATACATCACGTCCATCCCCACGTCGTAGTACAACCGCCGCACCGGCTTGAACGGCGCCGGTAGCGCCGTCGTCACCATATGCGCGTAGTCGTAGATCGGATTGCCGTGACTGTCGAACCCCTGCAGCGGATACCGCCGCAAGTTACGGTCCCCGCCCTCCCACACATCCCCCTTGTCGTCGACGAACCACACCCAGCAGTTACTCGGCGCACTGAGCCCGTTGTTCGTCGTGTACTCATCCGCAGTGAACGCCCCATCACCATTCGCGTCCCGCCAGATCCACTCACCCACAGCAGGCTGAAAAGGCGGCCAGTTCGGGGCATCAGTGAAGTGCGCCTTGAAAATCGCAGCAGACGGGACCGCAATCTCACCCTGCATCCGATGAACCACCAACTCACCGCTGTACATACCAGTCGTGTACATATACACGGCGCCGTTAAACCGCCGCACGAACGCCGAAGTAATGTGATGCTGATGCCCGATCATGAACAACCGCGGATCCTGCGGATACTTCACCGAGTCCAGCGTGTACCCCATCCACGTCGAGTCACTTCCCGGAGCCTTGCTGTAGTCCATCCGGTAGTGCGCATGCGGACTGTAGATGTCCAACGCGTTCGACGCCGGATCGAAGTCCCCTGACGTCACAAACTCCTGCCCGACCAGCTGCCACACCAAGCTCCCGCTCGGATCGTACTTGCGCAGCCAAGTCCCGAACTCGTTCATACCGACGTACACATTGCCGGCCGCATCCCCACCAACCCCGGAGATCCCCCAGAACTTGTTCGTGTCCGGCACCCCCGGCGTCCCGCTACCGATCCCACCCGGCCGGCCCAGGCTCTTAGCCAACGTCGGCTTCGGCGAGAGGAGCCCGGTGTACGTGTGCACCTGCCGCAGCGGCCCGTTGTCGCCGACCAGCAGATTGCCGTTGACGTCGATCGCCAGCGACGTCGGCAGCCAGTCGGACGCCGGCCCGGAGATCGTGCCGGGCAGCGCGCTGCCGGTGTTCGTGAAACCGAGCACCGTCGCCGGGCCGTTCGCGCCCACGTGCCAGAAGTGGCCGTCGTTGGTGTCCCGGGTGACCCCGGAAACCACCCAGACGTCGCCGCTCTTCGGGTCGATCGCGACGGCGCCGGGCATGTTCACCGCCCACGTCCGCACGATCGCACCGGTCGCGGCGTCGAACACGATGACCCGGTTCTGCACCCGGTCGGTGGCGACCACCTGCGTGTCGGTCGCGGCGGCCGCGGCCGGCGGGCTGCCGACGGCGAACGTCACCGTGCTCGCGACACCGGCCAGCGAGAACGCGGTCAGCCCGTTGCCGACCGTCAGGAACGCGTTCTTGCTGTTCACCGCAACCGCGTCGCCGTTCGCGCTGTGGCTGTTGCCGACGACCTTGCCATCCTTGTAGATCCCGGCCTCGTCGCCGCCCTCGTCCCAGAAGGAGTTCGTGTAGACGGTGCCGTCGGCCGCGACAGCGATGTTGAAAAGGAAGTCCTGCATCCACTGTGTGGCGCCGGCGTACGTGTTCCCCACCCACGAAGTGGTGACGTTCAGCGTCGGGAACGTGGCGGCGGCCGTCGCGCCCTGAGTCGTGGCCGTGGCCGTCGCCGTCGCCGCCTGAGCTGTAGCTGTCTCACCGAGCAGAGCCGCTGCGGCCCCGCCCGCGATCACCGCACCAGCGCTGCTCACAATGAGCCGCCGACGCGTCATTCCCTTCGAATCCTCCATGCCGAGCTCCCTAGAACGACTGTAAAGTGAGCGTTCACTTGAGGGCACTGACGAAGGTAGGTTCGAGCGGCCCTACTGTCAACAGTCTGTTTCCAACGCCCCATGCAACCGTGCCGGATCCAGAGGCGGCGTCGGATCCAGGCATCGTCGACGATCCCCGACACTTGTAAAGTGACCGTTCATTCAGCAAGGATCGCCAGTAGCTCAGCCATGACTGCACGTCCATCCCGGGGAGGAGGAGGGATGCCTGGACAGCCGACCATGCGCAGCGTCGCGGAACACGCGGGCGTCTCGCATCAGACGGTCTCCCGCGTGGTGAACGGCGACCCGACCGTCACCGACGCGGTGCGCGAGCGCGTCGTCACCTCGATGTCCGCGCTCGGCTACCGGCCCAGCGCCGGCGGCCGCGCCATGGCCCGCGGCCGCACCGAGGTGGTCGGCCTGGTGATCCCGCACGACCCCGGCTTCGCCTTCGCCAACGACCACCTGATCCGCATGATGACCGGCGCGGAGCAGGAGCTGGCGGCCCGCGGCTACGGCATGCTGCTGTCCACGCGCGAGACCGCCAAGGACCCCGCCTCCGCCTACCGCCGCTTCGACCGGCGCCGGCTGGTCGACGGCCTGATCGTCGAGGGCGGCGGCGGCACGGCCGCGCTGCCGCGCCTGGTGGAGCTCGGCTACCCGGTCGTGGTGATCGGCTACACCGAGGACGACCTCGCCATGGTGCACCCCGACGACGAGGGCGGCGCCTACGCGGTCGCGCAGCACCTGCTGGCGCTGGGCCACCGCCGGATCGGCGTGGTCAACGGACCGCCGGAGAGCCGGCTGGCCATGGCGGCCCGGATGCGCGGCGTCCATCGCGCCTTCACCGACGCGCGCCTGGAACCCCCGCCCGGCCTGGAAGTCCACGGCGATTTCACCTTCGCATCCGGGCACGCCGCCGCGCAGCGCCTGATGGCCCTCCCCGCCCCACCGACCGCGGTCTTCGCGTTCAACGACGCGATGGCCCTGGGCGTCCTGCGCTGGATGCGGGAGAACGGCAAGAGCGTGCCCGGCGACGTCTCGATCGCAGGGTTCGACGACACCTCCGCCGCTGTACTCGGCGAGACCCCGCTGACCAGCGTCGCGCTGCAGAGCGTGGACCTGGGACGACGCGCCGCCCAGATCCTGCTGGACCTGCTCGACGGCAAGAACGCGCAGAACACCGAGACGGTCATGGCCGGCCGCCTGATGGTACGCGCGTCCACCGCACCGCCTCGCACTGTCATCTGAGAGGGCGGATTGTGACAATTCGCGGCGCGGCTGTACCCATTGGCGGCGAAGCCGCAGTGCCTATGAGCGGCGCCTGGCGTCGCCAGGTGGCCCTTACAGCCAACCAGGATGCGCGGGCCGCCTGTCTAGCCATGCTTGTTACTAGACCGTTTCGCTCGTTTCGTAGTCAGCCGGCGGTTCCGTATGCCGCAAATCATCACAATCCGCCCTCTGAGAACCCTGATCGATCAAAAGGATGTGGCCGACTCGATGACCCCTCAGACCTCGCTCAACCAGCACTCGCCCCTCAAAAAGCGCTTCGCCTACGTCGAAGACCGCTCCCCCGGCAGCGGCCGGCTGGCGCCGCGCGCGGCGTTCGCCTCCGACGCCGCGGTGCTGGGGCTGGACGGCCGGTGGCGGTTCCGGCTGGCCGCCGGGTTGCACGACACCACCGACGGCTTCCACGCCCCGGACTTCGACGACGCCGGCTGGGACCTGATCGCCGTCCCGTCGTGCTGGCAGCTGGACGGCGTGCCGGGCGAGCCGCGCCACGGCGCCCCGGCGTACACGAACGTCACCTACCCGATCCCGCTGAACCCGCCGCACGTCCCGCGCGAGAACCCGACCGGTGAGTACCGGTACGCCTTCGACGTGCCCGCCGACTTCCCCGCCGACGGCGCGCGGCTGCGCTTCGAGGGCGTCGACTCCTGCTTCGCGGTCTGGCTGAACGGCACGCTGCTCGGCGACGGCAAGGGCTCGCGGCTGCCTACCGAGTTCGACGTCTCGGCGGTGCTGGATCCGGGACGGCGCAACGTGATCGCGGTCCGGGTGCACCAGTGGTCGGCCGGCACCTACCTGGAAGACCAGGACATGTGGTGGCTGTCCGGCATCTTCCGGTCGGCGGCGATCCTGGAGCGGCCGCGCGACGGGATATCAGACTTCTTCGTCCACGCCGACTTCGACCCGGCGACCGGCGCGGGCACGCTGCGCGTCGACGTCCACACCATCACCGGGACGGCCCGGCTGACCGTCCCCGACCTCGGCATCGCCGACGCCGACCCGGCCGGCCCGTTCGTCATCGCGCACGTCGAGCCGTGGAGCGACGAGCAGCCGCGGCTGTACACCGGCGAGCTGGTCAGCGCCGGCGAACGCGTCCCGGTCCGGATCGGCTTCCGCCGCGTCGAGACCGCCGACGGTGTCCTGCTGGCCAACGGCAAGCCGCTGAAGTTCCGCGGCGTGAACCGCCACGAGTGGCATCCGATCACCGGCCGCACCCTGAGCCCGGAGACGATGCTCGAAGACGTCCTGCTGATGAAGCGGCACAACATCAACGCGGTCCGCACCTCGCACTACCCGCCGGACTCCCGGTTCCTGGACCTGTGCGACGAGTACGGCCTGTGGGTCATCGACGAGTGCGACCTGGAGACGCACGGCTTCGCGCTGGCCGGCTGGCGCGGCAACCCGGTCGCCGAACCGGAGTGGCGCGAGGCGATGCTGGACCGCGCCGAGCGGATGGTCGAGCGGGACAAGAACCACCCGAGCGTGGTGATCTGGTCGCTGGGCAACGAGTGCGACAGCGGCGAGAACCTGGCCGCGATGGCCGCGTGGATCCGGGAGCGCGACCCGGACCGGCTGATCCACTACGAGGGCGACCGCGACTCCTCCTACGTGGACCTGTACTCGCGGATGTACCCGAACTACGACCACGTGGCCGCGACCGGCGTGTATCAGGAGCCGATGACGATCGACCCGACCGTGGACGCGCACCGGCGGTCGCTGCCGTTCATCCTCTGCGAGTTCGCGCACGCGATGGGCAACGGCCCCGGCGGCCTGCTGGAGTACCGCGACCTGTTCGAGTCCCATCCCCGGCTGGCCGGCGGGTTCGTCTGGGAGTGGATCGACCACGGCGTCGCGCAGGGCGCGCACTACGCCTACGGCGGCGACTTCGGCGAGCGGGTGCACGACGGCAACTTCGTCGCCGACGGCCTGCTGTTCCCCGACCGCACGCCCTCGCCGGGCCTGCTGGAGTACGGCAAACTCTGCGAGCCGGTCCGCGTCGAGGGCGACGCGATCCGCAACCTGCACCACACCCGGGACACCGGATACCTGCGCTGGAGCTGGCGGCTGGAGATCGACGGCGACCTCATCGCGCAGGACGAACTCCCGGTGCCGCCGATCCCGCCGGGTGCCACGTACCGCTTCCGGCACCCGGTGGAACTGACGAAGGCGGCCGACGCCGCGGGCCCCGGCGAGCGCTGGCTCACCGTCGAGGCCGTGCTGGCCGCCGACGAGGCCTGGGCGCCGGCCGGGCACGTGGTCGCCTGGGGCCAGGTCGAGCTGGAGGACGCCCCGTTCAGCGACGCCGATCCGTTGGTGGACCAGGCCGTCGCGCTGGCCGCGGACGCGCTGCTGGCGGCTTCCACGCCGGGCGGCACGTCGTTCGGCAGCGCGACCATCGACCGCGGCGACGCGGCCGCGGACTACCTGACGCCGCAACGCCTCGGCGACACCGTCACGCTCGGCGCGGCGACCTTCGACGCCTCCTCCGGGGAGCTGTTGGGCCTGGCCGGACTGGCGATCGAGGGCTTCGCGCTGGACCTGTGGCACGCCCCGATCGACAACGAGCGCTGGTCCTCCTTCACCGCGCCGCCCCTGCTGGAAGCGTGGCAGGCCGCCGGGTTGGACCGGCTGGTGCACGACGTGCGCGGCGTGGAGTGCGAGCCCGACGCGTTCACCGTCACGACCCGCGTCGGCCCGGTCGGCCTGGACCACCACCTGGAGGTCACCTACATCTGGGCGGCGACCGACAGCCGGCTGAGCCTGACCGTACACACCGCGCCGAACCGGCCGTGGCCGTGCCCGATCCCGCGCTTCGGGGTCTCCTTCCAGCTGCCCGGCGAGCTGGACACCGTGAGCTGGTACGGACTCGGACCCGGCGAGGCGTACCGGGACAGCCGGTCGGCGGTGCGCGTCGGCCAATATCAGAGCTCTGTTTCGGCCATGCAGACGCCCTACCTGTTCCCGCAGGAGAACGGCAACCGGCACCAGGTCCGCAGAGCCTCGCTGACCCGCGCGGACGGCACCGGCCTGCTGCTCTCCGGCGCTCCGCACTTCGACCTCGCCGTGCGGCCGTGGAGCAACGCGGCGCTGGAAGCAGCGCGCCATCCCGACGAGCTGGTCCCCTCCGGACGCCTGCACGTCCAGGTGGACCACGCACACCACGGCATCGGAAGCGCGTCGTGCGGCCATCCCCTGCAACCGCGTCACCGCCTGGAGGCCATGCCCGCCAGCTTCACGTTTACCCTGGAGGCGCTACAGTAGCGACACGAGACAACGTAGGCACCGGGCCCGGCGCCGTGTCGCCGGAAGGAACCGGACCGCCTTGAGCATGAGCACGCCCAGTGCGGGCGGGGAAGCACGCCGCCCGACGATGGCGGACGTGGCACGGATCGCGGGCGTCAGCCTGAAGACCGTCTCGCGGGTGGTGAACAACGTCCCCACCGTGGACCCCCAGTTGGTGGTCAAGGTCAACGCCGCCGTCGCCGAGCTCGGCTTCCGCCGCAACGACATGGCCCGCAACCTGCGGGCCGGCAGCAGTTCGGCGACGGTGGGCCTGCTCATCGAGGATCTGGCGAACCCGTTCTACGCCGGGATAGCCGCGGCCGCGGCGCAGTACGCGCTGGACCGCGACACCCTGCTGATCACGGCCAGCTCCGAGGAGGACGCCGACCGCGAGCGCAAGCTGCTGCTGGAGCTGTGCGAGCGCCGGGTGGACGGGCTGCTGGTGGTCCCGGCCGCCGACGCCGACCACGTCTACCTGCGCCCGGAGATCGAGCGCGGCACGCCGATCGTGTTCCTGGACCGGCCGCCGCGCAACCTGCGCGCGGACACCGTGCTGATCGACAACGCGGCCGGCGCCCGCACGGCGATCGAGCACCTGGCCGCCGCCGGGCACACCCGGATCGGCGTGGTCGCGGACTGGCTGAGCATCTCCACCATGGCCGAGCGGCTGGCGGCGGCGGAGAAGGCGCTGGAGCAGGCCGGGCTGCCCTACCGGCCGGACCTCATCAAGTACGGCGTGCACACCGTCGCCGACGCCACAGCCGCGGTGAACGCCATGCTCGACGGCCCCGAGCCGCCGACCGCGGTGTTCGCGCTGAACAACCGGCTGGTGCTCGGCGCGCTCAGCGCGCTGGGCGGCCGGTCGGCGAAGGTGGAACTGGTCGGGTTCGACGACTTCGAGACCGCCGCGTTCGTCCCGTGGCCGCTGACGGTGGTCTCCTACGACGTGCGCGAGATCGGGCGCATCGGCGCTCAGCTGCTGTTCGACCGGATCGCCGGAGACCGGTCGCGGCCCAAGACGATCGTGGTTCCGACCGAGCTGGTAGTGCGCAGCGCCGGCTGAGACCGGCACGGCGTAGCCGACGCGCGCACTCTCGATTAAATCAGACCTCGAATATACCTGCCGGCACTCCGCGCACTCCGACCCCGACGGCGAAAACCGAGCCCGACAAAGGCTCGCGAGCTGCGTCGGTACCGGCAAGTGCCGAAGTCACGAAAAGTACACCGTCCGCGCCGAAGGCGCACGAAGAGGGTTGCGAGACGGGAAACCGCACGGTGGCGAGGTGCCGGCCGCGCGGATCGTATCGCCGCACTTCAGCGGCTCCCCAGACGGCGAGCCACAGGCAGCCGTCCTCGTCAACGCACAGTCCGTCCGGAAGTCCGCCGTCGATGCGTATCAGTTCCCTGAGAGTCCCGAGGGCGCCGGTGCGTACGTCGAATTCAGCGGCCAGCACCACCCGTCGCATGCTGTCGGCCAGGTAGAAGACGGTGTCGTCCGGGTTCCAGCCCAGGCCGTTCGGCAGCGTCAGCCCTTCGACGACGGTCCGGACTCCGTCCCGCGGGTCCCAGCAGTGCAACGCGCCGCGGCCCGGCTCGAAGGACAGTTCCGTGCTGCCCGCCCAGAAACGTCCCGCTGAGTCGCACTTGGCGTCGTTCATCCGCAACGCCGGATCAGCCAGCACTGGATGCTCGACAGTGAAGCCGCCGTCCGGTCTCAGTATCCCGAAACCCTTTGCACACGCGGCGACCCAGCCTCCGCCGCGCCGTGGAGCCACCGCGCCGAGGCTCATCCCGATTCTCGTGGTCTCCGTCGCCGGTCCGGGTTCTCGCAGGTCAGCTGATAGAAGCCGACCCTGCGGGATGTCCACGAAGACCAGGCGTCCGGCCGCCTGCTCGACCACCGGCCCCTCGCCCACCTGAGCGTCGCAGGGGGCGAATATCTCTGGACTGAACATGGGAATGCGCTTTCCTTTCCTTCGCTGAAACGCTGGACAACGTTGTCTCGGCGTGACTATGGTTCCAGCCAATCCCTTGAGAGGAACAGTGATGACCCCCCTTCCCGAGCCGCGTCGGCTGTGGAACGACGGTAGCGCCGTTGAGGTGCGAGGTGCCGTCGTGACGCGGTTGACGCCGGGGGCGGAACCGGTCGTCACCATGGAATCCGAGGGCGGTGTCGTCGAGCTCGCCGGTGGGATGCCGGGGACAACGTTGGTACGCCTGGACATCCCGCTCGGCGGCGCCGTCGGCTACTGGCACCCGGCCGCCGGCTGGGACCGCCACCTGGCCGCGGACTGGATGACCGGCTGGCGCGCGGTCGGCCTGTTCGACTCGGCGCCGCTGGGTTGTCTCTACGACGCCGATGGAAACTCGTTGCTCGCCTACGCCTCCGACCGCCTGGTCGCGACCACGCACGTCAAGTTCGGCGTCGGGGAGCGCACCGGCCGGTTCGGGATCTGGCTGGCCATGGACCTGGAGCCGGGCGAGGTCTGCCGGATCCGAATAGCCGGTCCCGGGCAGTCGCACGCCGACGCGCTGCGCGATCTGGCGCGCTGGCAGTCCTCGAAGTCTGCCGGGACAACGCTGCCCGTCCCGGACGCCGGCCGGACCGCGACCTACTCGACGTGGTACTCGTACCATCAAGACGTCACCGCGCAAGCGATCGAGGCCGAGGCCGAGCTGGCCGCCGAATCAGGGTGCGGACTCCTCATCCTGGACGACGGCTGGCAGCGCGGCGGCACCGGCGGCGGCTACTCCGGCTGCGGCGACTGGGAGCCAGACACCCAGAAGTTCCCGGACTTCGCCGCGCATGTCGCTGAGATCCACGCCACCGGCCTGAAGTACATGGCCTGGATCGCGCCGCTGTTGCTCGGCCAGGACAGCGCTGCACGCGAAGCGCTCGCCGAGTTCGCGCCGCACGCCCGGCCCGAGTGGCGGTGCCACGTGCTGGACCCGCGCCATGCCCGGGTCCGTGACTTCGTCGTCGACAGCTGCGCACGGCTGGTCGAGGCGTACGGCCTGGACGGCCTGAAGATCGATTTCCTGGACTCCGCCTCGGCGTACGCGAGTGAGATGTACACGGACACGGCCGCCGAGGGCTGGATCCCGGACGTCAGCACCGCCGTGCGCGTCATGCTGGCCGCCCTGCACGACCGGCTCCGCGCCGCACGCGGCGACGACTTCCTCGTCGAGTTCCGCCAGCCGTACACGGGCCCTGCGATGCTCGACTACGCCAACCTGCTGCGCGCCGGCGACTGCCCGGCCGACGCGGTCGCCAACCGCGTGAAGTCCCTGGACTTGGCACTGCTCGCACCGGACGCCGCGATCCACTCCGACATGCTGATGTGGGACGCGACCGGCACCCCGGAGCAGGCCGCCCGGCAGCTGCTGGCGGTCCTGCACACCGTCCCGCAGATCTCGATGCGGCTCGCCGACCTACCCGCGGAGCACCGTGCCATGACCGCTTTCTGGCTCGGTTTCTGGCGCGAGCGCCGCGACTTGCTGACCCGCGGCCGGCTGCGCGCCGGCCGTCCCGACGAGCTCTATCCCCTGGTGACCGTGTCCGACGCCGAGCGCGTCGTGGCGGTCCTGCACAACGCACAGCACCTGGTCCCGCTCGCTCTGCGCGGGCTCCGCGAGGCCGCGGTCGTCAACGCCACCGACGCCGACCGCGTCGTCCTGGACCTGCACGACCTGTTCGACCTTCCGCACCAAGCCGACGTGCGCCTGACCGTGTCAGACGCCTGCGGTCGCACCGTCCGCACGGAGAACACACGCCTAGCCCTCGGGCCGATCTCCATCGCGGTTCCCCCTTCCGGCCTGTGCGTGATCACGCCGATCGCAGAGGCCTGAAACTCCTTCCTTCCACGGAGGCCCGAGTAATGATCAACCCTGAGATCAGCCGTCGCCGCGCGCTGGGGTACGGTGCGGCGGCCACCGCCGGCGCCGCCGCGGCAAGCATGATCGGCAGCCAAAGCGCTCGTGCCGAGACGGCGATAGCCGACAGCGCCACGACCGCAGCCGTCCGCATCCCGTTGGTGGACGTCAACTTCACCGACACCACAGGGCTCTACATCGCCGACCCGAACAGCGGCACCGCCCCGGCGGCGCTGGTCGTGACCTTCAACAGCAAGGTCGCGATGACCGGCACCATCGCCTGGACCCTGACCCGGCGCGGCACCACGCAGCTGGGCACGGGTAGCTCGCCGTTCAGCGCCCCGGCCGGAACGCAGGGCGTGGTCACCATCCCGCTCGGCGCGCTGAGCCCGGACCACTACCAGGTGGCGGTCACCGTCACCAAGTCCGACGCCACGGTCCTGATAGCCGCCACACACGGCCTCGGCGTGATCCGTCAGACCGTCACCGGCGTGCGTCCGAACTCGGTGTTCGGCCTCGGGATCCGGCCCGAGGGCACGTGGGCGGTGAGTCAGCAGATCGCCTCGCGCATGGGGGTGAAGTGGACCCGCGGCATCGTGGCCGTCGAGCCGGACACCGTCGCGCCCTCCCCCGGCGTGTTCTGGGACCAGACCGCGATCGACGCCGCACGCGCCGAGGTCCAGAACTGGCTCGCGCTCGGGATCACGCCGATCGGCGGCATCAACTACAACATGTCCTGGAACGTGGAGCCGCTGCCCAACGGCACGATCCCACTGCCGTACCAGAACCGGCCGAAGGACATGGTCGCGCACTCGGAGATGGTGTACCACAGCATCGCGCCGCTCCAGGACCTGGTGCAGAACTGGGAGCTGTGGAACGAGCCGTGGGTGCACGGCTGGTCCTGGGCGACCGGCACGGCGCAGGACTACCGCGACATGACCAAGCTCATCTGGGACCTGGTCAAGCCGGACTACCCGGACGTGAACCTGATCGGCGGCGGCTCGGTCACCTACAACCGGGACATCGTCTACGCGCTCGGCTCGGACAAGACCGGCTACATCGACGGCTCGGTGAACCACGCGTACGGCTACCCGGACGCGACGCAGTACGCGATGACCAAGACCCAGATCAAGCTGGACAAGAAGTACGGCCAGACCCAGGGCCGGGCCGGCCAGTGGCAGACCGAGCTGGGCACCGCCGCGTCGTTCCAGTTCCCGGACTACCCGGTGAACATGCGGCAGTACGGCGTGGCCCGCACCCTGACGCCGAACTACCTGCTGCACATGCTGGCCGGGGCCGAGGAGAACTCGCCGGTCAAGGTGTTCTGGTTCTCGCTGTGCTACGACGCGACGTACTCGGGCGCCGAGTTCAACATGTACGACAACAAGACCAAGAGCCCGAGCGCGCCGATCGTCGCCTACTCCACGATGACCCGCGTCCTGGAGGACTGCCAGCTGCTCGAAGAGCTCTACCCGACCGCGAAGTCGACGTGGGGCTTCCTGTTCAAGCACGCCGACGGCAAGGGCCGCGCCGCCGTCTACGCCGACCAGCTCTACGACGGCACGATGGAGCACCAGAACGTCGGCTACACCGGGACGCTGACCCTGAACAACGCCCGGCACGTGCGCGTCTACGACTACCTCGGCACGCAGCTGGCCGACGGCAGCAAGTCGACCGTCACGTTGCCGCTGAACCCGTGGGAGGTCCTGTACTTCGACACGGACCTGCGGCCGAACGATCTCAAGATGCTGCTGACCGAAGGCGCCGTGTTCACCTACGACGAGCCGGTGAAGGTCACACCGCTGTCGTTCGTGAAGCCCATCGGCGACGGCAGCACCATAGACCTGCGCGTGGAGAACGTGTCCCCGGCTCCTCTGCACGCCAATGTCACGATCACGCCGCCGGCCGGCTGGACCACGCCGACCGCGACCCGGCCGGTGCTGCTGGCGCCGGGTGAGTGTCAGATCGTGTCGTGGCCGGCGCTGACGTCGCAGGTCGATCCGACCAACCAGTACCCGATCGGGTACGACGTGACGATCCCGGGACGGGACGGCTTCCATCTGAAGGGCTCGCAGACGGTCCAGCTCGCCTACGTGCCGAACCGCACGATCACCGTGGGCGGCAGCGCGAGCCAGTGGAACGGCGTCGTGCCGGTCACGATGTCCAGCACCGTGCTGCTCGCCGGCGTCAGCGACACCAAGACGTACACCTACCAGACCGCGTGGGACAGCACGAGCCTGTACGTGCGCGCGGTCATCGAGGACGACACGCAGTCCTCGAACCTGGTGTGGGCCTCGGCGCAGGGGCAGTATCTGTTCCCGTTCGCCGCCGACAGCATCCAGATCGGCTTCAATGTCGCCGCCAACCCCGACGACCTGCTGGCCGGCGACCCGCACTACGACAAGTGCCTGATCTCGGCCTCGCACCTGTTCGTCGCCACGCTGCCCTTCGGCCCCGGCGAGCTGCACCGCCAGCTGGCGCCGGGCACGAACTACCAGACGTTCTATCCGACCAACGCGGTGCTCCCGACGCCGCTGGGCCAGCTGGACGCGCACGCCACCACCGGCGCCGACGGCCGGGTAGTCGTCACCCGCGACGACACCACCAAGCTGACGACGTACGAGCTGGCGATCAACTGGAATCAGCTCCCTGATCTGTACGCGGCGATCCAGGCCCTGCCAGCCGGCCAGGTCCACGAGGCCACCATGGCGGTCCAGGTCAACGACCGCGGCAAGAACAGCCACGGCGCCACGTACTGGACGGCGAAGAACGAGGGAACCGCCTCGGGCTGCTACAACTTCGCCCCGTTCTGGGGCACCGGCGCGCAGTTCACCGGCGGCCGGATCGACACCCGTTGGGGGATCGGACAGTGAACCCCCCTTGGTCGGAGCCATCCGGCGTCAAGATCACAGATGTGCGGACCATCCTCACCGCGCCGACCGGAACCACGCTGGTCATCGTCCGAATCGACACCAACCAGCCGGGCCTGTACGGGCTCGGGTGCGCGACCTTCACGCAGCGCGCCAAGGCGGTCGCGACCGCGGTCGACGAGTACCTGGCACCGCAGCTGATCGGCCGCGATCCGGCCGACATCACGGACATCGTCAGCACCCTGCACGTCTCGGGGTACTGGCGCTCCGGCCCTGTCCTGAACAACGCTCTGTCGGGCGTCGACATGGCTTTGTGGGACATCAAGGGCAAGGCCGCCGGGCTCCCGGTGTGGCAGCTGCTCGGAGGCCGCTGCCGCACCGCGGTCCCGCTCTACACCCACGCCGCCGGGGTGGACGCCAAGGCGGTCGCCGAGGAGGTCCAGGAATGGATCGAAGCCGGCTACACACACGTGCGCTGTCAGGTCGCCGTCCCTGGCGGCGGCACCTACGGCGCACCGAAGGCGGCGAGCGGCGCCGGAGGTGAGGGCAACCGGCGTCCGCTCGTCGCCGACGCGTGGGATCCCCGCGCGTATCTGCGGACGGTGCGCGGTCTGTTCGAGCACCTGCGCAGCGAAGTGGGATCGGAAGTGGAGCTGATCCACGACGTGCACGAGCGCGTGCACCCCACCGAGGCCGTGCGGCTGGCCAAGGATCTGGAGCCGTACGACCTGTTCTATCTGGAGGATCCGGTCGCCCCGGAAGACCTCGACTGGCTCCGCGCCATCCGGAACCAGAGCGCGACGCCGATCGCGATCGGCGAGCTGTTCGTCAACCCCGCCGAGTACCGGCCGGTGATCACCGAGCGCCTGTGCGACTTCATCAGGGTCCACATATCGGCGATCGGCGGCCTGACCCCGGCCTGGCGGCTGGCGAACCTCGCCGAGAGCTTCGGCGTCCGCACCGCGTGGCACGGCCCCGGCGACGTCTCGCCAGTCGGCCACGCCGCCAACCTCGCCCTGGACCTGGCCAGCCCGAACTTCGGGATCCAGGAGCAGCACCTGTTCGCCGACCAGCACCGGGAAGTGTTCCCGGGCTGCCCGGAGATCCGGGACGGCCACCTGTGGCCGTCGGACGCGCCGGGGCTCGGCGTCGACCTCGACGAAGCCCTGGCCGCGAAGTACCCGCCGGCCGCGAAGGCCGAGCCCGGTCACGCCTGGCGCCCTCCGCGCCGGGGCGACGGTGCTCTGCAACGCCCGTAGTTCGTCCCCGTCCAGGAATCAGGAAACGGAGATAGCCGTCATGAGCATCCGCAGACCGGTCGCGATCGCCGTCGTGACCGTCGTGGCCGCGACGACCGCGGCCGCGTGTTCGTCCAGCAAGTCCTCCGGGTCGGGCTCGTCCGGCCCCAAGGAGACCCTCACCGTCGCCGAGTGGACCAACCCCGGCGCCGTCGACTTCACCAAGGCCCTCAACGCGCAGTTCGAGAAAGCGCATCCGGGCGTCACCGTCAACTTCCAGAACACCTCGACCGCGAACGGGGCCTGGGGACAGCTGTCCACCAGCCTGTTGCAGTCGAAGTCGGTGGACGTGCTGGCGCAGTTCGCCCCGACGCAGAAGGCGTTCCCGCCGAGCTTCACCAACATCAAGCCCGGCGGTCCGGCGGCCTTGATCGAGGCCGGCCAGCTGGTCGACCTGAAGGACCAGCCGTTCATGAAGAACTACGACCTGACGGCGCAGCAGGCGGCGGTCGGCTACAACGGCGGCGTGTACGGCGTGATGGCCGCGGAGTACGCCGGGGCCGGGTCGATCTGGTACAAGAAGGACCTGATCGCCAAGTACAACATGACGGTCCCGACCACGTTCTCGGAGTTCCTGGCCGACTGCGCGCAGCTCAAGGCGGCCGGCAAGACCCCGATCTTTCTGGCCGGCAAGGTCGGGATGCAGGGCGGCATCTGGCAGGGTATTGAGAACCAGACCCTGATGGCCGGCAAGCAGCCGACGGACTCCGTCCAGGTCTCCTCCGACCGCGCGAACGCGTTCTGGCAGGGCACGCAGAACTGGAACGCCCAGACCTACAAGGACATCGGCGCCAAGTACCAGCAGGTGATGCAGTACATCGAGCCGGCGGCCTCGGGCGTGGACCAGCAGACCGCGCCGGGCATCTGGGCGGTCAAGACCGACGACTACCCGTTCCTGCTGGACGGCTCGTGGGACTCCGCGACCATCCTGAAGGCGAACCCGAAGCTGAACGCGGGCCTGTTCGTGCTGCCGGGAACGGACAACGCCGCGGACAACCGGGTTCCGGTCAAGCCCGACCTGACCTGGGTGGTGCCGACCTCGGCCCCGCACAAGGACCTGGCGATGCAGTGGCTGGCGATGTTCTCCGACCCGGCCAACTACCAGAGCTGGCTCAAGGCCACCGGCTCGATGTCGACCGAGCCCGCGGTCAGCAACACCGGCACGTCGTGGATGGACTGGCTGAACCAGCACACGTCCGACTCGTTCGTGCAGCTGACCACGCCGTGGATCCCGCAGGGCGCGTCGAACGACGCCGCCGGACCGGACTACTACAAGTTGTCCCCGATCGGCTCGGACAGCCTGGACACGATCCTGAACCGCTCCGCGTCGGCCTACACGAAGTCCATCGGCAAGTAAGGACCCTCCCTGTGGTCCCGCCGAGGTCGGCGGGACCACACCAGCACCGTTGAGAGGAGGCGGCGTGTCGCGCTGTCCCTTCGGAACCTCACGCACCAGACGGTTCATCCCCTGGGCCAGCATCGCGATCCCGGGGATCGGGTGGCTGCTGTTCGGGCTCTACCCGTCGGTGGCCACCATCGGGTACTCGTTCACGCGATACTCGGGCCTGCCGGGCACGCCGCTGAACTACTGCGGGTTCTGCAACTACACCACCGCTTTCACCGCACTGTCCGGCGAAGTCTGGCCGGCGATCAAGACGACGCTGATCTACGTGGCCGGCGTGACGATCCTGCAGACCGCTGTCGGCCTGGGCCTGGCGATGCTGCTGAACCGGCCGGGCCGCTCGTACACCTTCTACCGTGCGCTGATCTTCATGCCGCAGATCTTCTCGGTCGCGGTCGTGGGCACCATCTTCGCGCTGATCCTGGACCCGGTCATGGGGCCGGCCGAGAACCTCTGGCACGGCGTCTTCCACAGCACCTCGGCCTTCCTCGGCGACAACAGCCTGGCGCTGCCGCTGGTGATGCTGGTGAACATCTGGATGTTCTCCGGCTACTCGATGCTGATCTACATCGCCGGCCTGCGGAACATCCCGAAGCCGGTCTACGAGGCCGCAGCCCTGGACGGCGCCGGCAAGTGGCGGGTGTTCCGGCACGTCACCTGGCCCCTGCTGGCCCCGGCGACCACCGTCAACGTCTTCCTCACCGCGATGGGCACGCTTGGCGAGTACGCGCTGATCCTTGTCCTGACCGGCGGCAACTTCGGCACCAAGACCCTGGGGCTCTACATGTACGACTCGGCGTTCGGCGGCAACAGCCAGCTGGGGTACGGCTCGATGCTCGCGATCCTGCAGTTCGGGCTGACGCTGGTGATCGGCGGCGGGCTGCTGTTCGGGCTGCGGCGCAGGGAGATCCAGCTGTGAGCGGCACGACGACGATGACGGCGGCTGCGGATCAGGGTCCGCAGACGCCCGGATCATCCGGAGCCTCCGGCGCCAAGCGCGCCCTGGACGTCCCCTCCCGCGCCTCGCGCCTGGCCCGGGCCAGCGGCCGGCAGCTGCTGTGCTTCGTGATCGCGGCGTTCGTGTTCGCCGCGCCGCTGGTCTACCTGTTCCTGCAGTCGTTCAAGACGTTCACCGGCTTCCTGCAGGACCCGACCGGCAGCCCGCATCCGTGGACCAAGCAGAACTTCGGCGGCGCCTGGAGCGCCGGCGACTTCGGGCGCGAGATGATCAACAGCCTGATCTACGCGGTCATCCCGGTCACGATCACGCTGACGCTCGGCGTGTTCCTGGCGTTCCCGATCTCGCGCGGCTGGTTCCGGCACTCCAACGTGCTGTACAGCTTCTTCATCTTCTCCGGGTTCCTGCCCGGCGGCCTGATCCCGCTGTTCATCGAGGCCCGTGCGCTGCACCTGTACAACTCGATGCCCGGCTATCTGCTGATGGTCAGCCTGTCGGGGGCCGGGTTCTTCTTCTTCGTCGGCTACATCAAGGGCATCCCGCGCGAGATCGACGAGGCGGCGGCGCTCGACGGCTGCGGCTACATCCGCTTCATCTTCAGGATCATCATCCCGCAGATGAAGCCGGCCCTGGCCACCTTCGCGATCTTCGGCTTCGTCGGCGCCTGGAACAACCTGATCCTGCCGCTGGTGATGCTCTCCGACAAGACGCTGTGGCCGGTGACGCGCGGCCTGTACTCGTTCTTCGGTGAGAACACACAGGACTGGCCGCTGATCGCCGCCGGGACGTTCATCGTGGCCGCGCCGATCCTGCTGCTGTTCATCCTGCTGCAGCGCTTCCTGGTCGAGGGCGTCGCCGGCGGCGCGGCGTTCGGAACGCAGGGCGTGGCCAAAGCCGCCGCCGAGCAGGGGGACGAATGAGCAGGGTTTGGGGCGCGCGGGACGAGCAGGTGGAGTTCGTCCTGCGCGACCTGATCGACCACCCGGAGTTCGCCTGGCCGCGGACACTGGTGCGGTATCCGGTGCGGTGGGAGACGCCGTCGGTGCGGGCTGAAGAACTGCGGCTGGTCGACGAGACCGGCATGGCGGTGCCGTTCCAGCTATCGCAGAGCACGAAGTCGGGCACCTTCCTAGCCTCGGCGACGGTCTGCTACTTCGCGGAACTGGAACCCGGCCAGAGCCACCGCTTTACCCTGTCGGCGGACGAGCGCTTGGCCTTGGCCGAGCCGCCGGTTTCAGTTTCGATCGCGGAGTCCGAGGAAGAGATCATCCTCGACAGCGGACCTCTGCGCGTGTGCCTCCCGGCCAAGCTGCCGGCCGATGGCAGCACACCCGGTCCCATCACCCACTTCGACCGTGGCTCCGGCTGGGTCGGCAGCTCCACGATCGGCGGGGAGGTCGAGCGCATCCAGAGCCGCGTGCTGGAATCCGGTCCCTTGTTCGTGGACTGCGAAGTTGTGTACTCCTTCTCCGGCGGCGCCCACTACACCGCCGTCGTCCGCGCGCTGGCCGGGTGCGACTTCGTCGAGCTCTCCGAGACCATGTCCGACGGCCTCGACGCCACCTGGGATCTGGCCTGGACCGGCCTGTCCCCCACCCACCGCTTCTCCTCCGTCTGGCCGCACGAGCAGGGCCGTACCTGGCGCGGCATCGATGACCCCATCGTGCTCGGAGGCGGCGGCGAGGACCCGAACTTCTCCGGTCCCGGCGGCACCGAGGACCCGAGCGTGGACATGATGTTCACCGTCGGGCCCTACGCGCCGAGCTTCGCCTGGGACATCCGTCCCCACGCCGCCTTCTGGGACGAGCGCTCCGGCGACGCATGCGGCGTCTTTATCCGCGACCACGCGCAGTGGGACGACCACCTCTACGCGCTGTGGGCCTCCTCGGACCGGCTCCAACTCCGCTTCCGGCACACCGATGGCGTCCTGCACTGGACCTGGCCGCTGCGCCCCGGGACCCGCGTCACCGGCATCGCGTTCCACGACCACGCCAGCATCGACCGGCCCTATCAGACCTCGTATGCCCGCGAGCTCCACCACTGGCAGGGCACGCTCAGCCTGGACCGGGTCAAGGACTGGCAGCTGGAGTACGTCGGCTCCCGGCCCGCGCCGGTCACGACCGAGGGCGAGTTCGCCACCGCCGACGACTTCCTGAAGGCGTTCTTCGAGGGTGACGAGGGCCCGCGCCTGATCGCGCGCGGCGTCAACGAGGTCGGCGGCTATCTCAATATCCTGCAACGCCCGCTCTACGACCGCTTCCTCGACGGCTACGTCCGGCATCGCGAGTCGCTGAGCCCCGAGGACCGGCGCCGTGTCGAGGCCCTGCTGTTGCTCTGCGCGTACGTCTCGGCCAACGAGGAGATGACGCCGTTGCTGCGCATGTTCGGCGGCCACCCCAACTTCCACGCCGACGGCGTCGCCGCGCTCGGCGCCCTGGCCTGGGCCTTCCCCGACCACCCGGACGCCCCGGCGTGGAAGGACCGGTTCGAGAAGGTGGCCGAGCTGCTGGGGCAAACCTTCACCCGGCCGGCACTGAACGCCTACCAGGCGGCCGGCGGCCGGTGGACCGAGAGCATCGCCACCTACACCTGGGCCTTCCTGCGCCCGATGACCCTCGGCAACGCCCTGGCCCGCCGCGCCGACGGCCGCAACCGGCTCACCACGCCGGAGTACGCCGCGATCGGCCGCTGGCTGGTCGACGCACTCACCACCCCGATCACCACGCCCGAAGGACCGCTGCGCATGCATCCGGCGCAGGGCGCGCACGCCTTCTGGCCCCGGCGCTCCCCCATCGAGCTGCGCCGCCTCGCCGAGGCGTTGCGCAACTATGAACCCTTGCTCGCCGAGCACCTGATCTGGGGCAGCGACGAGAACGCGAAGGGCCTGGACGTCCGGCCCGGGATGCCCGATCCGTGGCGCCCGTTGGTGGAGACAGCCGGGAATTCCGGGACGAATCCACGGCTTCGCAGCTCCAAATACACCGGCTACGGCATCACGCTGCGCGCCGACGTCTGCGAGGACTCCGAAGTCGCGGTCTTCCTCCAACAGGTCGACCACGGCCCGAACTACCGCTGGGGCATCGCCGACGACAACGGCTCGGGCCACATCTACTACTACGCCGACGGCCGCGCCTGGAGCGGCCACGGCCCCGAGGACGCCGGCGACCGTCGCGTACCGGACGGGACGTTCACCACCTCGTGCGCGGTCTGGAAGGACGGCGCGTTCCGTGCGATCGGCCAGAACGTGCTCTCGCGCCCCTTCTACGACCTGGGCTGGGCCCAGTACGCGGAGATCGTGCCGCACCCCGAGGGCCCGGTCGCCGAGGAGTACAAGAGTCGCAGTGTCCTGCTGATGGGCTCGGACTACATCGCGGTGCACGACGCCTTCGCCCCGAAGCAGCGCGTGGTGTGGACCTGGTCCACGCTGGCCGCCGCGACCGGCCACGACGCGAACAGCTTCGCCGAGCTGCCGGACCGGATGCCGGCCGTGCACATGCTCAGCGGCATCCCCTTCGTGGACGAGATCCGGACCTCCACCTCGCAGATCCGGCGCTGGGAGGGCTCGGACACCGACGTGCTGGCGGTGGTCAGCCACCGCGGCGACGTGGGCGCCGACGCCCGGCCGTGGGGCGCCAGGATCCGCGGGCCGCACGGCGTGGACCACGTGTTCCGCGGCGGAGACATCGACCACGCCGCCGACGGACTTCGCTTCGCCGGTGCCGTCGGCGCCATCCGGGTCGGCGACGACGGCCACACCCGGCTGGCGCTGTTCCACGGCAGCGCGATCGGCGCCGGGGACGTGCTGCTCACGACCGACGACCCAAACCTGGGCATCAGCCTGGAGTACGCGGACGGCACGAGCATCTCAGGGGTTTTCTTCACCCACCGCGAGACCACCGCGAGACTGTGCATCGCCTCCGGCCTCGGCACCGGTTCGCTGTTCGTGGACGGCGTCGCACCGATGATGACCCGGGTGACCGACACCGAACTGCTGGTCTCGCTACCCGCCGGACGGCACCTGGTGGAATTCACGAATGGACTGCCGCGACCACTCGCTCCCCGCGTGCTACGCACCGCGAACAGCAGCCAGAGCGCCATCGTCGAGTTCGAGCACGTCGAGGCGGCCGAGTCCTACGTGATCCAGCTGTCCAAGGACGGCGGCACGCGCTGGGAGACCGCCGGTTCGGCCCGGCAAAGCCCCTGCACCTTGCGCGGCCTCGAAAACGACACGAAATACCACGTCCGCGTCATCGCCACCAACGCCGACCAGATCGGCGAACCCGGACCGGACTACCCGCTCTACGTCAACGCCGACAGACCGCCTGCCCCCGACGGTCTTCGCCTACGGCCCAGCGGCGACCACGTGGACATTACCTGGGGCGAAGTCCTTGGTGCGTCGCGATACCGCTTGTACCGTCGGTTGAAGGGCGATCTCGGCTACCGGGAGGTGTTCTCAGGGCTGGCGTTCGAGTTCCGGGACACCGAACCGGCCTCCGACCGCGTCTATGAATACGCCGTAGCCGCGGAGAACGGCAACGGCATCGGTCCGGAGTCCACGCCGATCGACACCGATGCTGGCAGTTGGCGTTTCTGGGAGCCGCCGGTTGGGGGCTTCCGGCGTCAGCACACGTACAACCAGCTTCCCTACACGCCGAACCCGATCGTCCCCGATTCCTATGGGGAGGCGTTGTCATGACCGAACGGATCCTGATCACCGGTGCGGCCGGGCGCATCGGCAGTGCACTGCGTCCACTGCTGGCGCGGCCCGGACGCGTGCTGCGGCTGCTGGACGTCAACCCGGTGCCGCCCGGCGACGACGAGGCGGAGATCGTGAAGGCCTCCATCACCGACCCGGACGCGCTCGCCGAGGCCTGCGCAGGCGTGGACGCCGTGGTGCACCTCGGCGGCAAGCCCGGCGAGGGGACTTGGGACGAGCTGGCCGAGGTGAACGTCGAGGGCACCCGGACCGTATTGGAAGCCGTGGTACAGCAGGGGGTACCGCGGGCCGTGCTGGCGTCGAGCATCCACGCCGCCGGGTTCTGGACGCGCGACGACGTCGGGCCGGACGGGCTGCTGCCGGCCGGCGTCACCCCGCGCCCGGACACGTACTACGGCGCCAGCAAGGCGGCGGTGGAGGCGCTGGGCAGCCTGTACCACTCCCGCTTCGGGATCGATGTCAGCTGTCTGCGACTCGGCGCCTACCGCCCCGAGCCCCGCTCGGTCATCGACCTCGCGGTGTGGATCTCGCACGGGGACGGCGCGCGCCTGGTCGAGGCGTGCCTGGCAGCGCCGTCCCCGGCTGCCTTCCGCGTGTTGTGGGGCATCTCGGCGAACACCCGGGGCTGGTTCTCCCTGGCCGAGGGCGCGGCCATCGGCTACCACCCCGAGGACGACGCCGAACGCTTCGCGGCCGGCATCCCCGGCGTCGAGGCCTTCGACTGGTCGGCCCCGGCGCTGCACCGGGCCGGCGGCGGTTTCTGCGCCATGCCGCTGGGGTGATCGGGTCACCCGGCGGCTTCTGACTCCCCCCGGCGCGGGTCCGGGGGGACCTGGAAAGGACGAACGACTGTGAAAGAGCACGCGGGGCGGGTCGCCCTGGTCACCGGCGGGGCGAGCGGGATCGGCCGGGCCACGGCCGAACTGCTCGCCGCCGCCGGGGCCGCGGTGGCGGTCAACGGGCTGCGGGAGGGGGACGCGGCCGAGACCGTCGAGGCGATCGCCGCGGCCGGCGGGCAGGCCATCCCGGTGATCGCAGACGTCTGCGACGCCTCGGCGCTCGCCGCCGCGGTCGAGGCGACGGTCGCCGCCTTCGGCCGGCTGGACGTGCTGGTCACCTCCGCGGGCATCCAGCGGTACGGGACCGTGGCCGACACCGAGGAGAAGACCTGGGACGAGGTGTTCGCGGTCAACGTCAAGGGGGTGTTCCTGGCGGCCCGCGCCGCGCTGCCGTACCTGCGGCGCTCCGGGGAGGGGGCGATCGTGGTGGTGTCATCGGTGCAGGCGGTGGCGACGCAGGCGAACGTCGCGGCGTACACGGCGGGCAAGGGCGCGCTGGGGGCGCTGGTGCGGTCGATGGCGATCGACGAGGCGCCTTACGGGGTCCGGGTGAACGCGGTGTGCCCGGGCTCGGTCGACACCCCGATGCTGCGGCACTCGGCGCGGCTGTTCAGCGACGGGACCCCGGCGGGCGTCGATGCGCTGCTGGCCCAGTGGGGCCGCGCGCATCCGCTGGGCCGGATCGCGCAGCCGCTGGAGGTCGCCGAGGTGGTGGCGTTCCTGGCCGGGCGCCGTGCCGGGTTCGTGACCGGCGCCGACATCCGCGTGGACGGCGGGCTGCTGGCCTCGCTGGCGGTCGCGCTGCCGGACGACGGGGAGTAGCACCGATGCGGGTGGCGGTGGGGCACGTCGACGAGTACGACGAGCGGACGGCGGTGTTCGCGCACCAGCTGGGATTGCGGAGCGTGCAGCTCCACACGCCGAGAAATCTGGTGGGCGCTGAAGGGTTCTGGTCCGAACCGGAACTCAGGGCTCTGCGAGAGCGCATCGAGGGCGACGGGCTGCGGCTGGAAGGGCTGGAGAACGTGCCGGCCGCGCACTTCGCGCTGATCCAGCGCGGGGCGCCCGGCCGGGACGAGCAGATCGAGAACTACCTGCGGACCGTTCGGAACATGGCCGCCGCCGGCATCCCGATCCTGGGGCACCACTGGATGCCGACGTATGTGTGGCGGACGTCGATGGACGCGCCGGGACGCGGCGGGACGCACGTGACGTCGTTCGATCTGGCCGACGCGGCGTCCGGGAACGCGCTGGCGGCGTACAAGCTGACACCGGAGGAGCCGATCGACCCGCCGCTGAGTGTCGACGACATGTGGGCCAACTACCAGTACTTCCTCGACGCGGTGCTGCCCGTCGCCGAGGAGGTCGGTGTCCGACTGAGTCTGCACCCTGATGACCCGCCGGTCGCCGAGCCGTTGGGCGGTGCGGCGCGGATCTTCACGTCCCCGGCGGCGCTGGCCGAGGCACGGGACCGGGCGCGCGGGAGCAACGCGTGGGGGCTGACGCTGTGCACCGGGTCGGTGTCGGCGATGGCCGGGGCGGCGAACGTCACGGAGGTCATCGACCTGCTGGCGCCGAGCGGGCACATCGCCTATGTGCACTTCCGGGACGTGCGCGGAACGGTGCCGGCGTTCGCGGAGTGCTTCCTCGGCGAGGGGAACTTCCATCCGCCGAGCATCCTGCGGCGGCTGCACAGGGCCGGGTTCGACGGGTTCGTCATCGACGACCACGTCCCGGCGATGGTCGGGGACGTGGCGACGTGGGGCGACACGTCGTCGGACGCCTATTGCAGCCGCGGGCGCGCGCACGAGTTGGGGTATATCTCAGGGATCGTCGATGCGTTGGGCATCGGGGGTTAGGGCCCGCATCACGGTTCCCGGCAAGTGGTTCCAGATATGTGGTTCCCGGACGTCGCCCTCGGGCTGGACGGCGTCCGGTCGCCGCTGTATCTATACCAGGGCCACCTGTGGTTCGAACACGTTTGTCAGTTTTCTGTTTCCGGATCCGCCGTGTCCCACGCGGCTTCGAAGACGGCGCGGTCCACCTCGGCCAGGCCCAGGACCGGGTCGTAGAGGTCGTAGGGCGGGTTGACGGGCCACTCCCCGATCCTCTCGCGGGAGCCGTCGGCGTGCTCGACGACCTGGCGGGTGCGGTAGCCGTCCTCCCGAAGTTCCAGGAGATAGACGTCCTCCTCCCAGGGCTGGCGGACGTAGACCGTGCCGCGGCCGACGAGCGCGCCGAAGCCCGGCTTACCGCGCTGCTCGTCCCGGGTGGCCTTGAAGCCGGTCAACGGGTTCTCGCCGGGAGCGTCGATGTCGATCTCCATCAGCTTCCAGTCCGCGACCCGGTTGATGGTCTCGCTCGCCGTCACCACGACGACGTCCGCGACCCGTTCCTTGATCTCCTTGGCGCTGCGGGCCGTGACCCACCACCACAGGCCGCCCATGCCGTAGTCGTGGCAGACGAGGTAGCGGCCCTTCTCGCCATCGCGGTATCCCTCCGGCGAGGGGTCGTCGACCGGGAGACCGAGCACTTCTCCGGCCCGCAACGCCGCCTTGGCCTGGGCCGCGCCGGTCTCGTGCCAGTGCAGGAGCTCGGGGGCGCGGGCCAGACCGGTCATGAAGCGGCGGTTGGTGCGTCCGTTGTCAGGGTCGGGGCCGATGGGTTCGTAGGCGATGATCGGCGCGGCGTAGCGCAGCTGGGCATAGGGTTCGGGGCGCTTGGCGAACCAGGTGACGACCTGGTGGCCCAGATAGACGGCCCGCTCGGTGTCGATGCGGATCTGGGACTCCTCCATCGCCTCGCGGGCCGCGGTCTTCAGCGGGTCGCCGCCGTCCTCCGGCTCGGGGCGGCCGCCGGGCAGCGTGTAGCGGCGCGGGTGCTGCGGGCCGCGGTCCTGGATCAGGACGCGGCCGTCGTCGGGGTCCAGCGCCCAGACATAGGCCTGCGCGACCGGCATGCCCGGCGGGACCGGCGCTTCGTGCCAGGTGATGTGCGGCTGTTCCTCGGGATGTTCCTCGGCGTCCATCGGTCCTCCATCCTCGGCTCGGAACCCCCATTGTCACCGGTGATCCGGCATCGGCCGGGGCGTTTCTGCCAAGCTCGGTGCATGGCGATCGACAGCGCGGTCCGAGCGCTGGTCCGGGCGGCACATGCCTACCCGCGCCGCAACCCCATGACCTTCGCGTATCTGCTGGTCATCCTCGCCGGCCTGCTGCTCCTGACGAAGATCCTCACCGGCCCGGCCGCGGACCACCTGAAGATCACGATCAGCACCAACCCGCACAACATGGCACACGCCCCACTGACGGTCCTGCTGGCCAGCCCCTTGTTCGCGGCCACCGACAGCGGCCTACTCTCCCACCTTCTGATCATCGCAGGCGGCGTCGGCGTCTGCATGGCCGCACTCGAACGCCGCCTCGGCGCGCGCCGCACCGCCGCCGTCTTCCTCCTGGCCAACACCATCGCCACCGCCGTGGCCACGAGCGTCGCCGCCGCCGCGATCCACTCCGGCCGCTACCCGGCGAAGTGGTGGGACGGCTACGACTACGGGATCAGCTACGGCGTGCTGGCGATCGCGGCGGCGGTGACACCGCTGGTGCCGAAGGCGGTGCGGGTGCTGTGGGCGGCGGGGGTGTTCGCGTACCCGTTCGTCAGCGCGCAGTGGTTCGGACTGCTGCCGAACTTCGCGACGATCGGGCACGAGACGGCGGCGGCTTTCGGACTGGGGGCGGGGTACTTCCTGCTGCGACGTGCCACACCACCTGGATGACCCGGCTCGCCCCTGTCAGTGCCGTGGCGGAGCATGGACCTCATGCGCTTGCTCGATCTGGCCACCACGTCCACCGCGGTCGCCGAGACCTCGGCCCGCTCGGCCAAGATCGCGCTGCTCGCCGAGCGGCTGCGGACGGCCGGGCCCGAGGAGATCACGGTCGCCGTCCACTATCTGTCCGGCGAGCTGCCTCAGCGGCAGATCGGCGTCGGTTGGGCCACCCTGCGCGATCTCCCCGCGCCGGCGGCCGGGGTCGGCGAGCTGGAGGTGGCCGAGGTCGACCGGATCCTCGACGAGGTCGGCGGGACGTCCGGCGCCGGGTCGCAGGCGCGCCGCCGCGAGCTGCTGGCAGGGCTGTTCGCCCGCGCCACCGCTGAGGAGCAATCATTCCTCCGCCGACTCCTCACCGGCGAACTGCGGCAGGGGGCGCTCGACGGCGTCATGGCCGACGCGGTCGCGAAGGCCGCCGAGGTCCCGGCGGCCGAGGTGCGGCGCGCGGCGATGTTCGGCGGCGATCTGGCGGCGGCCGCGCAGACCGCGCTCCGGGACGGCGTGCCGGGGCTGCGCGCGGTCGGCCTGGTCGTCGGGCGTCCGATCCAGCCGATGCTGGCCGGGACGGCGGACGACGTCGTCACGGCCCTGCAGAAGGCCGCCCCGGCGGCCCTGGAGTGGAAACTCGACGGAATCAGGGTCCAGATCCACCGCGACGGCGACCGCGTCCAGGTCTTCACCCGCAGCCTGGACGACATCACCGACCGGCTGCCGGAGGTGGTCGAGTTGGCCCGCGCGCTCCCGGTGACCTCGGCCGTGCTGGACGGCGAGGCGCTGGCCCTGGCCCCCGACGGCCGGCCGCGGCCGTTCCAGGAGACTGCGAGCCGCACGGGCAGCCGCCGCGACATCGCCAAGCTCCGCGAGCAGATCCCGCTGACCGTCTTCCTCTTCGACCTGCTGCACCTCGACGGCCGCGACCTGATCGACCTGCCCTCCCACGAGCGCTCGGACCTGCTCGCCTCGATCGCCCCGCCGGACGCGCTGGCGCCGCGCCTGGTCACGGACGACCCGCAGGCCGCGGAGGCGTTCGCGAAGGACGCTCTGGATCGCGGGCACGAGGGCGTCGTCGTGAAGTCCCTCGACGCGCTCTACACCGCCGGGCGGCGCGGCTCGGGGTGGCTGAAGGTCAAGCCGGTCCACACCCTCGACCTGGTGGTCGTCGCCGCCGAGTGGGGCCACGGCCGCCGGAGCGGGTGGCTGAGCAACCTCCATCTGGCCGCGCGCGATCCGGAGAGCGGCGAGTTCGTGATGCTGGGCAAGACGTTCAAGGGCATGACGGACGAACTGCTCGCCTGGCAGACCGAGCGGCTGCGCGCGTTGCAGACGTCCGCCGACGATTGGACCGTGCGCGTGCGGCCGGAGCTGGTGGTCGAGGTGGCGTTCGACGGGGTGCAGCGCAGTTCGCGGTACCCCGGCGGGGTCACGCTGCGGTTCGCGCGAGTGGTGCGGTACCGGGAGGACAAGCGGGCTCAGGACGCTGACACGATCGACGCGGTGCGGGCGATCGGGCAAGCCGCCCAATAACTTCTCCCTGGCTTCTTCTCCACAGCTCCTCCAATAGTAGCGCCAGCGATAGTATCCTGATCGAAAGTATCCGGATCGACGACTGGACGCACCGGAGGAGCCGCCGTGACTCGTTTCGTGGGCCGAAGACGCGAACTGGCCGCCCTCAACCAGGTCCTCTCCCAGGTCAGCGCCGGTGACGCGGCCGGCCCGGCAGGACGCTGCCTGGTCCTGCGCGGACGCCGCCGGATCGGCAAGTCGGCGCTGGTCGAGGAGTTCGTGGGCGGCGCCGGCGTGCCGCACGTCTACTACACCGCGGAAATCGGCATCGGCGAGGAACCGCTGGCCGAGTTCGTCCGCGCGGTCAGCACCTCCGACCTGCCCGAAGCCGACGTCTTCGGCGACGCCACCCCCGGCAACTGGGCCGCCGCGTTCCGGCAGCTGGCCGGGATCCTGCCCGACGACCGGCCGTCGGTGGTCGTGCTCGACGAGGTGCCGTACCTGATGGACGAGCAGGGCGCGTTCGAGAGCGTGCTCCAGCGCGCCTGGGACCGCGAGCTGTCCCGCAAACCGGTGCTCCTGCTGCTCATCGGCTCAGACCTGTCGATGATGGAGGCCCTCACCTCCTACGGCCGGCCCTTCCACCAGCGCGGCACCGAGCTACCGATCGGGCCGCTCAACCCCGCCGACGTCGCCGCCATGACCGGCCTGAGCGACGCCGACGCCTTCGACGCCGCGCTGATAACCGGCGGACTGCCGATGATCTGCGCACGCTGGCGGCCCGGCGAGGACATGTGGTCCTTCCTCACCAGGGAGCTGGCCGACCCCTTCAGCCCCCTGACCACCTCCGCGCAGCTGTCGCTGGCCGCCGAGTTCCCGGACCAGGCGCAGGCGCGTGCCGTGCTGGCCGCGATCGGCTCGGGCGAGCGCACGTTCACGAACATCGCCCGCACCGCAGGCGGCATCGCGCACTCGACGCTGACCCGCGCCACCGAAGTCCTGACCGACAAACGCGTGGTCGCCGCCGAGCTGCCGGTGTCGCTGGCGCCATCGAAGGAACGGCGCTACCGCATCACCGACTCCTACCTCCGCTTCTGGTTCCGTTTCCTGGCCCCGCACCTGGCCGAGATCAACCGCATGCGCTCAGACCTCACCCTCGACCGCATCCGCACCGGCTGGCCGAGCTGGCGCGGCCGCGCCGTGGAGCCGCTGGTCCGCGAGAGCCTGGCGCGGCTGCTACCCGCCGCGGGCCTGCCAGCCGCCCCGGTCGTCGGCGGCTACTGGACGCGCAGCAACGACGTCGAAATCGACATCGTCGGCGCCGACCGCGCCCCCGTCGCCCGTCGGCTGCTGTTTCTGGGCTCCATCAAGTGGCTCGACCACACCCCCTTCGACGCGCGCGACCTGCTTGCGCTGCAACGGCATCGGGACCGCGTGACCGACGACCCGGTGCCGCTGCTCGCGGTGTCGCGGACGGGTGCGGCGGCGAAGGGGCTGGACGCGGTGTTCGGGCCGGAGGATTTGTTGCGGCCTTGGCAGGGCTGAGGCTCCGACCGACCTGCAATCGTCAACGGCTGACCGGACACGCAGCATTGGGAGCGCGCGCCGGTCGCATGACCAGCGCACGCCCCGATGCGTCACCGCATCAGCATGCTTGTACGTAGTAGACCGGGTTGAAGTCGTAGTTCGTGTTGGAGTCACCTGGCGCCGAGGCCGTGATGACGTTGTGGTTCTGGTCCTTGGTGTAGGCGTCGGTCCCACCGGAGTTGTCGTTGATGTAGGACCCGGCCGCGACCCAGTTCTGCAGCGCCCAGTCGCCGCCGTTGTACTGGCAGTGGTAGAAGGAGAACACGGTGCCGCTGTAGCCGGTGCCGGTGTAGATGCAGAAGTGTCCGCTGTAGCAGTCCGAACCGTTGCCGGCCGCGCTGTTCCAGCAGTCGGCGTTCGACGACGTGTCGCACTGGCCCATACCGGTGACCGACGGGCCGCTGCCGCCACCGCCGCCGGTCCACAGGTAGGTCACGGTGACCCAGCCGTT
This sequence comes from Catenulispora sp. GAS73, assembly GCF_041262085.1. Lineage (NCBI taxonomy): Bacteria > Bacillati > Actinomycetota > Actinomycetes > Catenulisporales > Catenulisporaceae > Catenulispora > Catenulispora sp. GAS73. The sequence goes on from NZ_JBGCCM010000034.1 coordinate 30,368, forward strand.
GTCGTTCAGGCCGATGTTGTAGAAGGTGCCGTCGGCGAGGTCGATGCCGGCCGGGTTGGAGACCGCGCGCCCGAACTCGTCGTGCCCGCCGTTGTAGCCGTTCTGATACGCCGCCTGCGCCTCCGGCGTGCCCTGCGGCAGGTCGGTGAACTCGGCCCGGCTGGCGTCCCAGTAGTCGTCGTGCGTGTTCCACGGGCCGATGTCCCACACCGGCGCGGTCTCGCAGGTGTTCGGCCCGCAGACCTGCACCGAGTAGTCGCCGGAGCCGTTCGGCGACAGCGCCGACCCCGACGGCAACGCGACAAAGTGGTCGCTGGGCTGGATCACATGGCCGTTCGCGGTCGTACCCCCGACCAAGCCCTCGCGCGTGGCGTAGACCTGGTAGGAAACGGACATCGGGGCGAGGCGAGGCGCGACGGCGGGAGCGGCACCGCTGTCAGCGCTCAGCGACAACTTGGCCACAGCCGGAGCGGCACCCTGCGCACTGTCGCGCAGCGTGATGCGCGCCTGCACCTTGCTGACGGACTCCGACAGACGCGTCGCACCGGTGCTCGCTGCGGAGACCCACTGGGTCCACTTGCCGTCCTGGCCCAGGCCCCGCACGTCCACCTGCGCATCGGAGCCTGCGGGCCGAGCGGCGGTCAGCGTAACGACGACCTCGTTCGCCGGCTTCGCGAGGCTGTGCGCGGGCAGGACGTCCTGCGCGTAGCCACGCGTGTCACGCGACGTCGTGGCGTGCACGCGCGCGTCCTTGACGGTGAGCACCTTCCCGGTCCAGGCGACGTTGAAGTCGGAGGCCTGCACCTGGGACAGGTTCTCCGTCCATCGCGTACTACTCGAAGCCGCCTGCGCCGTACCGGCCATCGCACCCGTAGTAACGGTGGACACCGCGAGCACGGCCACGGCTGCTATAGCAGCTCTCTTATGCAGAGGGAGTGTCATGTCGTCCTTTCGTGGGGTCGTTTTGCGCGTGGGGTAGCGTGCCGTCAAGAGCCTGTGATGTGACTGACACAGTCAGTAGTGTCGCAGGGCTGCACGTTGATCGCAGTGCTCTGATTGCACAGCAAGGGCTGTTTGTCATAGGCAGGCACTGCCATGGAGGTTTACCCGACGACAGAAGGGTCGGGCTTTCACTCTGAATGCGGCGACTTCCCCCTGAGGCGATGAGGGCCCGTCCGCGAGCCCCGCATTATCGCTGGACAGCTCGCTGATCACACCAGTTACTCTGAGCCGTCTCATCACCCTGCTACGCGCCCGGAGGGCCGTCTCGCAATGTCCATACCCGCGAAAGCACGTCTGGCCGTCGCAGCGGTCGCGGCAACCGCAGTCTCCGCAGGCTTCGGGATAAGCGCAGGTCCTGCGACTGCGGCGGTGGCCACCACAGTGCCGGCGCACAGCGGCAGTGGTTCGGCGAAGTCCGTGGCCGCCGATTCGTCCGCCACGCTGAACTTCGCTCCGTATACACAGTTCGCGAACGGCGGTCAGTACGACTTCTACGTCAGCTTCGCGGGGCGTGGCTGCATGGGGGTGGCTGCCTGCGTGGACCCGTCGGTTCCGGCGACGGCGACCTGGTCGCTCGACTATCAGGACACTGCGCCCGGCTCCACTCCTGTCCACGTCACCAGCGGGTCGGGCAACTCGATCGCGTCGAACGCGCGGACCCTGGTCGAGTTCCCGACGCCTGCGGCCGGGGCGAAGGGAGCGTGGCGGATTTCGATCACCTTCACCGATACGACCGGCGGCAGCACGCGGACGTGGTCGAACTACGTCTTGATGGACTACGGGAACTCGGGGATCGCCCCGGGCGGGCCCTCGGGGTTGGACGCGGGAACGGCGGACTACGGCGTCGCGGTCGGCACGCCGATCACCATCACCGCGACCGGAGGCTATGTCGCCCCCGGAAGTAGCAAGCACCAGGAGATCTTCGACTTCGGCGACCCCGGCGGAACGAACAGCGTGCAGACCGTGGACGTTCCCGCGGCGCCGGCCGGCACGCAGCCGACCACCACGGCCACCTATACGTATTCGAAGCCGGGCACATACTACGTCCTCGTCAGCACCTTCGACGGGGTAAACCAGTCTCCGCCGTACGCCATGGCCGTGACCGTCACCGCGGACTCGGCGAACCTCGTGGTGAGTCCGACGACCGGTGTGGCCTCGGTCGAGAAGCCGCTGGTCGTCACCCTCGACGGCACCGGATCCAAGGCCGCCCCCGGTGCGACGATCACCAAGTACGCGTTCAGCTGCCAGGTGCTGATGGGGAGCGGGACGTGCGGGTCGCCCACGCCGGTGCCGGTTCCGGGGCAGCCGGGTAAGGCGACGGTGACGTTCGACCAGGTCGGGGCGGCGCAGATCGGACTGACGGTCACCGACTCCGACGGCAACGTCGCCCAGGCCCCGTTCCAGACGATCAACTACGGCCAGGGCCCGTCCGGTCCGGGCTTGGGCACGTTCGGCTTCGCAGTCGGTCCCGCCCCGCTCACCGCCTCCGCCGACCTGCGGCAGATCAAGATCGACCCGTCGGCGGATCCGGCCTCGACGAAGTACACCATCACTTGGGGCGACGGGCAGACGAGCACGTACACCGGTGCGACCCTGCCGCCGGGACCCGCGACACACACCTACGCCGCTGCCGGCCGCTACAACGCCTCGCTCCGAGTCGACGACGGCCTCGGCCTCAGCGGCTCCGTCCAGACCATGAGCCAGGTGCTGGACATCGCCCCCGTGCCGCCAGCGCCGCCCGGGCCGACGCAGGTGATCCGGCTGGCCGGCCAGGACCGCTTCGACACCGGCGTGCACGTCTCCCGCTTCGCCTGGGCCGACGCCGGTGACACCGCGGCTGGGGCCGGGGCGCACCCCGACGCGGTCGTCCTGGCCACCGGCCGCGCCTTCCCCGACGCCCTCGCCGGCGTCCCGCTGGCCTCCAAGGTGAACGGCGACCTGCTGCTCACCGACCCGGCCACGCTGACCCCCGAGGTCCGCGACGAGATCCGGCGGGTCCTGCCCGCCGACGGCAGGCACACGGTCTACGCGCTCGGCGGCACCGCGGCGATCAGCCCGGGCATCGTCAAGGAACTGACCAGCCTCGGCTACCACGTCGACCGCCTCGGCGGCACCGACCGCTTCGCGACCTCGCTGCTCATCGCCCACACCATCGGCGACCCGTCGCACGTGGTCGTGGCGCGCGGCGACGACTTCGCCGACGCCCTCTCGGCCGGCCCGCTGGCCGCCGACCTGTTCGGCACCGGCAGCGGCACGTCGTACACCCCTGCGGCGATCGTGCTGACCAACGGCCCCACCCTCGACCCCGCCACCAAGTCCTACATCCAGAAACGCCTCACCTCCCACGACCTGTCGGTCGTTGCAGTAGGCGGCGACGCAGCCAAGGCGATCGCCCCCCTCCCCGGCCTCGTCGGCACCGGCCCGAACCCCAACGCAATAGCAATCTTCGGCGCGAACCGCTACGAAACCGCCGCCGACGTCGCCTCAGTCTTCACTCACGTCGACCCCCGTACCCCCCTCGGCATCGCCACCGGCACGAGCTTCGCCGACGCCCTCACCGGCGGCGCCTTCATGGCCCTGACCGGCGGCCCCCTCCTGCTCACCGACCCGAGCACCGAATCCTCCGCAACCCGCGACGCGGTCCTGGCCGAAGGCCCGTCCGCCTCCGCAGTACTGGTCTTCGGCGGCCCGGGCGCGGTCTCACCGGCGATCTTCAACCAGCTGATCACGCAGGTCGGCGGCGTCGGCCACGTGTTCTGAGCCGACGGAGAACAAGAATGCGGCACCGTCTCGAAGGACGGTGCCGCATTCGCAAAACAATCAGCTCACGAACTTCGCATGGACGCGAGTTCAGTTCCCGCAGGCTCCACTCGCTCTCTTGCCTTTGCAAGCCCCGGCCGTCGTCGTCGCTCACACCTCGCCGCCCGCCAATTTCGTTGAGCCCACACCTGTGATCGTTTTGGCTGACGGCACTGAACTGTCAGTACCGCTGGTGTCCGCTTGGCCATAGCGCTGTCGCCGGGAGAAAACGTGCAGGACATTGTCGTCGACCCCGCTGCCCACAATCGGGCTGCCTGGGACAAGCTTGTCCAGGAGGGCAACGAGTGGTCGAGGCTGGTGAGCGCTGAGGCTGTCGAGCGCGCCCGCGTGGGCGACTGGTCGGTTGTTCTCATCGGGCATGAGCCCGTCGACCGCTCCTGGCTGCCGGCGGACCTGAGCGGCAAGGACGTGTTGTGTCTCGCCTGCGGCGGGGGCCAGCAGGGTCCGATTCTCGCCGCCGCGGGCGCGCGAGTCACGGTGTTCGACAACTCGCCGCGCCAGCTCGGGCAGGACCTGATAGTGGCCGCGCGCGACGGGCTCGAGGTGCGCACCGTCCTGGGTGACGTGCGCGACGTCAGTGCCTTCGGCGACGCAGCGTTCGACGTTGTGTTCCACCCGGTCTCGAACTTGTTCGTCCCGGACGCGGCACCGGTATGGCGTGAGTGCTTCCGCGTCCTGTGACCGGGCGGGACACTGCTCGCTGGCTTCCTCAACCCTGATGCGTACTTGTTCGACCACGAAGCCCTCGACGAGCACGGCGAGCCAGTCGTCCTGCACAATCTGCCCTACAGCGACGTCGCGCAGTACTCCGCCGAGGAACGCGCCGCGAAGTTCGGCGCGGACGCACCTCTTGACCGCACCAGTACAACGCATCCGCCCAATACATCTCGCATTATTTTGCGACGATGGCTGTCAAGCCAGGTTGGCCCAACCTGCGGCGCCGGCCAGGACGGCCGTGAACAACCAAAACTGACCTGCCGAAAAACATCCTGGGACACGCTTCCAGCCGGCACTACCGGGTCGGACGACGAGATACGCGCTTGCCACCGATCAGACGAACATGTTGCTGCTTCGCTACGCGAGCGCCTGGATGTAGGCGATACGTCCCGCAATTGCTGCCGTGAGGTTGCGTGTGGACACCGCGGGCACGGGCTCCCCGTGGATACCTTCACCCTTAACCGAACTAATGAGGCAAGCAGCATCGTAGAGGCGTTCACGTACGAGACGCTCGAAGAGAATCTCGTAGCGACGGGTATACGAGGAGTCTCTAAAGGCAGGGTCCGTCGGGTACAGAGGCTTGCCCTGGTCCCGCACGGACGTGGTTGACCCGAGTGCGCGCTCGATGACGAACACGAAGCCTAGCCAAGGCTTTGTGGCACCCACCAAGCCCGCCTCGTAGGCACGCCAGAGGTCGACCGCATTGCCTATGGCCTCTTCCGTTCGGTTGTTGAAGTTGTTCCCGAACGAGCCAACTTGGGACTTGCATTCGATCGCCGCAACCAGGATGTCGTTGTAGGTCACTACAATGTCCCAGTTCTTAGCGCGTCGGTAGAAGCCGGGCAAGGGAATGGCGCCCGTCTGCCTCACCTTTGCGCCGATCGCCTTCAGAGGTTCGAACTCAGCCGCGATCAAGTCCTGCAAAGCGGTCAGATGGAGACCACCGGTTGCACTTCCCCGCGTGCCCGCATCGACCTTGCCGGACTCGATCTGCTTCTGCGCCTGGAGGTCCCGGCCGGTCCAGAACGCCTTGACCGCCGCGTCGTAGTCTTCGTAGCTTGCCGTCACGTTGCGTCTTCTCCGCCTGCTGTCATTCGTATTTCGTCAGGTCAGTGCCATAGGTACCCGCGTTGAACAATCGCTTGTTCAAAGACTCTGCGTTCTCCGGGTGCGCCCCCCTAGGTCGGTAGGTGATCCAAGCCGTAGACCCGCAGCGCAGCTTCGGTAGCTGCAGCCGTGTCGCGCCGCTCGAAGGCATCGACCAGTGCCGCACAGTCCGTCTCAGAGATCTGCGACGGGTCAGGCACTCGAATCTTACGCAAGTACTGGGCCTGGAAGCGAAGCGTTCCGCCGCGCATCTTGACCGCGTATGCCTCGACGAACGCTTCGGCCACCTTGGATAGCAGCAGACCGCCCAGGACCCGAAGGTCCCAGGTGTCGGAGATGATGTAGTAGAGGTTGTGGTGAGGGTACAGTCCGCCCTGGTCAAGCACCGGATGAATCGTCAGCTTCATATCAGGGAAAAGTAACTTCTGACGTGCTGTGAGCTTGTGATCTACCTTGTCGATGGTCTTGTACCACCGTTCGGGCTGCTTCACCGCTACGTACCGCCGACGCAGGATCTCCGCGTGGCGAGCGAAGTGAGACTGAAGGCGAGGGTATCCCCGTAGATCGACCAACCCCCCGTCCGGCGTCCATGGGTTGACCAGGTAAGTTCCGGACCAGTGCAGGGCACCGTCGACGGTATCGCGAACCATCGCCATCGGGAGCAGCCTGTCGAGTTCGACTGCATTAGTGTCCTGAGTAATAAACACCGCATCCGCCCCCGTCGCGATACCGATGCCTACTCTGGTTCCGGTCGACTTGTCCTCCAACAGCGGGAACCGGTCTGACAAGTCTTCAAGCATCGCCAATCTGGCCGGCGATCCGGTCGGCCAGAAGCCGCCATCGGTGAACAAGTGCGGCAGCCGAGCAGCTTGAGCTGCCGATGAGGCGTACGTCGTCGACTCGCACTTATCGGTAATCCATGCCAGCAGCTCTCTCGCCTGCGGCTCGCCGAACTGCTGGGTCGTGTCGGCGTTTACGGAGCATCCTTGCGGTCGATTCGCGATGACAGTGATCGCCGGATACGCCGAGACCTGCTCGTGGAAGGCGTCAACGTCGTGCATCGTCAGGACCAGCTCGACGCTGAAGCGCTGTTCGACGTAGCTGCGCAGGTTCCGCCCATATTGGTTGCGCATCCACCGGTCGGCACAGATGAAGCCGAGAACTCCACCGGCCTTCAGGCTGCGCAGCCCGACTTCATAGAATCCGACATAGACGTCAGCTCGTCCTCCCATGGTCGAGCACGCAGACCGGTAGCGGTCCATACGCTCATCCGGAACGTCTTCGAGCCTGATGTAAGGCGGGTTGCCCACGACAAAATCGACCTTGAGCTCGCTGGGGATCCGAAGCAGGTAGTCGCCCTGCCTGATCCACGACTTCACGACCCTGTCGATCTCATCGCCGCCCCAGCCGTCGGCCATGAGCTGTTCGGCAACAACTCTCCGGGTAAGCTCAACGTTCTTCTCTAGAAGGTCGAAGGCTTCGATCGCATCCACTGCCTCAAGCAGCGACCGCCCGCGAGCCTTACATGATGCACTGAGGCGATCGACGATCGCCGTGAGGAAGGCACCCTCCCCGCAGGCCGGCTCGGCAACACGTAGGGCAGCCAAGTCGAGGTCCGCCGAATAGCCGACAAGGTCAAGGATCAGGTCCACAACCCACCGGCGAGTGAAGACCTCGCCATGTGAGATGGCGTCACGAAGCGTCTCGGACACAGCGAGCTCATCGTCAATCACGTCAAAAAGCGGAACCGTTGCCACGTCCCGACGATACAGGCCGCACCTCGACGAGCTGCCAGAGGTGCCACCTGCGTCGCACGAACTGATGGCTCGACCGAGCGCGGACCGCATCGTCCGCACCACCCCGACCAGCGTAGGGAGGCCATTCGATGCCGCGAACCCGTCGACACCGCGCGAACGCGATCCCAGCGCCCGGAAACGAGAAATGCGGCACCGCCTCGAAAGGCGATGCCGCATTCGCAAAACAACCAACTCACGGACTCCGCGTGGACGCGGGTTCAATTCCCGCCGGCTCCACGCCCTACCGCACCTATAAAACAAGTGGAGCTAATGTTGACCTACTTGAACACGCCTGACCTGCCGAAATGCGTTGACGGCGCAAGTTGAGCAGGCATGCAATCGAGTCATCCGGCGGCGCTGCCATGTTCGTCAATGACGTCGAGATCGGGCAGCGCGCCGACGATCCTCATCGTCTCCACGCTGACGGTGACGATGCGAGCCAGCAGGTCGACGATGTAACGCGGATCGTTGGACCAGTCGTTCGGGTCGTTGACGATGCCGCTGTCCTTGTGCGTCTTGACCTGGTAGCGGTCGATGATCCACTCGATGGCGCTGCGGCCACCAAGCTGATAGTCGTACGCTTCGGCGGGGATGTCACTGAGCACCACGTGAGCGTTATAGCGGATCTTCGACTTGTCTTCCTTCGAGGGGTAGCGCATCTTCTCGACGCGGTACAGATCCTTCGCAGATGATGCGGTTCCAGTGACGGTCTCTGTCACCGGATAAAGCTCAACGGACTCGTAGTTCAGGTGCAGGTCGGCAAGTGCACGGCCAGCGACGGCGAAGCCCGCGAAGTCGCGGACCCTCGGGATGCGTGGAAGCGACTTCTTCAGGTCGGCGGCGAAGTCTTCGCGATACGTCGGCGAGTGGAGCACAGCATAGACGTAGTAGAAGATGTCGTCCTTGGTAACCGACGTGCCGAACGCCTTCTGGTACGACCTCAGGGTAGCGTCCGTGATGTTGTCGATGCGGGTGTAGCCAGGGGCGTCGGAGGCCGCGGAGAAGAGGTCGTGCTGGGACTCGTCGTAGCGGTAGCGCGGGTAGAACTGGCCGTTGCTCGACCCCCAGTACGCAAGGTCAGGCAACGCATTCGTTGCATGAACCGAGAACGGCTTGTCCGAGCCCATGCCGACCACGTAGAAGCCGATATTCGCCATTTCCGGCTCGGGGAAGATCCGTCCAATCTGGTACACCATGTCGTTGAAGTCAGCGCTAAAGTAGACGTGCTGCTTCATGAATGGCCTGTAGGACCCAGTGAAGTACCGATCATCACTCAGGCTCAGCGACTCGAACCGTCGGATTCGCGCACGGTCTACACGGTTCCAGCTGAACTTGGTGGGGTCGAGGTTGATGAACTTCGCGACATCCTTTTCATTGGGGGTGATCCCGGCGGCCTCACAAGACGCCTTGAATGCGGTGGACTGCTCGTTGAAGAACCCCATCGCGCGTGCGATGTTCCCCTTGAGGTTCTGCTCGGAGAAGTTGTAGACCCACGCGTCGCGGCCGGACTTCAATCCCGCCGAGTACGTGCCGAACACGCCAGCCTGCTTGGCGGTCTTGTCGCCGATCTCCTGGAACGTGTCGAACCGGTCGTCACGGTGGTTGATCCAGTCGCCCTGTGGGCTCGGCTCGATCTGCTCCCACTCAACAGACTCCAGGTCCTGTCCGGCGAGGATCGCCAGCTTCTGCTCTTTGCTCAGGAAGTCGCCGATGTCCCGGTAGAACAGCCGACAGCCTTCCTGTCCGCCCGTGGCGGCTTCACCGCCTCTCTCACGAGTAGCAGGATCGCCACAGTGTTCTGGCTTCCCTCGCCAAAGACTTTTCCGCCCTCGCGTCTCCACTGCGGCGTGCGCTGGTTTCCCCGCAGGTTGTAGCAGTAAATGGCGTCGTACTCGCTGACCAGGGTCTTGCGCAGGCCGTCGGCGGTATTTCCGTCGATATACCCACCGTTGGAGACGAAGCAGACGATGCCCTCGTCCTTGATCCGGTCGGTGGCCCATCGGATGGCCCGGATGTAGGAGTCGTATAGCGAGTTCTTGTTCGTCGCCGTGGACAAGGCCGCATACGTCGCGCCGATCTTCGCGTCGAGCGCCTCGTACTTCAGGTTCTGGTTGTTGTCGTTCTGGCTGTCCTGCCCTACTGAGTATGGCGGGTTGCCGACGATGACGCGGATGTCGAGCTTTTTCTGCCGCTCGGCCCGGTCATGGTTGCCTTCCAGTACGATCGGCAGGGTCTCCTGTCCGCCTTCGGCGAGGTGGAAGGTGTCAGTCAGGACGATCCCGTTGAACGGGACGTATGTCTCACCGGCTTCGGGGGCCTGCATCCGGTATCGGTGGTGGAACGACGCCTCGATGTTGATGGCGGCGATGTAGTAGGCCAGCAGCAGGATCTCGTTGGCGTTGAGTTCCTGCGTGTACTTGCGCAGCAGATCTTCGGGCTTGATCAGGCCGGATTCCAGAAGCCGGACGATGAAGGTCCCAGTGCCGGTGAACGGATCCAAGACCTGAACGCCCTCGCTGGTCAGCCCAACGCCCCAGTACCTGACGAGGGCTTGGTCGGTGGCGCGCAGGATGAAGTCGACAACCTCGACCGGGGTGTAGACGATCCCGAGCGCGTCGGCGGTCTTGGGCAAGGCGGTCTTGAAGAACTGCTCGTACAGTTCCGTGATGACTTTCTGGCGGGCCTCGTGGTTGTCGATGCCCTCGGCGCGGCGGCGCACCGAGTCGTAGAAGCCTTCCAGCTTGGCATGTTCGGTGCCGAGCGTACGGTCCTCCAGCGCTTGGAGCATCGAATCCATGGCCAGGGACACCGGGTTGTTCTCGGCGAACTGGTATCCGGCGAACAGTGCCTCAAATACTGGGCTGGTGATCAGGTGCTGGGCGAGCATGTCGACGGCCTGCGCGTCGGTAACGCCGGGGTTTATGGCGTCGCGTAGCTCGGTCAGGAATGTCTCGAAGCGCTCGCGCTTGGCTGCGTCTTTCAGCGCCTCATTGATCCGGTTGACGTGCTCCTCGGCGAGGTTGGCGACGTCCTTGGACCACTGCTGCCAGTACTGCCGCTCGCCGACCTTCTTCACGACCTTGGCGTAGAGCGCGTCGCTCCACTCCCCGAACGGCAGCGCCAGCTGCTGAGGGTCCAGGTTCGGCGCGATGCTGTCGCCGTCTTCGTCGCCGACCATCATCAGCATGAGGTTGGACGGCTTCTCCTTGTTCAGCTCGATCTTGTTGACCATCGCGTTGAACCGCTCGTCGTGCGACCGCAGCGCCTGCAGGACCTGCCACACGACCTGGAAGCGCCTGTTGTCGTTGAGTGCCTTCTCCGGAGGCATCCCGGCCGGGACCGCAACCGGCAGGATGATGTAGCCGAAGTCCTTGCCGTCAGCCTTGCGCATGACACGACCGACAGATTGCACCACGTCAACCATCGAGTTGCGCGGGTTCAAGAAGATCACCGCGTCCAAGGAAGGCACATCCACACCCTCGGACAGGCAGCGGGCGTTGGTCAGTATCCGGCAGTTTCCGTCGCCCGGTTCGTCCTTGAGCCAGTTCAGTTCCCGATTGCGGATCAGGGAGTTCATGGTGCCGTCTACGTGGTGGACGTCGCAGTGCACACCGTCGTTGGGGCCGTTACGGAACTGGTCGACCGTCTCGCCGAAGAGGCTGGCGATGGCTTTGGAGGCGGCGATATTTGCGGCGAACGCCACGGCCCGCTTCATCGGAGCCTCGCCGACGGCGAAGCCGTTGCCGCCCTCAGCGTCATCGCCGGAGCGCTTGGACAACGCGTTCCAGCAGCCGACGATCTTGCACTGGTCCTCCAGCTTTAGCTCGCCATCCTCGGCGAACTGGGCCTGGAAGTGGGCGCTGACGTACTGCTCGTCGATCGCCAGGACGATGACCTTGTAGTCGGTAAGCAACTTCCTCTCCACCGCCTCGCCGAAGCCGAGGCGGTGGAACTCCGGGCCGAATTTTGTCTCATCGTCCATCGAGACCAGCGTGGCCTCGTTCCGACTGGCCTGTTCCTTGCTGCTGTCGCTGTACAGGCGCGGCGTTGCCGTCATGTAAAGGCGCTTGGCGCCGGCAATGAAGCCATTGTCGTGGATCTTGACGAAGTGCGAGTCGTCCTCGCCGGACAAGGTGACGCCAGTCGTACGGTGTGCCTCGTCGCAGACGATCAGGTCGAACTCGGGCAGGCCCTTGGCCTGGGCCTGGCTGATCACGTCGATGGATTGGTATGTGGAGAAGACGACGCTCAGCTCGCCCGCGCCAGCCTTGGACGCCACGATGCGCTTCGCCAGAACATCGGGGTTCGTCGTGGATGGCAGTGCCAGATCGTGCGCACGGATGTCCTGGGTGTCGTCCTTCGTCGCCCGGCTGGTGGCCTTGGCGTCGGAGCAGACGGCGAAGGCGTGCAGGTTCAGGTCGGCGTTGTCGGTCCACTCGCGCAGTGTCTGGGACAGCAGCGCGATCGACGGCAGGAGAAAGAGCACTCGTGTGGCATCGTCACCCTCATCGCCCAGCACCTTCTGGTTGGCGATCTCCTCGGCGATCTTCAGCGCGGTGAAGGTCTTCCCCGTACCGCACGCCATGATCAACTTTCCACGGTCCCGCGCCGTGAAGCCCTCGATCACCTTCGCGATCGCTGTCTCCTGGTGCTCGCGGGGCTGTTTGCGGTCCTTACGATGAAATGCGGACGGATCGATCCGCAGGTCCGCAGTGATCGTGATCGCGTCCCAGTTGATCGAACTGTCGGTCAGCTCGGCCAGCCCGATTCGCGAAACGGGCGGCTGCTGGTCCCGGATGGCATCCTCGGCGTTGGAGTTCCACTTCTCCGTCGTGGAGACGATGAGGCGGCTGGCGAACTCGGCCTTGCTAGACGCGGCCAGGAAGGAGTCGATGTCGGGCTTAGTGATGGCGTGGCCCGGCTCATAGAACTTGCACTGAATGGCGCAGTAGCCGCCGCCTTCGCGCTCCTCGCCTACCAGGTCGATCCCAGTATCCGGCCGGCTGCCGTTGCCGGGCCAGTCCTTCCAGCGCCACACCTTGTCGAAACGGTCAGCGAACAGCGCATCCGTCGTCAGAAACCCGAGCATCAGCTGTTCGAACAGCGATCCTCGCTCCGAGTTACTGGTCGCCTTCGTACGGATGTCCGAAATCACGTCCTGAACCGAGGTGACCACTATTCGTCCTTCGTCTGGCAGCCGTGTTCGATAAAGCGCGCTGAGTGCTCGCCAGCCTATCGGTCGCCTCCGACGCACACCTGCCCGCAGCGGCAATTCGCCGGTAGTGGCACGGCTATCGCCTCTCCACTACCGGCGCGACGGCCGCCTGCCAGTGGGGCAGCGATCAGTTCGCCAGCTCCCGAGCTAGCCTCGCCGCTACTTCCCTTACTGCCGTGTATTCCGGCTCCTCATCCGTCGCCCACGCCAGGAACTCAGCACAGCGCCACAAACGCATGACCTGCCCATCCCGGGATTCCAGGTTCGCCTGCAGGCGCTCCATGACCTCGTCGGCGACCTCCGGTATCCGCAAGGACCCGAACCACAGTGTGGCTGCGTCCAGACCTCGCGGCGCAGCCCCGAAGTCCTCCCAGTCGAACACCTCGAACTTCGGCCCGGTGAGGTTCGGCCAGTTGAAGTCGGCGTGAGCGGTTGTCCACTCTGTGATGGTCGTGTCCACGTCCGGGAAGACCTTCGCAATCGCTGCGCCGAAGCGGTCGCCGGTGGCCGGTTCCAGGTCCGGAGTCGCACGGCGGTAGGTCTTGTAGGCCGCGAGCGTGTTCAGGGCCGAGCTGAGCGCGGCCCACCAGGACAGCGGCAGCTCCTGAGCCGCCTGCGGCTTCCCGATCGGGCGTCCGACGATGAGGTCGGTCTCGTCGGCGCGCCACCGCACGCCTCGTTCGGTGTCCAGCCAGGAAGCTCCCTGGTGCCAGGCCGGCATTGGCAGGCCGGTGATCCCGGAGGCGGCCTCAGTGCCCCAGCCCTGGTCAAGGGGTCGGTCGAGGCCGCGACAATCCACCCTGACCCATGTCCCACGGTCCGAGGGGAACCCGATGGAGCGGCGCTTGCGCACGGAGCCCTCGGTGTCGAGGCGCAGCGCGAGCGTGGCTTGCACGCGGTCCAAGACGTCATCGACTTCGACCTTGCGTAGGTCGAGGCGTTGGTGGGCGGGCGCGCCGGTTGTGGTCATGCCTTGACTCCTTCCGTCTCCTCGACGCTAGCGCGCTGGTGAATTAGGGAGCGGTATTGCGTGATGACGCGCGGGTTCACGTCGAGGTAGGTTGCCGCGACGAGGTTCCGCAGGTGTTCGGTGTGCGATGTGCCGACCGCGACCGCTGCGACCCTCGGCAGGTCGAAGGCGACTGCGAACGCCGCCTCGACGCGGCTGGCCTTCCGGTTCGGGGACATAAAGAGGGTCGGGTCAACCGCACTCCAGACCGGATCGGCCCATGAACCGCCAAACGGCGCCATGCCGCGCAGTTCGCCCGGCCGGAGGGACGCGGCCAGTTCCTCGGCGGCGGTGAGCACGGCTGTTGGCACCGACAAGCCGCACCGCACCATTAAGACGTCTGGCGGCTCGGGGGACGGGTAGTCGAGCAACGGCCGAGGATCCCAGGTGGAGATGCCCCAGGTACGGCAGATGCCCTGGTCCCGCAGTCGGATCATGGTTCGGCAGGCCGAGGTGAACCATGCCGGCGAGTTCTCCGGATTGTGCAGCAGCAGGGTGTCAGGGACGCTGCCGAGTTCGTCGACGGTGCGCAGCGCGGCTTCCCGGAGCCGGGAGGCTGTCAAATCGTGCCCGTCGGGGAAGAACCCGACCTTCGTCGTGATGTCGAAGCGTTCCAGGAGCGGCCCGGCGGCCTCGGCCAGCTGCCGGTGTCCGGTGAATCCACCGTAGTTGTATGCGGTGTCGAGCGCGGTCACGCCGCTGCGGAGCGCCGCGCGCAGAAGCTCATGGTCGGGAGCATTCCGGTATAGCCCGAGAATGATCCGTCGGTGTTCGGCGTCAGCGGCGCGCACAGGCCCTCCTGGATGAGACGTTCGGCGAGACGGATGGCGGCCGGGTCAGCGTCGGCAAGGTCGACGGGGTGGCCGGACAGAAGTGTGCGGAGCCACGGCTCGGCCCGGGGAGCCAGAGAGATCCGTTTGCCTCCGGCGCGAACTTCGACCGTGGTGTCGGTAGCCTCGATGCTCGGCTCGTACTCGGTCACCGCAGCCACGGCCGCGACCTCGCCGAAGGCACGTATCCAGGGCGTATGCCGGGCCGGTGGTGTCGAGTCCCGCAGTCGTGCCAGGTATGCCGCCGGGGGTACGTCACATGCCAGGTCCAGCAGCCGGGTCGCCAGTTCCTTGCCGCCGGGGGCGTCCGGTCCTTCGAGGTCAGCGCGGAAGCGGACGTAGTCGCGTGCTGCATCAGACAGCCAGTTGAGCCACGTGATCCCGGTCCGGCGTGTGATCCCGAAGGTGCAGTGCAGCGACAGTCCGTCTCCGGATCCGACGCGGGTCGCGGTGTGCCACCAGCCGCGTGGGATGTGCATGACATCGCCGGCCTTCATGGTCCCGGCCCAGACGACCTCCTCCGAGGGCTCCAGGTTCCGCTCGGCGTCCCGGTACATCGGCGCGGGCCGTGACGCCTTGCGCACTTCCCACGACTTCTCCCCGGCCAGTTGCACCGCGATCACGTCGTGGTCGTCCCAGTGCAGGTTGAATCCGGCGGTGTCGCCGACGGCGAGATAGGTGTTGACCGAGACCAATTCGCCGGACCACCAGCCCAGCGCGCGGCAGGCGACCTCCATGGTCGGGTCGAAGGTGTCGAGGGAGTCCAACACGAGCGTCCCGCCGCCGTTGAGCACGGCGCCGACGGCGGCCATGTCCGCGCCGGACCGATTGCCTGCGCCGGTTGGTGGTCGTGGACAGGTAGGCCGAAGGGTGCAGTTCGTTGCCTTCGGCGTAAAACCGCAGTTGCGGGTTCTCCAGGTGTCGGGTCTTGACGACCTCCAGCAGTCGCGACGGGGTCATAAGAGCCTCGCGCAGGTCGTTGTCCGGAAGTTGGCCGCGGAGGAAGGCCGAGCCGAGGAGCCCCGGCCCGTCCCAGCCCAGCGCCTTGCAGATGTTCGCGACGAGCCGGTGCTCCATCGTGCCTACGCCTCCTTCGGCAGGTTCAGGTCGCGGTTCTCGCCGTCGTCGCCGGCCGAGTTCTGCGAGCTGGTGACATCGCTGCGCTCGGACTCCTGCCGGTCGTGCGCGACGGCCAGGGCCTCGACCGTGAGCACAAGGTCGTCGTTCTCGGTGTTGGGCATGGTGCAGTCCTCCTTGATCATTGAGGGGTGTTGGGCGGGATCTCAGCGCGGCCACAGGCACTCGGCGTCGTGGCTGTCCCGCAGCAGTTCAACCATCTCGATGGTCGCCACGTCGCGGGACTTCCAGCCGCAGCGACAGCGCGCGAGAAACCCCGGCGAGGCGTCCGGTCTACCGACAGTCCGGAAGATCTGAACGCCCTCTACCTGCGGGTGGATCGCGTAGCCGGGTGATTGAGCCTGCTGAGATGCCATGTCTTGGACGGTAGGAGTCAGTGACCGTCGGCAGCGAGCATGTTGCTCAAGGTTGCTCGGAAGTTGCCTGGGTTTCTTCCAGCACCCGCTGGACGATGCTGCGGGCGGAGGCGCCGTGGCGGGCTTGGCCGCGCATGTGGTCGAACAGCCGGATGTACAAGGCGATCTCCGCCGGGCGGGTCACCTCGATTCCGGCCGTGGGGACCTCGAGAGCGGCCAGTTCGTCGTCGAAGACCCAGAAGCCGGACGATGGCACACCCGATCTGCGGTGCATGAGCGGGATTACGCCGACCGACACGTTGGGTAGGCGCATGCACTCCAGCAGGTGCTGTAGCTGTTCGGTCATCGTGGTCGACGTGCCGAACCACGTTCGTAGCGCCTGCTCTTCCAACACGATCTCGAAGCGCTTCGTGGGCCGACATAGGACCGCCTGCCGAGCGGTGCGTACCGCCACGGCTTCGTCCATGTCGTCAGGTGCTTGGAGGAAGGCGAACCAGAAGGCCAGCATTGCTTGTGTGTAATCCTCGGTCTGAAGCAGGCCGGGGATCACGTTGTGCTCGAAGATCCGGAACAGCGACGTTGCTTCGTACCGCTCAAGCGTGTGGGAGCCGAGCACCTGCCGCATGCCGGCACGGGAGGTCTGGCGGTACTCGACGTACGCCGATCGGGCTGAGCGAAGCGTGGCCATCAGATCCGCGAACTCATCGGCCGCATCACATGCGCGGCACCACGCGCGGACATCAGCCTGCGACGGCTCCTGGCTGCCGTGCTCGATCTTGGAGACCTTGGTGAAGTGCCAGCCGCACGCCGTGGCCAGCGCCCGCCCCGTAAGTCCTGCTTCCAGGCGGAGGCTTCTCAGGCGCTGGCCGAATGCTTGGCGTGCTTCCCTGGCCGCGCTAGACGGGCTGGTAGACACCGTGAGGCACAGTCAGCGGCCACACCGCGTCGAACGCGGCCCGGCAGCGCCGCAGGTCGTCTGGATCGGTGGACACCAACCGGTCCACGGACATTCCGTCGCCGGTGTAGGTGAGGAACACAGCGATTGCGTCGTCCAGCAGGTAGAAGTCGTTCGCTGTGACCAGCGCCGATCCGAGAGCGTGCCGGGGAACCCAGCGGATGTCTTCGCCGGCATCCACCATCGGCTGAGCAATAGCGTGTGACCAGCGCTGGTAGTCGCACAGTGGCTCTGAGACGATCCGGGCACGCTTCACCGACCGGCCCGCAGCAACGTGCTCGCGCAGCGTCGCGCACCAATCATCCAGCCACGCCAGATCGTCTGGTTCACCGTTCAGCCACTTCGCCATGTAGGGCAGCTCGATGGCGGTGCCGTACGCCTCGCGGGTCTCCAGGTGCGCGGCCTCCCTCTTGAAGCCGGTCCTCAGCAGTTCTTGGAACTCACCTTCACTGATCGACTCCATCGGCCCCACTAACGCTCCTCCCGAAAAACTGGATCATCCGATCCGGGATCTCAACCGCCGACTCGCCATCCGGAATGTCCATGGCGGCCAGCGCGTCCAGGTCCGTGATGACCCAGCCCTGCACCACCCACGACCCGCGATCGGTGCGATAGACGGTCGGGGAGCCGTTCGGATTCGACTCCGGATCCTTCCCGACAAACGTTAGCTTCACAGCGCACCCCATTCGGAGAAGTTGCCGCATGTTGCCCGCGACTACGGACACTGCGAACCTACCGACTACGCGGCGTACGTCAAGCGACACGATCCGTCTCGATCGGACCTCACGGCTGTCATGGGCTGCCTACGGCGTGCCTATGGGTGTCTCGCGCCGTGCGTATCTCGTGCGCACTCACGCGGGCGCACCCGGTCGCGTTGAGGTTAGAAAACGGCTGGTCGGCGGTGAAAGTTGCACGCCTCGCGGCCGGGGGATCTGCCGGGGCGCCTGCTCACGGTACGCGGTTACTAAACTACTTTCCTCAAGCGGTTGACATCAGCTTTGACGGCATGACAATCTGCCTCTTCCGCGGCGTCAGACTTGTCCGGCCGCAGATGACGGTCATCGACCGTATGTTGGGCTTATGGCCATCTGGTAGGGCACGCCGGTGTCTGATCAGCCAGGTGCCGCGCAGCGACTGCCGTCCACCCGCCAGGTGGGAGAAGGGCACGGGCGCGGAGGGACAGCTCGCCGGATAAGTCGGCTGTCACCCCAGGGGTTCGGTGCGCATGTTGCCGAACGGCCGACCGATACGCGCCTCAGGTGGCGCGAAGGCCGTCCTTGGGACGCTTTAGGAGGCGGGCTCGGGATCAAGGCCACCGAACCCCCGTCGCCGCAGACCGCCCTGGAGGTGGCCTGTGCGTGCTCAATGCAAAAGCAGTTCCCGTATTCGTTCCGGTCGATCCCGAACGATCGTCCACGCGCCTTCGAGCGCGGCATCGGCGAAGGTCAGCGCCGAGAGTTGCACGCCGGTAGCACGTTGGCGGCCGACCTGGCCGTCCCGCGATGCTGCCCACTTTCGGGTTGGCATTCCGGTCGGCAGCAGTGGCGGCAGCCGGGTCGGCAGCTTTGAAGTGCCGACCCTACTAGCGCCGTTCACGCTGGTCAGCGCACAAATACGCACGGCCTGGCGGGTCGCGACGTATATCTGTGTGTGCATGTACATCTCCGATATCCGTTCGGGGCCGGGCGCCCGGGGGCGCATGTACTCCACCGGTGCCGGTGGTCATCGCTACAGCTCCACCCCGTGCCGGCGTGGCGTACTCGCCGAAGCTGCGCCCGCCCGTCGTCGTTTCGCGTCCTCAGCACTGCGCGGTGATATCTGCACCCGCGGCCTTCGGTGGCGGTGCGCGTGAGCCGCCGCCGTTCGCCGTCCGGCGGCGCGCCGTCGCAGTTCGCGCTGGCGCACGCCGCGAAGCATCTCACCGAGCGCGACCGGGACCTGCTGACTGCCCTGGCTGTGCATCGGGTGCTGACCGCGCCGCAGTTGACCGAGATCGGGTTCGGCTCGCCGACGACCGCCCGGCACCGGTTGCAGATCCTGTGCGAGCAGGTGAAGGTGATCGCCCGGTTCCGGCCGTTCGCCGAGCGCGGCTCCAACCCCTACCACTACGTGCTCACCCCGCTCGGGGCGCACGTGGTCGCGGTGCAGCACGGCGAGGCCGAGCAGACCGAGAAGTACCGCTCCCGTGCCCGCCGTGATGCCGACCTCGCGGTGTCACCCGGCGCGCAGCTCAAGCACACCCTCGGGGTGGCCGGGCTGTACGCCAGCCTCAAGCGCGCCGAGCGGCAATCCGGCGGCGCCGCCGCGCTGGCCTGCTGGCGCACCGAGCGGCACTACAACCCGGACGGCCGTTCCAGCAGCCGGGTCATCCCGGATGCGGTGGGCTGCTTCACCGAACGCGTCCCGGCCCACCCCGGCGGCGTGGCGCTGCCCCGACGCACCTGGTTCGTGGTCGAGTACGACACCGGCACTGAGAAGCACGAGGTGCTGCTCGCCAAGCTGAACAAGTATGGCCAGCTCCTCGGTGATGGATTCGAGCAAGAGTGGGAGCGCGAGCAGTTGTTCTGCTGGCCACATAAAGCCGCCCAGCCTGCCGTGACGGTGCTGTTGGTGTTCGCCTCGCCGCTGCGGGAGCAGAACGTGCGCGCCGCCCTGCTCGACGACATCGCACAGCGCGGCCTGCGCAAGTTCGGCGTCGCCACGGCCGTTTATACGCCGGGCGTCGACGCGGCCGGACCGATCTGGCAGCCGCTGGGCAGCGCCGGGCTGGACCGCGCCAGACCGCCCCGGCTGCGATTGTCGGCGCTGGACGCTTCCTTCGCCGAGGAGGTGAAACGGCACCAGCCCAGACCCGCCCCGTCCCGGCATGACATAGAAGCGGCAGCGGAATTCGAGCGCGCGCAGGACGCGGCGTTCGGTCTCGACGACGACGCGGAGGCGGCGTGACCGCCGGGCCGGGCACGACCCGGCCCCACTGCCCCCGCACCGCAAGCGGCGGCGCTAGCAAAACAGGGATCTGCGATAGCAGTCCGGGGTGTGGCTGCACCCGGCCGCGCCGCAGAGCCCTGGCCGTCACCGCCGAGGCCCCACTGCGCGACGACGTCCACCCCGACATGATCGCGCAAGTGCTGCTCGCTATCGCCGCCGAACAAGCGGCCGCCAGCCCCGTCAGGCGACGTGTGCCGCGCCAGCGCGCCGCCTGACACCAGTTGGGCCGCTGCCGGGTGTTCCGCCCGGCAGCGGCCCGCTCCCCGGCACGGCGTTTGCGCAGGTCATCGAGTGTTCAAGCGCTCGATAACCGGGCGGGATCGAGCTATGGTCGATGCCCCGCACCGATCACCACATTGTCTGGAAGCTGAGACATGACCATCACACATCCGTTCTCCACGACCCCCTGGCCGGCCGACCGTCCCCGGTTTCACGTCACCTGGCTGTACACCGCCGACGACCGCCCGGCCGTGTTCGCCGGATCCTGGATCGCCCCCGGCGACTACGCGCCGGGTGGCAAGTGCGGGCTGTACTTGGACCTCGTCCGGCGCGAGGGCGGCGCAGTCGCGGTCGCGATGGTCGCCGACCGGCCCGACGTCCATGCCGCTACCGAGACTCTCGCCGCCTGGGCCGCGCTGCCCACCGACCGGTGGGCCGACATCATCGCCCCCACCGTCGCCGCACATCCGTGGATCGGCACCACTCACTACTACGAGGAAGAAAAGCCCCTGCTCACCCGATGGCAGCGAGCGGCCCTCGCCTGGGCCATCGTCGGCCGATAGCCCCCGCTACCCGCCCGTCCGGCCTCGCACAACGTCAGGACCCATAGATGACTGCCACCCGCCACCGCACCCTCGCCGCCGTGACTACCCCCGCCAAGCGCGCCGTCCTCTACCTGCGCGTCTCCACGGCAGGCCAGGTGAACACGGACTACGACCCCGAGGGCATATCCCTGCCAGCGCAGCGCTCCGCCTGCCAGAAGAAGGCGGCCGAACTCGGCGCGGCCATCGTCGGGGAGTACGTGGAGCCGGGCCGCTCGGCCACGACCGTCGAGGGACGGCCGAAGTTCGCCGAGATGATGGCGCGGATCAAGGCAGAGAAGGATGTCGACTACGTCATCGTCTACGCCCGCTCCCGCATGCACCGCAACAGCGTGGACGCCGCGATCACCAAGCGGGACCTGCGTAAAGCCGGAGCCGCGATCGTCTCGATCATGGACTACACCGAGGACAACGCCATCGGCGACCTCGTCGCCACCGTCCTCGACGGCGTCAACGAATACCAGTCCCGAGCGTCCGGGGCGGACATCGCCTACAAGATGGGCCAGAAAGTCGCCAGGGGCGGCGCGATCGGCCGCGCCCCCATCGGCTACCTCAACGTGCGCGAGCAGTTCGAAGGCCGGGAGGTGCGCACCATCGGCGTCGACCCCGAACGCGCCCCGCTCGTGCGCCTCGCGTTCGAACTGTACGCCACCGGCACCTACGGCTACCACGCCCTGCGCGACGCCCTCACCGACGCGGGCCTGCGCACCCGGCCGTCCAAGCGGCACCCGGCCGGGAACGAGATCTCCATCCACAAACTCGGCACCATGCTGCGCGACCGCTTCTACATCGGCTATGTCCGACACAAGGACACCGAATACGCCGGACGCCACGAGCCGATCATCGGCGAGGAACTGTTCGCCAAGGTGCAGGAGGTCCTGGACGGGCAGCGTGGCGGCGGCACCCGCGCCAGGGTGCATCACCACTTCTTGAAGGGCACCGTGTGGTGCGCCCGCTGCCACAAGCGCCTGATCCTCATCCCCGGCAAGTCCAAGAACGGCACCCGCTACTTCTACTACCTGTGCCGGGGCAAACAGGACCACACCTGCGACCTGCCCTACCTGCCCGTCGAGGCATGCGAGCGGGCCGTGGAGAATCACTACACGAGGATCAGCCTTCCGGCCGAGCTGCGGCAGCGGATCACGCAGGCAATGCACGCCGCCACAGGCGAGGACGGCGACGCCACCACCGCGCTCCGGACCCAGATCGAGAAGCAACTCGCCGCCCTCGACATCCGCGAAGACCACTACCTCGACCTCGTCGGCAACCCCGACTGGCCCACCGAGAAACTCGGCGCCAAGATGCGCGACCTGCGCGCCGAGCGCGGACAACTCCAGGCGCGGTTCGCCGAGACCCACCGCCCGGACCTGTCCGGCGGCGCGGCCAACATCGAACACATCCTCGACCTGCTCACCGACCCCCACGGCATGTACATCCGGGCCGGGGAAGCCTCAAAGCGCGTCCTGAACCAGGCGTTCTTCACCCGCGTCTACCTCGACGCCCTCAACCCCGACGACCACGCCCCAACCGCCACCAGCGACACCCTCACCGAACCGTTCGAGCCGTTCGTCACCGTCCACCGCCGCCGGGCGCACCTCACGGCCGTCCCAGCGCCGTCCGGGAACGACAACGGCGGCACCACCGCGAACGATGATGCCGCCGTACCGAAAACAACAGCGGCGCTACTTGCCACCGCCCTTTCGGGCAAGTGTTCAAGTAGCGCCGCTATGGTGGAGCCGGCGGGAATTGAACCCGCGTCCATCGGCGACTTGTCAGGGCTTCTCCGGGCGCAGCCTGTGTTCGCTTTTCTTGGCCCCGGCAGTCTCACAGGCACGCTGCTGACAGGCCCAGCCACATTGGTGTCCCGCCTGGCCCTGTGGCCGTGTCAGGCGGTGGATCCTCCTCATGATGTCTTACCGGGCCGGAGGCGCTCCCGGGTCGACAGAAGCCATTACCTGATTATTGTCAGGCGGCGAGACCGTAAGCGGTCTGCGACTTCAGCTGCGTCTTGTTGGCAGTTATTTTTTGTGCAGCGTGTGGTTAACGAGATCATCGCTGCTTCCTCGGCCCGCTTCCCCTGCCAAAACGTCCGATGTCGAAACCGTTCGGCCCCTTGTCGGACGACTCTGGTCGGAAACGTTTGGATTTCTGACGCTTGGTCGTCTCTGTGTAGTTGTCAAGCAGTCGGCTCCGGTTTCCCGGGGCCGTGATCCAAGGGTAGCGGTTCGGGCGGGCAGACTCCAGCGGGTTCGCCGTGGGCGAACTGGCGGCGGGGGCTGGCTGCCGGTGGCGCGGTGCTTGGGCTGGGCGCCTGGTCAGGGCTACTTCCGGCGGTTGTTGCGCTTGAAGGCGGCTGCCATCGCGCGCTCGGCTTCGCGCTTGTTCTGGCGCTCCATGAGGGTCTGGCGCTTGTCGTAGGTCTTCTTGCCTCGTGCCAGGCCGATCTCGACCTTGACCTTGCCGTCCTTGAAGTAGAGCTCCAGGGGGATCAGCGTGAGGCCGGTCTCCTTGGTCTTGCCGATGAGCTTGTTGATCTCGGCGCGGTGCAGCAGGAGCTTGCGGTTGCGGCGCGGCGAGTGGTTGGTCCACGTGCCTTCCGCGTACTCCGCGATGTGTACGCCCTGCAGCCAGACCTCCGCGTCCTTGATGACCGCGTAGCCGTCGACGAGGCTGGCGCGGCCCGCCCGGAGGGACTTGACCTCGGTGCCGGTCAGGGAGATGCCCGCTTCGTAGGTGGCCTCGATCTCGTACTCGTGGCGCGCCTTCTTGTTGCGGGCGATGACCTTCTGGCCTTGTTCCTTCGGCATGGGGTTCATTATCCCCGAAGAACGCCGCTAGACCTTCAGGTATTTCCGTAGGGACAGGGCGCTGGCGCCGACTGCCATCAGCAGGCCGACCGGGATCAGGATCACGACCGTCAGCATCACCTTGTCCCAGCCCACGTAGCTGGTGGAGGTGAAGTTGGGCGCGAGCACCCGGTCGATCAGGAAGTACTTGAAGCTGATGACGCCCAGCGCCGCCACGGCGACGCCTCCCAGGCCGGCGACCGCGCCCTCCATGAGGAATGGCAATCGGATATAGAAGTTCGAGGCTCCGACCAGGCGCATGATGCCGGTCTCGCGCCGTCTGCTGAACGCGGACAGTCGGACCGTGTTGACGATCAGCATCAGCGCCAACCCGACCATCACCACCGCGACCGTCGTCGCCGACACCGTCAGGCCGTTCAGGAGTTTGAACAGTGGTTGCAGCACGGCCCTCTGGTCCGACACCGTCTCCACACCCTGCTGCCCCTGGTAGCTGCTGATCATCGCGTCGATGTTCTCAGTGCTCGGGTCCTTCAGCTTCACCCGCAGCGAGGCCGGGATCTGGTCCGGAGTCACGTACTCCGACATCGCGTTGCCGTTCTGGCTGCCCTTGGTCATCGCCTGGTAGCGCACGAACGCCTCAGCCTGGGTCTCGCTGAAGACCTGCTGGACCAGCGGGTTCGCCTGCAGCTGTGCCTGCAGGGTGTTCATCTGGTTCTGCGACGCCTGGCCGGAGGCGCAGGTGGTCGGATGCAGGTTCGGGTCGTCCTTGGTGCACATGAACACCGTGACCTCGACCTTGCCGTACCAGAAGTCCTTCATGTGGCTGGTCTGGAACAGCATCAGCAGCGCGACGCCGAGCATACCGAGGGCCACGGCAGCGGAGACGATGACGGCGACGGTCATCGTCAGGTTGCGGCGCAGACCGATGAAGATCTCGGACAGGACGAATTGTGCGCGCATAGTGGGTCGGGGCTCCTACGTGAGTTCTGCTTCTAGTGCTGCGGATTCGTGGGCGCTCTAGCGGACGTATCCGTACACGCCGCGCGACTGGTCGCGCACCAGGTTGCCGCTGTCGAGCTCCAGGACGCGCTTGCGCATCTGGTTCACGATGGCCTGGTCGTGGGTCACCATCACCACCGTGGTGCCGGCGCGGTTGATCCGGTCCAGCAGCTTCATGATGCCGACCGAGGTCTCCGGGTCCAGGTTTCCGGTGGGCTCGTCGGCGATCAGCACCATCGGGCGGTTCACGAACGCCCGGGCGATCGCCACGCGCTGCTGCTCACCGCCGGACAGTTCGTTGGGGAACCGGCCGCCCTTGCCTCCCAGGCCGACCAGGTCCAGCACTTCCGGCACCGCCTTGTTGATGGTCGGCCGGGACTTGCCGATGACCTCCAGAGCGAAGGCCACGTTCTGCTCCACCGTCTTGTTCGGCAGCAGACGAAAGTCCTGGAACACCGTGCCGATCTGCCGGCGCAGCTGCGGGATCTTCCAGTTCGACAACTTGGCCAGGTCCTTGCCGGCCACGTGCACCCGGCCGGCCGTGGGCCGCTCTTCACGCAGGATCAGACGCATGAAGGTCGACTTGCCGGAGCCGGAGGAGCCGATGACGAAAACAAACTCGCCCCGCTCGATCTCCAGCGAGATGTTCTCCAGCGCCGGACGGTTCTGGCTCGGGTAGGTCTTGGTGACCTTGTCGAATCGGATCATGCTGGCATCGCCTCCGCGACAAGCGCAGCCTTCAGGAAGCCCCCGCGGGCACTTATGCGTACGCTCGGTCGTAGTGTCACAGTAGAGATGACAGTACACGCCGGAAGTAGGGGTTCATGGCCCCTTCGCCCGGGAACCACAATCCGCACCGGCTGCCGGCGGGTACGGAACACAGGAGGTGAGGCGGCATGTGCTGTGAGCACCTAGTTTGCGCGAACTGCGCAGGTCCGGTGTCCGAGGGCAGGTGCAGCGTCTGCCGTGGCCAGAGGGCCCAGATGCACGGCCAGTCCGGAGGCATGTCGTTCTCGGCGATGACCGCGGTCCTGTTGACCTTGCTCGTGGCTGTGGCTTTTCTCACCGCGACCATCCATTAATGGATCATCGCTATACGTGGTGCCCATATACATGAGAAAGCCGCTATATAGCGCAGAGTGAGCTATATAGCGGCTTGTGTCGCTTTTTAACCGTTTTCCCGCTGCTTGCGCCAGCGGATCCCGGCCTCGATGAACTCGTCGATGTCCCCGTCGAGCACCGCGGTGGTGTTGCCGGTCTCATAGTTCGTGCGCAGGTCCTTCACCAGCTGGTACGGGTGCAGGACGTAGCTGCGCATCTGGTTGCCCCAGGACCCCGACGAGTCGTCCTTCAGGGCGTCCATCCTCGCCTGCTCCTCCTCGCGCCGCCGCTGCAGCAGCTTGGCCTGGAGCACGGCCATGGCCGAGGCCCGGTTCTGGATCTGCGAGCGCTCGTTCTGGCAGGACACCACGATCCCGGTCGGCAGGTGCGTGATGCGCACCGCGGAGTCGGTGGTGTTGACGCCCTGGCCGCCGGGGCCGGAGGAGCGGTAGACGTCGACCCGCAGCTCGTCCTCGGGGATGTCGACGTGGTCGGTCTGCTCGATCACCGGCACCACTTCGACGGCCGCGAACGAGGTCTGGCGCCGGCCCTGGTTGTCGAACGGCGAGATACGCACCAGGCGGTGCGTCCCCTGCTCGACGGAGAGGGTGCCGTACGCATAGGGGGCCTTGACCGTGAAGGTCGCGGACTTGATCCCGGCCTCTTCGGCGTACGACGTGTCGTAGACCTCGGTCGGGTAGCCGTGCCGCTCGGCCCAGCGCGTGTACATGCGCAGCAGCATCTCGGCGAAGTCCGCGGCGTCCACGCCGCCGGCCTCGGCGCGCAGCGACACCAGCGCCTCGCGCGCGTCGTACTCGCCGGACAGCAGCGTGCGCACCTCCAGCTCGCCGACCGCCTTGGAGACGTCGATCAGCTCGCCCTGCACCTCGGCCAGCGTGTCCGCGTCGCCCTCGGCCTGGCCGAGCTCGAAGAGCACCTCGACGTCCTCCAGGCGCCGGTTCAGCGTGGAGAAGCGGTTCAGCTCCGCCTGCATACCCGACAACTTCGAGGTCACGGCCTGTGCCTTGGTCTGGTCGTTCCACAGATCCGGGGCCGAGGCCTGCTCCTCCAAGTCCGCGATCTGCGTGCGCAGCCTGTCCAGGTCGAGCACGGCCTCGATCGAGGCCATGGTCGCGCGGAGGTTCTTGAGCTCTTCGGAAGGATCTGTAGCCACGTGACAAGCCTATCCGGAGTACGAGACCCGCAGCCTCGTCGGAGACTCGGCCGTGACCACCGCGACCCGGCCGTCGGGGGTGGCCGTGGCGCCGGGCGGCAGCACCGACTGGAGGCCACCGGCGCCGGCCTGGCCATTACCGTTCATGGCCTTGACGGAACCGCCGGTTGAACGCACGAAGACATAAGCGGTGCCGTCACCTGAGGTAGCGGCTGTGGGAAGACCCGACAGTGGGGTCTGCGCAGGGGTGCCCCACAGCTTGTTCGCATAAGCGATCGCCATGACGCCCTCATCGGAGGCTCGCGGCACGTACGCGGTGAACCCGGACGTCGCCGGAGTCGACACCAACGCGACACCGGAGCCCAGGTCCCCCGCTGCCGACACAGGCTGCCACTCGCTCCAGGTGTAGTCGCCAGAAGTACCTGTAGGCGTCCCTGTAGAGGTCATCAAAGTTTTGTTGCTCCCGACCGCCGCGATGACGACAGAGCCATCGGAGCCGGCAAGCGCCCCCGGAGCACCGTGCAGCTTCGCCGTACCGACCGGAACCCACTTCGCCGACCAGCCGCCGGCCGCATAGCTGCGCTGGTGCACGACTCCGTCGCCGTCGCGTACAGCGAACAGCTCCAGGTGCCCTGCGCTTGTCGCTACTACAGCGGGCTCTGTATTGGTCTTCAGTCCGTGCAGAGGGAGCCAAGAGTGACTGTTCTCCCCCGGCAGGTACCAGACCGTGTCATCGGTACCGGTGACGAACACAAAGAGTGTTGTCGTCCCAGAGGCGTCCTTAAAGACTGCGGTACGCGGTGCGCCCTGAATGGAGACCGGTACCGGAGGAAGCTCATGAGCGGGCTGGAAACTCAGCCCTACTACGGCAGACCGCGTAGAAGTTCCCGGAGGTGAGGACACCGTAGAGGTCGTCGCTCCAGCCGGGCCCTGCGAGTGCGCCTTGTTGTCCTTGCCGGAGTCGTCGCCGCCGGACATCCCCATGGCGATCGCGGCGGCCGCTCCCCCGACCAACAGTGCGGCCGCGGTAGCGGCGATCCAGCGGGGACGCTTAGAGCCGGCGGCAGCGTTGGCCCGCTCGGCACGCAGCTCCGAGACGTCGTAACTGCCCGTGCCGGACCGCCGCCGCACCTCGCCCTGGTCCCGCTCGCGGATCGGGCGCATCAGGTTCAGGTGGGTGTCTTCGTCCTCGTCCTTGACCTCGGTGTTGTGCACCAGCGGGACGATGCCGCTGTGCCGCATCGGGATCGGGTCGATGGTCGGGTTGCGGCCGCCGTGCATGCTGGCGCGGGCCGAGGACCGCACGTCCCAGCCGCCCTCGCGCGGGTCGGGGATGGTCAGCGGCGGCATGTCCTCCAGCAGCGGCGCCAGATCGCGCAGCCGGGCCGCGAACTCCGCCGCGGTCAGACGCGCCGCCGGGCCCTTGGCCAGGCAGGAGGCGACCAGCGCGGCCAGCGGGCCGGGGACGCCGGGCAGCGGCGGGACCTTGTCGGTGACGTGCCGGCGCAGTACCGCGCCGGGGTGGCCGCCGCCGAACGGCGTCCAGCCGGCCAGCAGCTCGAACAGCACGGTGCCCAGGGCGTACATGTCGACCGCCGGGCCCGGCTGCAGGCCCTCGATGACCTCCGGGGCCAGGTAGTCCGGGGTGCCGATGATGCGGGTGGCGCGGGTCCGGCGCGGGCCGTCGACCAGGCGCGCGATGCCGAAGTCGGCCAGCCGCGGGACCAGGGCACCGCCGGAGTGGTCGAGCAGGATGTTCTCGGGCTTCACGTCGCGGTGGATGATGCCCTGCGAGTGCGCGGCGGCCAGGCCCTCGGCGACGGCGGCCACCACCAGCACGGCCAGCTGCGGGCGCAGCGCGTGCTCGGCGTCCAGCAGGTGGCGCAGGTCCGAGCCCCGGATCAGGTCCATCACCAGCGCCAGGTCGGTGCCGTCGACGACCAGGTCGCGGACCCCGACCACGTTCGGGTGCTGCAGCGAGGTCAGGACGGTGCGCTCCTGCACGAAGCGCGCGATCAGGGTCTGGTCCGCGGCGAGGTCCTCCCGGAGCAGCTTGACGGCGACCGGGCCGTCGGGGCCCTCGCCCTCCCACACGGTGCCGCACGTCCCGCGGCCCAGCACCGTGGTGATGGTGTACCTGCTGCCGATCTTCCGCGCCACGAGGTCTTCTCAATCCTGTCCGCTGGCCGTGTCACCCGTGTGGGAAGAACGGGAGACACGAAACTTTCCCGCGCTTGACGCCTTTCGGGCAAGCGGGCTCGCCGTAGCGCTTGTCAGGTGGTCGCCTCAGCGGTCAACGACTCACGGGGTGACTCATGGGTTGCTGTTGACTCCGGGCAGCGACGAGGGGAGGTTGGAGGGCCCCGGGACTTGCGGGACGACCTTCTTCTTCTCCAGGTCGATCTTCTGCGCGATCTGGTGCCACTCGTGCGCGACCCAGTTGTTCAGGTCCTTGTGGACGCCGTTGATCTTGGCCATGGCCCAGTTCACGCCGGTGTAGATGCCGAAGCCGATCAGCGCCAGGATCATCAGCTTGATGAGGCAGCCCATGGGCAGGCCGCGGCGGCGCTTGACGACCGTCTTCTGCACCGGCGGCCGGGGCTGCTCGCGCTCGCGTTCCCGCTCCCGTTCGCGTTCCCGCTCGCGCGGCGGAGCCTGGCGCTGCGGCGCCTGGGCGACCGGCCGGGGCGGGGCGGCGGCGCTGCCCTGGAACTGCGTCGGCTGGTAGCCGCCCTGGTTCGGGTTCGGCCCGTACGGCTGGCCCGGGGCCGGCTGGTGGTAGCCCTGGGGACCCGGCTGCTGGTACCCCTGCGGGGCGAACTGCGGCTGCGGCGGGTAGGAGGCCAGGCGCTGCTGCTGGGACTGCGGGGGCTCTTGCTGGTGCTCTTTGTGGAGCTGCTCCAGCTGGCGCTGCATGTGCGGCGGGAGTGGCTGCGGCGGGCCTCCGGCGCGCCGGGAGACGCCGGCGCCGATCGCGTCGGGGTCCGACGGCGCGTCCCAGCCCGGGACCTTGCCGGGTTCGGCGGGTCGGCGCGACACGCCGGCGCCGATGGCGTCCGGTTCCGAGGGCGCGTCCCAGCCGGCGATCTTGCCGTCGATGCGCGCCGGACGCTGCGGGAGCGGCGCTGAGGAGGCCGCTGCGGGCCGGACGACCGGGATGGTCGGCTCGATGGCCGAAGCGGCCGCGGAGGCCGCCTTGGCGGCGGCTGCGGCGGCGGCCGGGGAGACCGCGGGCATGGCGGTGGTCGGGGCGCTGGCGGACGCCGGGGCGGGCGAACCCGGCCCGGGCTTCGAGGCGTCGCCGGCCGCGGCGAGACCGGCAGCGCCGGCAGCACCGGCGGCGGCCGCGGCGACTCCGCCGACCATCGGAGGCAGGCGCAGCGTCCCGTACTGCTCCTCGACCGGCAGGTGGTGCGTGGGCTCGCCGTCGGCGCCCTCCACGGTGCGTCCGATCGCGGCGCGCAGCTGCGCGGCCAGCACGGTCGCCGAGGGCCGCGCCTCCGGCTCCTTCACCAGGGCGGCGGCGATGACCGGCCACAGCCGCTGCGGGATCTCCGCCGGACGCTCCGGGACGGTGTTCATGTGCTGACGGAAGACGCTGACCGCGTCCGGGCCGCGGAAGACCGGGTGACCGGTGATCAGCTCGTAGAGCATGACGCCGGCGGCGTACACGTCGGCGGCCGGCGTGGCCTTCTTCCCGGCCACCACCTCCGGCGCCAGGTAGTACGGGGTGCCGACGACCTGGTGGGTCCGGGTGACCGAGGGCGCGTCGGCGATCCGGGCGATGCCGAAGTCGGTGAGCAGCGGCCGCAGACCGCCGTCGGCCTGCTCCAACAGCACGTTGGCGGGCTTGATGTCGCGGTGCACGATGCCCGCCGAGTGCGCCACGGCCATGCCCTCGGCGACCTCGGCGACCAGCAGTCCGGCCTCGTCCGGCTGCAGGCGGCCCCGGCCGGCCAGGTACTTCTTCAGGTCCGGGCCCTCGACCAGCTGCATCACCAGGGCCAGGATGTCGCCCTCGACGACCAGGTCGCGCAGCCGCACCAGGGAGCGGTGGTTGAGGCCGACCAGGGCCGCGCGCTCGCGCAGGAACCGCGTCACCACGTCGGCGTCGGCGGCGAACTCCTCAAGGAGCACCTTGATGGCGACGGCCTCGCCGGTCGCGCGCACCCGGCCGCGCCAGACCGCGCCGAACGCACCGCGGCCGATCTCGTCGTCGAGCTCGTACCTGCTTCCGATCGCCCTGCCCACGCTGCTCCTCATCCCCCCAGTACCGACCACTGCACTGCCGAGTCGCGCTCTCCCGAGCACCCGCCGCGTCGTCGAACCACTCCTGTGACGCGCCGGGGCAGCTTGAGAAGAACCCTCCAGGGCAAAGACTAGGGCTTGAGAGGCCATCCGTGTCGCGTAGCTGTCACCTCATGCGAGGATGCACCCCATGCAGATCCGGCTCACCGTCACTCGAACCCAGGGATCCCGGCAGACTTCCGCTGACGTTCTAGTGACCGCTGAGCCGGGCGCCACTCTGTCTTCTGTGGCGCAACAGTTGCGCACCGCCGCCGGCGTGAGCGCCCCGGGACGGCTGTTCGCCGGGCTGGATCCGCTGGAAGACGAAGCCCCGCTGGGCAGACCTTTACTCGTGGACGGCGCGCGCCTGTGGTTGGACGTACCGGGGACGCCGGCGACCCTCATCGGGAATCTCGCGCTCTATGTGGTGTCCGGACCGGACGCCGGAGGCGTCCACCTTCTCACTCCTAAGGATGATGGATACGGAGGGGAACTACCGATCCGGATCGGACGGGGAGCGGATGCCGACATCCGCGTGGATGATCCCGATATCTCCCGTATTCACGCAGAGCTACTGGTACGCCACGAACATGAGTACACGCGCGTGTATGTCCGCGACCTCGGTTCCACGAACGGCATGACTTTGGACGGCGCGCAGGTAGGCGGCGCTCCAGTAGAGATGCGCCCGGGTTCTCTGTTGCGCATGGGCGAATCCTCTATAGCGCTGTCTGTAGAGGCCGGCGGTGTACCGGACCTGCCTGTGCACCCCGACGGCAACGGCCATGTATCCGTCGGCCGTGTCGGCTGGGGCCGCGGCCCGGCCGATCCGCCTCAGGTGCGCATCGACCTTCCGCCGCGTCCGTCGGACAAGGGACGGCCCGCGCAGCGCCGTATCGCCATGGACCAGTACGAGCGGGAGCGCGCCGAGGCGGACCGCCGCATCGCCGGAGCGCTCACCGCCGAGGCGCGGATCCGGCGTGAGGCGGCGCCGGACCCGGCGACGCTCCTGGTGTCCGCGGTGCGCCCCGACGCGCGGCTGTGGGAGCGCCGTCCCGGAGAGCCGGACTTCCTGCGGCTGCGGCTGGGCACCGGAGCACTGCCGTCCAGCGTCACGGTCGTCGGCGGCAAGGCGGTCCAGCCGCGGGTACCGACCGTGCCGGTGACGGTGGACCTGGCGCAGTGCGGGGTGGTCGGACTCGTGGGGCCGCGTCCTGAGCTGGCGCGCCTGGCGCGCTACGCGCTCGCGCAGGTGGCCGGCGCGCACAGCCCGAAGCACGTCGAGATCGTGATGGTGGTCCCGGAGTCCGGAGACCACGGCGGCAGCACCGGCGAGGAGCACTGGCGCTGGACGCGCTGGCTGCCGCACCTGGTGCCCGAGGACGACCAGGACTGCTCGCGGCTGCTGGGCCTGGGCCCGGAGCAGGCTCGGGCCCGGCTCGGGGAGCTGGTCGACCGGATCCGGCAGCGGACCGGCCGCACGCCCCCGCCGGCGCCCGGCGTGACCTCGACGCCCGACTCCGGCCGCGCGGTGGTGCTGGTCGTGGACCCGATCCGGACGCTGGCCGGGTCCGCGGAGCTCAACGAGGTGCTGGCCGAGGGGCCGACGGCCGGGGTGTTCACCATCTGCCTGGCCGAGCGGGCGGGCGACCTGCCGCCGCAGACCGGTGCGATGGTCACACTGGGCGGTGAGGTGAACTCCCGGCTGCGCGTCGACACCCCGCACGCGGCGCCGGTCGAGGGCGCGGTGGCGGACATGGTGTCGGTGGCGTGGGCGGACCGGTTCGCGCGGGCGCTGGCGCCGCTGCGGGACCGCACCGACACCCCGACGTCCCCGGACGAGCAGACCCGCATCGACCGGGTCTCCCCCGCCTCGCACCTCCCGGAGCAGGTGCGCCTGCTGGAACTGCTGGGTCTGGACCTGCTGACGCCGGCCAAGCTGTCCGCGCGCTGGGACGCGTACCCGGCCACGCCGCGCATCGCGCTGGGCCGGGTGGCCGACGGCCCGCTGGCCACCGAGCCCGCGCACCTGCTGATCGGCGGCGACTCGCGGTCGGGCGTGTCGGAGCTGGTGCGGACGGTGGTGGCCGGGCAGGCCGCGACGAACCACCCGGACACCCTGGACATCGCGCTGGTGTCGGCGGGCCCCGGCAAGCCGTTGGCGCCGTGCGAGGACCTGCCGCACGTGTTCGAGTACGTCGACGCCTCCGCGTCCGGCGACGAGGCGCTGGCACGGCTGGTACGGCGGCTGGAGTACGAGCTCGACCAGCGGGAGTGGCCGCCGGACGACGAGCCGGACCCGTACGCCGGCGGACCGGCCGGACTGTCAGGACCGGGCGGGCCGACCGGGCCAGGCGGTCCGACCGGGCCGACCGGGCCTGGTGGCCCCCCGATGCCGTCCTCGTTCGGCGGACAGCAGAGCGGCAGCGCTCTGGTGCCGGTCGGTCGAGGCGGAGGCGCACCGGGCCGCAAGGCCCCGCCGCGGATACTGCTGGCCGTCGACAACCTGACCGCGCTGGCCGCCGAGCACCCGGCGTTCGTGGAGACGCTGGCCGGGCTGGCCGAGCGCGGACGGCGGTTCGGGCTGCGGATCGTGCTCGGCGCGTCGGTCATCGACACCGCCGGATACGGCGCCCCGGGCAACGCCACCGGCGAGCGCGCGTTCCTCGCCGCACTCAGTGCGCCGGTGTGCCTGGCCGCCGACCTGCGGGTGGCGATGCAGACCTCGAACCCCGAGGCGCTGCGGCTGCTGCTGGGCGCCGGTGCCGTGACGGCCGCGCCGGGTGGGCCGTACCTGCCGGGGCGCGCGCAGGCGAAGCTGCCGTCGGGTGCTGTGGTGCCGTTCCAGGCCGCCGGGATCAGCGTGCCGATGGCGTCCTCGGCGTCGCCGTCGCACCGTCCCACCGTGCGGATCCAGGACTGGCACGAACTCGGGGAGCCGGTGCGGGTCGTGCGCGCGCGGCGGGACGCGGACAGCGGACCGACGGACTTGTCACTCTTGATCGGCGCGTTGAAAAAGGCAGTGGAGTAAAGGGCAGTGGAGTAAGGAGTAAGAGGAACGGACGGGAGCGAGGGAGGGCGCGGGCCCATGGAGCCGACACGCGTCGAGGTCGAGTACTGCGAGGGCTGGGATGCTGCGGCCCATACGGCGTTCCGGCCTCTTAAGGAACAGACCGCGCGCGAGCGGCATAGCGCGGGGCGCCCCTATGCGGCGCTGCTCAGTATCGACGCGGAGCCGCGGGCTCTGGTTCAGGTGGACACCGGCGCCGGGTACGTCGGGGTGTTCTCCTTCGACTTGGCGGGCCGGCGTTCTCTGAAGTTCTCCTATAGGGATCTGGGCGACCACCTGATGCTGCGCGAGCTCAAGGCGTGGCGGCATGTGGACGACGACGAACCGGAGTTCGGCGCGGACCTGCGGATCACCTTCCGCTTCTGGCCGGACGAGCCGGTGCGCGCGACGCTGGACGACACGCGGCGCGGGCAGTTCACGAGCTACGTGAAGCTGCCGGAACCGCTGCACAGGATCCCGGTGCCGGAGTTCGGGCAGTGGCCGGTGGACGCCTGGCTGTTGGGCGCGTTCGAGCCGCTGGAGTTCGTCACCGCGCCCGATCCCGAGACGGAGGCTGGCGGGCCGTTCTGGACACCCTGGAGCGCTCCTGAGGGGGCGCGGCCGACGGCGCTGGAGGCGTTGTTCGTCCCGGGCGTACGGATCCGGAACGGGCAGGGCGACGTGTTCGAGGTGCGAGAGCCGCGGGCGGTCGGGCGGCTGCGGCTGGAGACCGGGCGGATCGTCGCGGCGGACCCGGTGACGGTCGAGCTGCAGGGGGAACAGGCGGCGGCGCCCTATACGGTCACGCTCACGCCGGGCGAGTACGCCGTGGAGACCGCGCGGTTGCGGTCGACAGGCCGGGAGACGGATGTGATCGCGGCCGCGCGGGTGCGGGTCAGCGACGAGGCGGTGGCGACGTGGGAGTTGGCGCTGCGGCCGCGGCAGGACGAGCGGTTGTTGGGCGCTTCGGAGTTCTTCGGGTTCGTGGTGGACTCCGGGACGGCGGCCTTTATGGACGCGTCCGCTGTAAGTGCTCTGGCGGCTTATCAGGACGCGGAAGACGCAGAGGCTGCGGAGGCGACGATTCCGGGAGACGGAGTCGCGGAGCTCCTGACGTTCCCCAGCGGCAAGGGG
The DNA here is from genome assembly GCF_041262085.1 of Catenulispora sp. GAS73. Classification (NCBI taxonomy): domain Bacteria; kingdom Bacillati; phylum Actinomycetota; class Actinomycetes; order Catenulisporales; family Catenulisporaceae; genus Catenulispora; species Catenulispora sp. GAS73. Next base: position 65,669 of record NZ_JBGCCM010000034.1, read on the forward strand.
GACGGGTCGTATCCGGTCTGGATCGGGCGGGACGCGGCCGGGCAGGTGGTGTGTCTGGTGGCCGATATGCGGCTGCTGGGGCGGGGCGTGGAAGTCGAGGGCCCGAGCGCTATAACGCCGGCGCGACAGGTGCCCGGCGTGGCGCAGTTGGAGGAGCGGGAAGTGGAGGGTGTCGAGGCGTTCACGTCACAGCGCATCCTTGAGTTCTTCAACGACACCGCCGACGCGCAGGCGGAGTTCTGGGCACGGCGAATGGGCCGCTAGAACGGGTCGCGCACGCATTGAACCCATAGACAGGTGCCGTACGTTAGCTCCAGCAAATGCCATCACACGGAGGCGTCGGTGACGTACAAGATCTTCGACCTGCCCAGCCACATCCTCGTGATCCACTTGGTGGTCGTGGGCATCCCGGTAGCGGCCCTGGCGACAGTCGGCATGGCCGTGCGCCCGCAATGGCGCACCGGGAAAATCGGGCTGGCGATCATCGTCGTCGACGCGCTGGCGGCCGTCGGAACCTACATCGCCCGCCTCACCGGTGAGGCCTTCTTCAACAACCAGCCCGGGCTGCGCACCCTGAAGCAGGTCATCGACCACAAGAACCTCGGCATGACGCTGATCTGGTACATCCTCGGTCTGCTGGTCGCCGCGATCCTGCTGGTCCTGGCCGAGAAGTACGAGCGCCCGCCGCTGACCACCGTGTTCGCCATCATCGCCGCCGCGGTCGCGGTCGCCGCCGTGGTGCAGACGGTCCGGGTCGGGGACGCCGGGGCTCGGGCGACTTGGTCGGGGTACATCACCAAGTAGCGGCTGGCGCCCGCGCCGCAGCCCCGGCACTCACCATGCCGCTCAATACCGGGCCATCCCAAGGCCAGGCCAGCTCAAGGTATTGAGCAAAACGGGCTGCGGCTAGCGTCCGAAGACCGCTATTGCCCTGCGTCCTCCCCCGCCGCGATCACCGCGTCCACGTCCGCGGCGCGCGCGGCCTGCTCGGCCGCGAAGCGCTTCTCGCGGTCCAGGCGCTCGGCGAGGTCCTCGTCGGCCTTCATCAGGTCCTCGACGTTGGTGCCGGCGTAGGTGAGGACGCCCATGTCCTCGTACGCCTTCTGGACGCGGGGGCCCCACAGGCCGATGTCCCTCACGGTCGGCACGATGCGGGTGAACAGGAGGTTCCGGAAGGCGGTGTAGTACTCGGAGTGCTCGTTGAGCTCCATGCAGCGCTCGACCGGCAGGCCCAGGTGCTCGTAGACGTCGCGGCCGTTGATGCGGTCGCGCATCAGGTAGCAGCCCTCGACGACGAACTCCTCGCGTTCGTCGCGCTCGGCCTGGGTCAGCTCCTTGTAGTAGTCGCGCAGGGCCAGGCGGCCGAAGGCGACGTGGCGGGCCTCGTCCTGCATCACGTAGGCGAGGATCTGCTTCGGCAGCGGCATGTCCGTCAGGTCGCGCATGACGCCGAAGGCGGCCAGGGCCAGGCCCTCGATGAGGACCTGCATGCCGAGGTAGGGCATGTCCCAGCGGGAGTCGGACAGGGTGTCGTCCAGGAGCGCCTTGAGCTGGTCGTTGATCGGGTAGAACAGACCGACCTTCTCCTTGAGGAAGCGGCTGTAGACCTCGGCGTGGCGGGCCTCGTCCATGGTCTGGGTGGCCGCGTAGAACTTGGCGTCCAGGTCCGGGACCGACTCCACGATGCGGGCCGAGCAGATCATCGCGCCCTGTTCACCGTGCAGGAAGTTCGAGAACTGCCAGGCGACCTGGTGGCGGCCCAGTTCGTCGTGCTCGGCCGGGGTCATCTTGTCCCAGATCTCGGAACCGAACAGCGGGCTGGTCTCGTGCGGGAAGCCCAGGACGTTGTCCGGGTCCACCTCGATACCCCAGTCGATCCGCGTGACCTGGTCCCACTGCTTGTCCTTGCCCTTCTGGTACAGACGCAGCAGCCGGTCGCGGCCGTCGTCGTACTCCCAGGTGAAGCGTGAGTAGCCGGTGTTGGCGACGTCCCAGGTCTCGTGGTCGACCGGGAGGGTGTAGAGGTCGTGTGTGGACACTGCGGACTCCTGCCGTAGCTCGGTTCACTCGTTCGTGGTGAGGTTCCTCATCAGGCGGCGGACCACTTCGGCGATGTGCGCGCCGGTGGTCTCGACGGGCTCGGTGGCGATGATCAGATGGCTGATCACCAGGCGGAAGGCGGTCTCGCAGATCCAGCCGACCTCGGCACGGACCTCGGGCCGGTCGGCCAGCTCCGGCCAGCGCTCGGTGAAGATGGCGATGGAGTCCTCGCGGAAGACGTCCATGATCGCCGCGGACCGGGTGGTCAGGTACGGCAGCAGGCCGGAGGTGTCGTCGGTCAGGGTGGCCTTGATCAGCGGGTTGTCCCGGGCCGCGGTCAGCGCGGCGGTCACCGACGCGGCGGTCGCGGCACCGACGTCGCCGGGGGCTTCGCGCGCCGCCCGGCCGGTCAGCTCGCGGAAGCGCTCGGCCTCGCGCAGCGCCAGGGCCGCGGCGAGCTGGTCGCGGTTGCCGAACTCGTTGTACAGGGTCTGGCGCGAGACGCCGGCGCGCGCCGCGAGGTCGGCCATGCGGGCGCTGGACCAGTCGCCGGCGACGATGGCTTCGTAGGCGGCGTCGAGCAGTGCTTCACGAGCGGAACCCATGGGGCTAGCTTGACACGGCGGGGCGCGCTGTCAAGCTCCAGTGTTCGACAGCACCGCGCGAGCCAGCCGCGCGCGCCACTTCGGCAGCGTCGGATCGGGGTCCGGCCCTTCGGTGAACCAGGTCTCCAGGACCGCGTACGCCTGGGCGTAGGCACGCTGCCTCTCCAGGAGCTGCACCGCGCGCCGGTAGTTCCAGGCGGTGGCGTGCCCGGTGCAGATCATGTGCACGGCCTGCGCCAGCTCGGCCTCGACCTGCGGAGGGAAGCACTCCTCCAGCTCCGTACCCTCATAGCTCCAGCCGTCGATGCTCAGGCGCGGCTCGACGACCGGCTCCAGCAGATCGGGCGGGAGGCGGTCCACGCGTTCCTTGGTCCGGCGCACGACGGAGGACGGCTTCGGAGTCGCCGGCCGAGGTGATTCCGGTGCCGCCGCGGCGGGGATCGAGGAGGTCAGCTCCCTGGGAGCCGCGCGGTCGGCGGAAGTCTCCGCGTCCGCTGCGAAACCGAGCCAAGACCGCAGGCGCCGCGGCGACGGGATCGGCGTCCGTCGCGGCGGCGTCAAGCTTGGGGGTGATGTTCGTCGGAAGATACGGCCAGCCTAGTGAGGAGGGCGATCACATCCTGGGAGGACAGGCGCGGCGGGTCGCGGATTCGCCCTATCGTGTGACCCATGACCGCCTTCGACGACGACCTTCGGCTGGCCCACGTCCTCGCGGACTCCGCCGACGCCATCACCATGGGCCGCTACAAGGCCCGAGATCTGGTGGTGGAGTCCAAGCCCGACATGACCCCGGTCTCCGACGCCGACAAGGCCGCCGAGGAGGCGATCCGCTCCGCGCTGTCCCGGGCCCGTCCGCGCGACGCCATGCTCGGCGAGGAGTTCGGCGAGACCGCGGTCGGCGCCACCGGCCGCAAGTGGATCATCGACCCGATCGACGGCACCAAGAACTACGTGCGCGGCGTCCCGGTCTGGGCCACGCTCATCGGCCTGATGGAGGGCGAGGAGGTGGTGGCCGGCGTGGTGTCGGCGCCGGCTCTGGGCCGGCGCTGGTGGGCGGCCAAGGGCGGCGGCGCGTTCACCGGCCGCTCGCTGTCCTCGGCGCAGCGCTGCCACGTCTCCAAGGTGGCGGCCATAGGCAACGCCTCCTTCGCGCACGCCTCGATCACCGCGTGGGAGGAGTACGGCAAGCTCGACTCCTTCCTGGACCTGTGCCGCGCCTGCTGGCGCACCCGGGCGTTCGGCGACTTCTGGTCGCACATGCTGGTCGCGGAGGGTGCGGTGGACCTGGCCGCCGAGCCGGAGCTGTCGCTGTGGGACATGGCCGCGCTGGCGGTGATCGTGACCGAGGCCGGGGGGAAGTTCACCTCGGTGGACGGCGTGCCCGGCGTCTTCGGCGGTTCGGCGGCGGTCTCCAACGGCCTACTGCACGAGGAATTGCTCTATTACGTGGGCAGCCAGCAGCTGGAAGGGTGACGCCCGAAAAGTTCTCCCCGCTTTCGCCTTGCCAACGTGTTCCGCGCATGTGAATTTGTGAAGAGGAGCCCGTCGGCCACCGTGTCGAACCCCCGGCACGGCCCCCACCCCGAGGCGAATCATCAGGGAGCGACCATGTCCGCCATTCCTGCCCGCCACGACCACGTCCGGCAAGCGATGTCCACCGAGATCCTCATGATCGGCCCCCGCCACACGCTGCGCCAGGCGGCGCAGCGGATGAGCCGGCGCGGCGTGGGCAGCGCCGTGGTCCACAACCCCGAGACCGCCGGGATCGGCATCATCACCGAACGGGACATCCTGCACGCGCTCGGCGGCGGCCTGAACGCCGACACCGAGGTGGTGGAGGGCCACCTGACCTCGGACGTCGTGTTCGCCACCCCGCGCTGGACGCTGGAGCAGGCCGCCGAGGCGATGACCCGCGGCGGGTTCCGGCACCTGATCGTGGTGGACGGGGACGAGGTGGTGGGGATGATCTCCGTGCGCGACATCGTCCGCGCGTGGACCCGAGTGCCGTCCCACGCCTGACCCGTCATCCTCAGGGATGACACCGATCGGCGACCTTCGCAGGTCCCCCAGGAATTTCGGACCGCCTAAGCTTGACCGCTATGGGAGCCCTACTGACCTGGATCGCGGACACGCTGCAGAAACTGCCCGGGCCGGCCGCGCTGGCGCTGGTCTTCCTGCTGCCCGCGCTGGAGGCCTCGGTCTTCCTGGGCTTTCTGGTCCCGGGCGAGATCGCCGTGGTGATCGGCGGCTTCCTGGCGTTCAGCGGCAAGGTCAACCTCGGCGTGGCGCTGGCCGCGGCGATCCTCGGCGCGGTGATCGGCGACAGCGTCGGGTACGAGGTCGGCAAGAAGTGGGGCGACAGCCTGCTCACCAAGCTGCCCGCGCGCTTCGTCAAGCCCGAGCACATCGAGCAGGGCAAGCAGCTGATCAACCGGCTCGGCGGCAAGGCGGTGTTCACCGGACGCTTCGCCGCGGCGCTGCGGGCGCTGGTGCCGGGGCTGTGCGGCGTGTCGCGCATTCCGTACCGGAAATTCCTGTTCTGGAACGCGCTCGGCGGTGTCGTGTGGGCCACCGCGTTCACTCTTCTGGGCTACGCCGCCGGCAACGCCTGGCACAAGGTCGAGCACTATGCCTCGCTGGTCAGCTGGGTGATGCTGGGCCTGGTCGTGGTGGGCGCCGTGGTGCTGTTCGTGGTCAAGAAGCGCAAGGGGTCGGCGAGCCCGGCTCTCGCGGAGTCAGCCGCCGCGGAGTCAGCGGAACTCGGCCACGAGGTCCACGGCGACCACAACCACGACAACAACCACGTGGCCCACGCCAGCCACGAAGAGCGCGTCGGCGTTCACTTGGTCGCCGACGACTCGGAGACCGCCTCCACGTCCTGACCGTTCCCGGAGCCTGACGGACCCGTCTGGGCCTCCCCGAACCGGGACAGCGCGACCGCCCCGCCGACCGCGCACAGGAACCCGACCACGGCCACCGGCGCGAACCCGTGCCGCGTGTGGTCGTGGAACAGCGTGAATCCGAGCAGCGCCGGCAGCGCGGTCTCCCCGACCACCAGCGTCGCCGTCGCCATCGTGACCGAGCCGCGCTGGAGCGCCGTGGTGAAGAACAGGAAGCCGGTGATCGAGGCGACGACGCCGGCGTAGGCCGCCGGGTCCGTCAGCAGCGCGGTGGGATGCAGGTCCGGCAGGATCCGCACGCAGATCGCGAACGCCCCGAACAGCGACCCGGCGAACGCCGCGAGCACCACCGGGTTCCCGCCGAGCTTCCAGATCGCCAGGAACGACCCGGCGATCAGGATCACCACCGCGACCAGCACGCCCCAGTGCACGTCCCGGCCGACGTGCACCGGCGACTCCGCACCGGCCGAGATCCCGACCAGGATCAGCCCGAGCACCACCGTGCCGACCGCTATCCAGTCGTTGCGCGTCAGCTTCGCCTTCAACAGCGGCACCGCGAGCAGCGCGGTGACCGCCAGCGAGCAGTTCATGATCGCCTGCACCGCGAACAGCGGCAGCTTCTCCAGCGCCACCAGGTCGGCCACCAGGCCCAGGGTGTCCAGGCCGACGCCGGCCAGGAACGGCAGCTGCGACAGAGCCCTGATCAGCACCCGCGGGTCGACCCCGGCGCCGGCGGTGTCCTTGGTGCGGCCGGCGCCGATCGCCTGGAACACCGTCGCCGAGCCGTAAGCCAGCGCGCAGACGATCGCCGCCAGCAAGCCCCATGCCAGTCCCACGCGTGCCTCCTGATTATCCGGATCCCACCAGGGGTCGGTGAGTCCCGGCTCCTTTGCCCGATTGTTACGCACCCGCGGTTCCCGGCGGTAACCGTACGCGCCGGTCAGCTTCGACCTGGGGCTCAGGTGTGGGGACCGGCCTGCCGGGGAAGGTGGTCGGGAACCACGCGGACGCAAGAGACGATGATCACACGTCCGGGGGTGGCGGCCCGCCGCGCGGTGGTCCAGTGTTCCTCCTGGGCGCACCGGCGTCCACGACCAATTCCATATCCGTTCACCACCGATGACTCGTCCCCTCACGCCGTCGTCCCCGCGCGCGCACCCCTCGCCCGCGCGGCCCGGCGGCGCCCGAGACCACCGATGGAAGGCAAGCCGATGATGAGCGAGACGGCCAACCCGCACCTCGTCCACACGGAACGACTCACCGCCGAGGCGGAGCGCGTGGCGACGCTGCTCGACGGCCTGGGCGCCGACGACTGGAACCGACCGATCCCCTCCTGCCCCGGCTGGAACGTGCGCAAGGCGGCACGGCACATCGGCACGGCCCACCGCTGGGCCGCGGCGATCGTGCGCTCGCCGGACAGCGAGGCCGTGAACCCGCGCAGCCTGGACCTGGGCTTCCCGGAGTCCTACGCGGGCTACGGCGACTGGGTCCGGGCCGGCACCGCGGAACTGGCGGCCGCGGTCCGCGACTCCGGCCCGGACAAGCCGGTGTGGTCGTGGGGACCGGACCAGCACGCGCGGTTCTGGGCGCGGCGCATGCTGCACGAGACCGCGGTGCACCGCGCAGACATGGAGCTGGCTCTGGGCCGGACGCCGGAGTTCGACCCGGCGGTGGCCGCCGACGGGATCGACGAGTTCCTGACCGTGCTGCCCTCGGCGGCCGCGTTCGCCCCGAAGATCAGGGCCCTGACCGGCGACGGCGAGACCCTGCACCTGCACGCCACCGACGGTGACCCGGCCGTCTCCGGCGACGAGCGCGCCGAGTGGCTGATCACCCTGGAGCCGCACGGTTTCCGCTGGCGCCGCTCGCACGCCAAGGGCGCCGCGGCGGTCCGCGGGCCGGTCGGCGAGCTGTACCTGTTCCTCTGGCGGCGGCGCGCGCCGGGTGCCCGGGAGATCGAGGTGCTCGGCGACCACACGCTGCTGGACCACTGGGTGACGAACGCTTCGTTCTGAGCCCGCTGAGCACGCCGCGCTGGACCGGTGCCGATCGCGGCACTGGTCCAGACCGGTGGCGAGGGTCGGTCACGAGGGTCGGTCAAGGGGGATCTTCACCGCCGTAGATGCTCTTGGAGCGCTACGGTCGCCCCATGACGACAGAAGACTCCCAGAATCCGGTGGCGTCAGCGGTCGCCGAGGCGGTGGCCTGGTACCTGGATGCGAATCCGGTCGCGGCCACGACCATGGGCTCCGACAATCCGGAGCACACCATGACCCTCGGCGATCTGTCGATCGAGGCGTACGAGCGCCGGGCCGCCGAGGCCGCCGCGCATCTGGCGAAGCTGGACGCGCTGGCCGACGGCGCCGGCGGCGACGGATCGGCGGGCTCCGGGTCGGACGGCCACGGCGGCAGCTTCGAGGACGGCGTCGACCGCGACCTGCTGCGGGCCCAGCTGCGCAAGCACGGGATCCTGTCGGGACGTCAGGTCTGGCGCCGCGACGCGGCGGACTACGTCAGCTCCGCGCTGTACGGGCTCTACATCCCCTTCCAGCAGAAGACCCGGCCGGAGGCGCGCCTGGTCGAGGAGTCGCTGGCCAAGCTCAAGCAGATCCCGGAACTGCTGGCCACCTGTCGCCAGAACCTGGACCCGGGCCTGGCGCCGAAGCTGCTGGTGGACCGGTCGCTGGGGCAGGCCCGCACCGGCCGCCGCTTCCTGACCGAGTCGCTGCCCGCGATGGTGGCGGACGACACCCTGCGCGCCGAACTGGCCGAGGCCGCCGAGCCCGCAGCGGCGGCGTTCGACGAGCTGGCGACGTTCCTCGCGGACTTCTCAGAGCGCTGCGAAGGCGACTGGCGGCTCGGTGAGGAGACGTACTCGCGGCTGCTGCAAGAGGTCGAGATGCTCGGCTACGACACCGCGGAGCTGCACCGCCGCGGCCAGGCCGCGTACGACCAGCTGAACGAGGAGATGCAGGACCTGGCCGAGCGGATCCCGGGCGGGTCCCGGGACTGGCGCGCCACGATGGAAGTGCTCTGCGAAGACTTCCCGCCGACCGAGGCCGCGATGCTCGCCGAGTACATCGCCGAGACCGAGAAGGCCCGGCAGTTCAGCAAGGACCACGACCTGGTGACCTTCGCCGAGGGCGAGGAGTGCCTGGTGCAGCCGGGCCCGGAGTTCCTGCGCGCGGTGCTGTCGGTGGCCTCCTACAACCGGCCGCCGGCGCTGACGCCGTCCCGGACCGGGGTGTTCAACGTGCCGTTCACGCCGACCGGCTCCTCGCCGGAGGCGGTGTTCGGCCGACTGAAGACCAACGCGCGCGTGTCGATGCCGACGATCGCCGCGCACGAGGCGTACCCCGGGCACCACTGGCACCTGTCGTGGGTGGCCGAGCAGGGTCGGCTGGTGCGCAGCACGTTCACCACCCCGTACTTCATCGAGGGCTGGGCGCTGTACATCGAGACCGTGATGCGCGAGCAGGGCTACTTCGCCGACCCGCGGCACGAACTGGGGCACCTGGACGCGCGCATCTTCCGCGCAGCGCGGATCGTGGTGGACACCGCGCTGCACACCGGGGAGATGAGCGTGGAGGAGGCCGAGAAGTTCATGGCCTCGAAGGCCTCGCTGACGCCGGAGACGGCCAAGGGCGAGGTGAACCGGTACTGCGCGTGGCCGACGCAGGCGCCGTCGTATCTGACCGGATGCCTGGAGATCGAGGCCATTCGGGCGGAGTATCTGAAGCAGGGCAAGGGGACGCTGAAGCAGTTCCACGACACGATCGCCGGGGCCGGCGGGCTGCCGCTGGGGCTGGCTCGGCGGGTGGCGCTGCGCTGAGGGAACTCTCGATGGCGCATAGCGCTTAGTGAATCGCTTAGTGAATCGCTTAGTGAATAAGGACCCGGATCCGCCGGGCGGTGCTCAGGCCGCCCGGCGGATCCGTCTTCACCCGTGGTTCCGCACGGCCTGCACGACGTACGCCCACATCGGCCCAGCGATCCTGCTGCCGACGTCGAGCCCGCCGTGCTGATCCTGGCCGAGCGGGAGGAGCCGGCCCTTCCCGTCCTCGCTGGAGATCCCCACCGAGACCACATAGTGCGAGTCGACGCCGGTGACCCACGCCGACGTCTCCGCCGCGGAGGCTGCGGCCATCGCGCCGGTGGAGGCGTCGCGCGTCTGTAGGGTCGCAAGGCCGTCCCCGGCGGGGCCGAGCATGGCCGCGTGCAGTACCTCGGCGACTTGTTGTGAGCTGCTCGCCGTCGTGACCCGGGTGGCCACGGCGGGCGCGGTCCACACCACCTTGCCGCCGGGTCCGAGCAGCTGCCCGACCATCAGGGGGTCCCGGTGGAGGCCGCCGCCGGTGAGCGTCGCGTAGACGCTCGCCATGGCCAGGGGCGTCTGCTGCGTGTTTCCCAGAACCAGCGAGGGCACCGACAAAAGATCCGGTTCCTTCGCGATCCCGGCACGCGTCGCGAAACCGTAGAACGGTGCGATGCCCATGTCGGAAGCCAGTTCCAGCTGCGCGAACGGCTCGTTGGCTCCCATTTGGGCGGCTCGGATCAGGGAGACGTCGACGTCTTGGATCTGTGTGGTGGGTGATTCCGGCGGCCAGTTCCTGGTCTGACCGCCGCCGCCCGTGTAGACCATGGGCTGAGGCGACCCCCCAGGGAAGGTGAGCGGGTGCGTCTGGGCGTCGAGCGGTTCCTTCGACTGGGGCGTGTAGTGGCCGCCTTCGAACGCCTGGGCCAGCAGGACGGGTTTCATCAGGTCGGCGATCGGCAGCGGCCGGTCCCAGGTTCCGCCCAGCGCCAGCACCGCGCCGTTCCGGTCGTCGACGACCGCGACGCCGGCGTCGTGGCCCGCGATCTTCGCGGTGGCGGCGGCCTGGACGGCCTGGTCGAACGTCGTGACCACGGTGAGCCCGGACAGGCTTCCCTGGTAGTCGGCACGGAGCCAGGTCAGTGCGGCGTCCTGCAACGGGCCGCCCGGGATCGGGGTGCGGCCGTCGGCGTAGAGGACGGCTGCGGGCTTGTTCGGGTCGGTCATGCCCGGCTGGACAGCACCCTGATGACGGCTCGGCACCGTCGTCCACACGCCGATCCCGACGACCGCCATCGCGAACGCCACGCCGACGCTGCCGATGCGCATCCGGCGCTTGCGGCGCGCTGCGGTGATGCGCTGGCGTACCGCGGCGTACGGTGCGGTCGTCATGCGGACCGATTCGGAGCGTTCGGCGAACATCGCGCGGAACTCGTTCTCCAGGGTGTCACCACGGGGGGTGCGGTTGCTTTCCGGTTCGCGGGACTTCATCGCGTTCTCCCCTCGGCTTGGTCGGCTCTTTCGGTTCGGTCGGCTTGGAGGTCGCCGCGCAGCCTCGTCAGCCCGCGGGCGATCTGGCTCTTCACCGTGCCGACCGCGCAGCCCATCACCGAGGCGACCTCGGCCTCGGTCAGGTCCTCGAAGTAGCGCAGGACGAAGGCCGTGCGCATGCGCGGCGACATCGCGCAGACGGCGCGCCACAGCTCGTCGCGCAGGGCGTACGTGTCCTGATGGTCGCCGGATGCTCCGGACGTCGGCTCGGGCGGCTCGGCCACGACGTGCACGACCGCCTTGCGGCGGCGCCACGCGGAGATGTTGGCGTTGACCATGACCCGGCGGACGTAGGACTCGGGGGCCTCGTAGGCCACGATCCGGTTCCAGTGCCGGTAGGTGCGCATCAGCGCGGTTTGGACCAGGTCCTCGGCCGCGCCGTGGTCGCCGGTCAGCAGGTATGCCGTGCGGAGCAGGCGGTGCCAGGAGCCTTCGACGAATTCGCGGAACGAGTCCTCGTGCGGCGAGTTCACCGCCGATCCCCCGCCTCGTGCCCGCAACCGCCTTTCGGCGATCGTTCCTTCCATGCCCGCCCCTCGTCGGTCGGTGGCCAGTACACCACTGGACACACCGGCCGACGGGGTTACGGGTTACACGGCTCTCGGTATCAGCTCTCGGTATCAGCTCGCGCTGACGGTGACCGACGTGAGCTGGACCGGGATCGTCGGGCGGCCGGTGCCGTCCTGGCCGGGGTTGGCGACGCCGCCGCCGGCAACGTGGGTCAGGACGGCCATGCCGGAGGTGATGGTGCCGAAGGGGGTGTAGCTCGGCTGGAGCTGGCTGTCGCCGAAGACCAGGAAGAACTGCGAGCCGTTGGTGTTCGGTCCGGAGTTGGCCATGGCGACGGTGCCGGCCGGGTAGGTGGCGCCGGCCAGGTTCTCGTCCGGGAACTGGTAGCCGGGGCCGTTCTGGCCGTCGGTGTCCTTGGGTGTGGCGCCGGCCGTGGGGTCGCCGCACTGCAGCATCTGCAGGCCGGGCGAGGTGGACAGGCGGTGGCAGTAGCTGCCGTCGAAGAAGTGCTGGCCCGCCAGGAAGTTGAAAGAGTTCACGGTGTGCGGGGCCTTGGCCGCGTTCAGGGCGACGGTGACGTCGCCCTGCGAGGTGTGCAGGACCATCGTGTACTTCTTGCTCGGGTCGATGGTCATCGGCGGTTCCTTGGACCAGCTCTTGGCGCCCGAGGAGCCGCCGGACCCGGCCGTGGAGCCCTTCGAGCTCCCGGACGAGCCGCAGCCCGCCAGCGCCAGGGCGCCGACCGCCGCCAGCACCGCCCATCGACCGTGCCGCAGTGACACCCGCATGTTGGCTGCTCCCGTTCAAAGGCCCCGTTGATGGTCCGACAGGCGAGGCTATCCCACCGGGCGGCGTCACCTGGTGCACCACCCAGTCGTGGAGCCGCCCCTCAGGCCCCGTATACCACCCCCGGCGCCGGCGCGCGCTCGATCAGCCCCGCCACCACCGCGTCCAGCTCGGCCGGGTCCCAGCGGGCGCCCTTGTCGGCGGTCGGGCCGTGCTGCCAGCCGTCGGCGACGCCGATCTTGCCGCCCTCGACTTCGAAGACGCGGCCGCTGACGGCGCGGGAGCGGTCGGAACCGAGCCAGACGACGAGCGGGGAGACGTTCTCCGGGGCCATGGCGTCGAAGCCGGTTTCCGGGGCGGCCATCATCGTGCTGAAGGGGCCCTCGGTCATGCGGGTGCGGGCGGCGGGGGCGATGGCGTTGACGGTCACGCCGTACCGGCCGAGTTCGGCGGCGGCCTGGATGGTCAGGGCGGCGATGCCGGCCTTGGCGGCGGCGTAGTTGCCCTGACCGACCGAGCCGAGCAGGCCGGCGCCGGAGCTGGTGTTGATGACGCGGGCGTCGTTGAGGTTGCCCATCTTGTACTGGTCGCGCCAGTGCGCGCCGGCATGGCGGAGGGTCAGGAAGTGGCCCTTGAGGTGGACGCGGACGACGTCGTCCCAGTCCTGCTCCGAGAGGTTGACCAGCATCCGGTCGCGCAGGAAGCCGGCGTTGTTGACCAGGACGTCGAGCTGGCCGAAGGCATCCAGCGCGGTCTGCACCAGGGCGGCGGCGCCGTCCCAGGTGGCGATGTCGTGGTAATCGGCGACGGCCTCGCCGCCGGCCTTCACGATCTCGGCGACCACCTCCTGCGCCGGGGCGTCGCTGCCGTCCCGGCCGTCGGCGCTCACGCCGAGGTCGTTGACCACGACCCTGGCGCCCTGCCTGGCGAACTCCAGCGCGTGCGCGCGCCCCAGGCCGCGGCCAGCTCCGGTGACGACGGCGACGCGGCCTTCGCAGATCCCTGCCATGACTGCTCCTCACAAATGTTCGGCGTTGGCGGCGTCGAGGAACGCCGGACGCGTGCCACCGCCGTCCAGAAGTATCGCCGTGCCGTTGAGGTAGGAAGCGAACGGCGACGCCAGCAGGACGCACAGATCACCGACATCATCGGGCTCGGCCAGCCGGCCCAGGGCGATGGTGCGCGCGACGGCGGCGACGCCATCCTCGTCGCCGTAGTGCAGATGCGCCTGCTCGGTACGGACCGGCCCGACGGTGATCGCGTTGACCCGCACCCGCGGCGCCCACTCGACCGCGAGCGTACGCGTCAGGTTCTCCAGCCCGGCCTTCGCGGCGCCATATGCCGCAGTGCCAGGGCTGGCGCGGCGGGCGCTCTCACTGGAGATGTTGATGATGTGGCCGCCGCCGGCCTGCCGCCGCATGACCCGGTTCGCCTCCTGCGCCACCGTCAGCGGCGCGAGCAGATTGAGCCCGACGATCGCGGCCGAGAACCGCGGACTCGCCTCGGCAGCCAGGGCGTAGGGAGCGCCGCCGGCGTTGTTGACGACGAGGTCGAGGCGCCCATGGTCGGCGACGACACCCTCGACCAGATCGCGGACCTGCTCGGCGACGCGCACGTCGGCGGTGCGATGCTCCGCGCCGGATGGAAGCGGCCCGTCGGGCACGGTCCGGCCGCAGCTCACGACGGTCGCGCCGGCGGCGAGCAGCCGCCGCGTGACGCCGAGCCCCACGCCTCGGCCGCCGCCGGTGACCAGGGCGACGTGGCCGGTCAGGTCGAGAGTGAGGGGCACGCTCGGAGCCTACCAAGCAAGTGTTAGGTTGGGAAGGATTCGCCGCGACGCCAGCACCAGCACCAGCCGCGCCTACCAGATCCGCCATGCCGCTAAGCCTGGATAGCGGCCGCGCCGCACCATCACCGCAACCGACCACGACCGGGGCGCCCTGCCCGGCCAGCGCGGCCGCCGAGCCGCCGCCGGCACCCAGCGCCAGATGCCTACCAGGCCTGCACGCCGCAAAGCCTGCCCAGCAGCCGCGCCGCCATCACCGCAACCGACCGCGGCCGGGGCACCCTGCCCGGCCAACGCAGCCCCCCGAGCCAGCGCCAGATGCCTACCAGGCCTGCGCGCTGCAAGCGTGCCCAGCAGCCGAGCCGCACCGCGACCGACCGCGACCGACCGCGACCGACCGCGACCTGCCCCGGCCAGCGCAGCCGCCGAGCCGCAGCCGCCGCCGGCACCCGGCACCGCCGCCCGCACCGCCGCCCCAGCCCGCGCCCCCATGCCAGACTGGACCAGTGCCGCTGACCGTATCGATCCTGGGCCCCCTAGAGATCCGCGTCGACGGCGCGCCGGTGGCCCTTGGCGGCGCGCGTCTGCGGACCTTGATGTCCCGGCTCGCTCTCGACGCGGGGCGTGCGGTCACTGTGTCGGCGCTCATCGACGCGTTGTGGGCCGATGAGCCTCCCGAGGGTGCGGCGAACGCGCTTCAGTCGCTGATCTCGCGCGTGCGCAAGGTGCTCGGGGATCCCGCGCTGCTCGCGGCCGCGCCCGGCGGTTACCGGCTCGCGATCGCGCCGGAGTCGGTGGACGCCGTGCGCTTTGAGTCGCTTTCGCGCTCCGGGCGTGAGGCGTTGCGTGCCGACGATCCGTCTGCCGCGCGTGCGACGCTTCGCGAAGCCCTCGCGCTGTGGCGCGGCCCGGCGTTGGCCGATGTCGCCGACGCGGCCTTCGCGGTGGCGCCGGCCGCGCGCCTGGACGAGCTGCGGCTCGCCGCGCTGACCGACCGGCTGGACGCCGAGCTGCGGCTGGGGCAGGCCGCCGAGGCGCTGGCCGAGCTCGAAGCGCTCGGCGCCGAGCACCCGCTGCGCGAGAACATCGCCGCGCTGCATGTCAGGGCCCTGTATGCGGTGGGGCGGCAGGCGGACGCGCTGGCCGTCTACGAGCAGGTGCGGCGGGCGCTGGCCGAGCAGCTCGGCATCGATCCGTCCAAGGAG
The DNA here is from genome assembly GCF_041262085.1 of Catenulispora sp. GAS73. Lineage (NCBI taxonomy): Bacteria > Bacillati > Actinomycetota > Actinomycetes > Catenulisporales > Catenulisporaceae > Catenulispora > Catenulispora sp. GAS73. Next base: position 80,866 of record NZ_JBGCCM010000034.1, read on the forward strand.
CTGGCCGAGGTTCATCTCGCGGTCCTGCGCAGCGATCCCGCGCTGGCGCCGGCCGCGGTGGAGCACGCGCCGCGTACGAATCTCAAGACCCGGCTGACCAGCTTCGTCGGGCGGGACGAGGAAGTGGCTCGGATCGGCAAGATGCTGGACGCCTCGCGCCTGGTGACGCTGATCGGCCCGGGCGGCGCCGGCAAGACCCGGCTGGCCGGTGAGTCGGCGCAGCGCGTCCTGGAACGCTTCCCCGACGGCGCCTGGCTCGCCGAGCTCGCGCCGGTCACCGACCCCGGCGAGGTGCCGCAGGCGGTGCTGTCGGCGCTGGGTCCGCGCGAGAGCCGGATGATGAGCAACAACGGCTCCCCCGCCGCGGCCGCCGCCCTGCTGCGCAGCGCCGAGGACCACCTGATCGAGTCGCTGGCCGAGAAGCGGATCCTGCTCATCCTCGACAACTGCGAGCACCTGGTCGGCGCCGCCGCCGACCTCGCCGAGACGCTGCTGGGCCACGCCCCGGGGCTGCGCGTGCTGGCGACCAGCCGCGAGCCGCTGACCATCGACGGTGAGAGCCTGTTCCCGGTGCCGCCGCTGGCGCTGCCGGACGCGGACGGCCTCGACGAGTTCTGTCTCCGGATCCGCGATTCGGAGATCGGAGCCACAGGCGCAAGAGCAAGCGCAGGCGGAAACACGAGCAGTGGCGGAAACGGAAGCGCAGGCACCAGCGGAAGCGCGAACGCAGCCGCAGACCCCCTCACCATCGCCGACACCGTCCTCGCCTACCCCGCCGTCCGCCTCTTCGCCGACCGCGCCGCGGCCGTCGTCCCCGACTTCGCCGTCGACGCCGACACCCTCCCGGACGTCGTCCGCGTCTGCCGCAGCCTCGACGGCCTCCCGCTGGCCATCGAACTGGCCGCGGCCCGCCTGCGTACCCTGCCCCTGCACCAGATCGCCGGCCGCCTCGGCGACCGCTTCCGGCTCCTCACCGGCGGTAGCCGCACGGCCATGCCACGCCACCAGACGCTGCGCGCCGTCGTGGAGTGGAGCTGGGAGCTGCTGTCCGAGGACGAGCGGGACCTCGCCGAGCGCCTCGCCGTCTTCCCCGGCGGGGTCACCGCCGAGGCCGCCGCCGCGGTGACCCCCGGCCTGGATCCCGACTCCGCCTTCGACCTGCTCTCGGCGCTCGTCGACAAGTCGCTGCTGCAGGCCGTGCCGACCGAACCCGGACAGGATCCGCGCTTCCGCATGCTGGAGACGCTGCGCGAGTACGGCGCGGACCGGCTCAGCGGGGCCGGCCGGCTGGCCGACACCCGGCGCGCGCACGCCGCGTTCTTCCTGGACCTGACCGAGACCGCCGAACCGCACCTGCGGCGCGGCTCGCAGATGGTGTGGCTCAAGCGCCTCAACGCCGAGCGGGACAACATCCTGGCCGCGCTGCGGTTCGCCGCCGCCGACGGGGACGCCGACACCGCCGTGCGCATCGCCGCGGCGATGGCCTGGTACTGGTCGCTCGGCGACCAGAACCGGGAGGGGCGCTCGTGGATGCGGGTGGCACTGGACGTGCCCGGGCCCTCGTCGAGGGAGGCGCACGCGATCGTCACCGTGATGGAGCGGATCACGGCCGTGTTCGAGGACTATCTGTGGGAGGAGATCCCGCAGCTCACCCGACAGATCACCGAGACGATCGGGGCCCTGGACACCTTTGAGCATCCGCTGCTGGCCCTGGCCGCCATCGTCGCGCCGATGCTCGCCGACGACCGGGAGCGGTTGGAAGCCGCGGTCGATCAGCACCTCGACCACCCGGACCCGTGGGTCCGCGCCATGCTCTACCTGATGCGCGGCATGGCCGCGGAGAACGCCGGCATCCGCGAGCCGGTGCGTGCCGATTTCGAGCGCGCCCGCGCGCTGTTCGAAGAGATCGGCGAGCGCTGGGGACTGTCGGCCTGCCTGAACGGCATGGCCTCGCTGGCGATCACCGCGGGCGACGACACCCAGGCCCTGGAGCTGCAGACCCAGGCGCTGGAGCTGATCCGCGAGATCAACGCCTACAGCAGCGCCGCGCAGATCCAGATCGGCCAGGCCCAACTGCTCAGCCGGCTCGGGCGGCCCGACGACGCGCGCGAACTGCTCGAACAGGTCCTGGAAACGGCGCGGAACTCCGGATCGCAGATGAGCTGCTTCGTGGCCCTGATCGGCCTGGCCGAGCACAGCCGTCAGGCCGGCGACCGCGACCGGGCCTGGTACTACCTGCGGATGGCCGAGTCCGAGTTCGTCGAGAACTGGAACGGGCCGCCGCAGCTGCTGGCGTTCCGCGAGGCCGGAGCCGCGATGCTGCACCTGGACGCCGGCGAGCCCGAGCCCGCGCGCCCGGCGCTGGCCCGGGCCTTCCAGTTCGGCCTGATCACCCGCGACGTCCCGATCCAGGGCCGGATGGCGGTCGGCGCCGCCCGCTACGCGGACGCCATCGGCCAGACCGAACTCGCGATGCGGCTGCTCGGCGCGTCCGAGGGCATGGTCGGAGCCCAGGACCACAGCGACAGCGAACGCGTGGCGCTGGTGAAGAAGCTCAAAGAGCACCCCGACTACGAATCCTGCTATGCCGTCGGAAAGAACGCGGCGCGCGACGAGAACCAGGTTCTCATCGCGCGCACGCTGGGCTTGCCGGAGGATGTCGTGACTGATCCCAAGGCTGGGCTTCAGACCTTGCGGCCGTAGGCACGCAGCGCCAGCGGCATGAATACCGCAGTCAGACCGACGATCCAGCCGAACGTCCACAGCATGTGGTTGGCGACGGGCCCGCCCAGGAATAGCGAGCGCGAGACGCCAGCCAGGTGGGTGATCGGGTTGACGTTGACGAAGCCCTGCATCCAGCCGGGCAGTGTGTTGGTCTTCACGAAGGTGTTGCTGCCGAAGCTCAGCGGGAGCACCACCAGGATCATGATCCCCTGCACCGCGCCCGGGGTGCGGGCCACCATCCCGATGAACACCGACACCCAGCTCATCGCCAGCGCGAAGGCGACGGCCACGAGCAGAGCGGCGCCGGCCTCCAGCGGGTTGGTCTGGATCCGGAAGCCCATGGCGTAGCCGACGGTCAGGGTGATGACGGCGACCAGCGCGTACCGGACGAAGTCCGCGAGGACCGCGCCGACCAGCGGGGCCGACCTGGCGATCGGCAGTGATCGGAAGCGGTCGAACACGCCCTTGGAGATGTCGGTGTTCATGTTCACGCCGATCGCCGTGGCGCTCATCGCGATGGTCTGCGCCAGGATGCCGGGCAGCAGGTACTGCAGGTAGATCTTCTGCGAGCCGGCGATCGCGCCGCCGAAGACGTAGGTGAACAGCAGCAGGAAGATCACCGGCTGGAGTGTCACGTCCAGCAGGGCTTCCGGGGTGCGCAGGGTCTTGATCAGGCTGCGCTTGGCGAGTGCGGCGCTGTGCCGGATGGTCTTGAACGGCTTGGTGCTGGCGGTCGCGGCGCCCACGGGCACGACGGTAGCGGTGGTCATGGTGAGTCCCCTCGGAGAAGTATGTATGGGTTCTGATGTGCCGGTGCGGCGGTGTGATGCCGCGGCGGGTTGATGCTGCGGTGGCGCGGCGGCGCAGGCTGTCGTCGGGCGGCGGTCAGACCCCGACCGGCGCACCCGACTCGGCGTCCTCGCGCGCGCCCCGCGCCGGAGCCACCGGACGGTCGTCACCGACCCGCCGTCCGACCAGCGAGAAGAACACCTCGTCCAGGCTCGGCAGGTGCAGCGACAGCTCGGTCACGCCGATCCCGGCCGCCGACAGCCGGGCCACCACCTCGGTCAGGGCGGCGTCGTCCACCACCGGCACCGACACCACGCCGGTGCGCGGCGACTCGGCCTTGTTCCCGGACACCTGCTGCAGCAGCGCCGCGGCCTCGGCCAGGCGCGCCGGGTCCAGCGGCTGCACGGTCAGCGTCTGGCCGCCGACCACTCGCTTGAGGCCCAGCGGGGTGTCGTGCGCGATCACCTGGCCGCGGTCGATCACCGTCACCTCGTCGGCCAGCGCGTCGGCCTCCTCCAGGTACTGCGTGGTGAGCAGCACCGTGGAGCCCTCGCCGACCAGCCGGCGCACCACGTCCCACATGTCCTCGCGCTTGGCCGGGTCCAGGCCGGTGGTGGGCTCGTCCAGGAAGATCACCGAGGGCCGGCCGACCAGCGAGGCGGCCAGGTCCAGGCGCCGGCGCATGCCGCCGGAGTAGGTCTTGGCCGGGCGCTTGGCGGCCTCGGTGAGGTCGAACCACTCCAGGAGTTCGGCGGCGCGGGCCCGGGCGTCGCGCTTGGACAGGTCCAGCAGCCGGCCGATCAGCTCCATGTTCTCCAGGCCCGTCAGGTCCTCGTCGACCGAGGCGTACTGGCCGGTCAGGCCGATCGTGGCGCGGACCTTCTCGGCCTGCTTGGCGACGTCGTAGCCGCCGATGCGGGCGGTGCCGGCGTCGGCCTTGATCAGCGTGGCCAGGATCCGGACGCTGGTGGTCTTGCCGGCGCCGTTCGGGCCCAGGACCGCGTGCACCGTGCCGGGCTTGGCGTACAGGTCGACGCCCTTGAGCGCCTTCGTCTCGCCGAAGGACTTCTGCAGACCCTCGGCCTCGATCGCGTAGGTGGTCATCGACCTGTTCCCCTCGTTGTCGTCATCGTTACGACTACGAGCATCGAGCAGGCCGCTGATAGCTCACGCACACGGCGCTGACAGCGGCTGACAGCCGCTGACGTGGATCCGTCAGCGGCTGTCGAGGGAGGGGGAACGCGCAGCTCAGAGCAGAAGACGTCAGGCCGCGGACATGATCCGCGCGGACAGCGCGTCCAGCTGCTTGTTGCCCTGCGCCAGGTTGTCGAAGGCGGCGGACAGGGCGTCCGGGTTGCCGCTGGCGCCGCGCAGCGACTCGGTCGCCGCGGTGGCGAACGCGCTCGCGGCCGACGACCACGCCTGGGAGCCGGCCGCGTCCGGCATCGGCGGCACGGCGGCGATGCCCGGGTACGCCAGGCACAGCGTGTTCGCCGCGCTCGCGACAGCGTCGGTGTGCCCGAGGTTGAGGGCGCTCTGCAGCGCGGCGGCGTCGGCGCGCAGCTTGTTCACGCTCGCGGTGGCCTGCGCCGACCAGGTGCCGATGGCGGCGGCCGTGCCGGTCTGGGTGGTCACCGGCAGGGTGATGGACGTCGCGGTCCGGCACGAGGCGATCGCCGCGGTGTACACGCCGGAGGTGGTGGCGCCGGTGGTTCCGGTGGTGAGGTCGGCCTGCACCGGGATCTCGTGCGGCGAGCCGTTGCCCTGCGCGTTGATCCCGTTGACCACCGCACCGTCCTTCTCGACGGCCGCGGTCCACGGCGCCGAACCGTTGCCGTTGTCGGACCGGTTGGTGAGGATGCGGGCTCCGTAGCTGACGAACGCGGCGATCAGCAGCGCGCCGATCAGCGTGCCGGTCAGGACGCGCTTCCCGGAGTAGTCGATGGCCGGATCGCGCTGGTAGCCGGGGTTCGGCTCGGCGCTCCAGGACTGCTCGGAGCCGGAACGCGGCGCCTCTTCGGGGGCGGCGGCGTAGCGCGGCGCGCCTTCGCCGGGGTCGTGGAACTCGCGGCGGGGGGTGCCGGCGTGGTGAGGGGCCTCGGTGGTGGCAACTGATTCGGTGACCGCGGCACCAGCACCAGCACCAGCACCAGCACCAGCCAAAGTATCCGCGCCAACAGCTTCTGCCGCAGAGGTGCCACTCGCGGCGGCGCCGCCAACCGGCTCACCGACCGCGCCGGCGACACTCCCGCTTCCCGCACTCTGGCTCGTGCCCGAGTCCCGAGCAGCGGCCGCCTCGCCCGGCGCCTCGTGCGGCTGGTCGCGGTTCACCTGGTCGCGCTGGTCGTCCTGGGACATCGTGAGCGCTCCGATCAGTCGCGGTCCTGTTCCCTACAAGGGCCACTGTCGGTCACGTCCGTGTTTCCCGCCGCTCTGGTCACCCCTCCGAGCGACCGCTAGGATCCCAAGCAAATGCTAGGTTGCTCCACCGCACCCTCGGACCCGGGAGGCCGCCTTGGCCATCACCTGCACCAGCGAACCCGGCGCGGCACACCGCGGCGTCGTCACCGTCACGGTCGACCAGCCGCCGGTCAACGCACTGCCGGTGGCCGGCTGGTTCGCGCTCGCCGAGGCCGTGCGCGCCGCCGGTCAGGACCCTGAGACCCGAGTAGTCATCCTGCGCGCCGAGGGCCGCGGTTTCAATGCCGGCGTGGACATCAAGGAGATGCAGAACACCCCCGGCTTCGACGCGCTGCTGGGCGCCAACGCCGGCTGCGCGGCCGCGTTCGCCGCCGTCTACGACTGCCCGGTGCCGGTGATCGCCGAGGTCGCGGGGTTCTGCGTGGGCGGCGGGATCGGGCTGGTGGGCAACGCGGACAGCATCGTGGCCAGCGACGACGCCTACTTCGGGCTCCCGGAGGTGGATCGGGGCGCGCTCGGCGCGGCCACGCATCTGGGGCGGCTCGTCCCGCAGCACTACCTGCGGACCATGTATTACACGGCGCGCACGGTCTCGGCGCAGCGGCTGCTGGAGTTCGGCTCGGTCTGGGACGTGGTCCCGCGCGAGAAGCTGCACGAGACGGCCCTGGAACTGGCCGCCGAGATCGCCGCCAAGCACCCGGCGGTGATCCGGGCCGCCAAGGCCGCGCTGAACGGGATCGACCCGGTCGACGTCAAGCGCTCCTACCGCTTCGAACAGGGCTTCACCTTCGAGATCAACCTGGCCGGGGTGGCCGACGAGGAACGCGACAAGTTCGTGGCCGAGAAGGAAGGCAAGGCGTGAGCATGCGCGACAAGCGGATGACCGTCGACGACGTGGTCGCCGAACTGCGCGACGGCGATGTCGTCGGTATCGGCGGCTGGGGCTCGCGGCGCAAACCGATGGCCCTGGTGACCGCGATCGCCAAGTCCAGCCTGAAGGACCTGACCGTCGTGTCCTACGGCGGGCCGGACGTCGGAATGCTCTGCGCGACCGGCAAGGTGCGCAAAGCGGTCTACGGCTTCGTGTCCCTGGACACCATCGCCCTGGACCCGCACTTCCGCAAAGCCCGCCAGGAAGGCAGGATCGAAGTATCAGAGTTCGACGAAGGCGCGCTCCAGTGGGGCCTGTACGCCGCCGCGCTCCGCCTGCCGTTCCTGCCCACCCGCGCCGGCCTCGGCACCGACGTCATGCGCAACAACCGCGAACTGCGGACCGTCGACTCGCCCTACGACGACGGGGAGAAGCTCCTCGCGATGCCCGCGATCCACCTGGACGCCGCCCTGGTCCACCTGAACCGCGCCGACATGTACGGCAACACCCAGTATCTGGGCCCTGACATCTACTTCGACGACCTGTACTGTCTGGCGGCCAAGAAGCGCTACGTCTCGTGCGAGCGCATCGTCGACACCGCCGAGCTGCTGGCCGCCGGGCCGCCACAATCGTTGAAGATCAATCGGATGATGGTGGACGGAGTGGTCGAGGCCCCCGGCGGCGCGGGCTTCACCAGCTGCGTCCCGGACTACGGCCGCGACGAGGCGGCGCAGAAGGCGTACGCGACCGGCGACGTCTTCGTGGAGGCGAGCCGATGAGCGACGTGACGCGTGCCGACATCTGTGTGGCCGCCTGCGCCGAAGCCTGGCGCGGCGACGGCGAGATCATCGCCTCCCCGATGGGCCTGATCCCGGCCCTCGGCGCCCGCCTGGCCAAGCTGACCTTCGCCCCCGGCCTGATGCTCTCCGACGGCGACGCGAACTACCTGACCGACCCCACGGGCACTGATTCGCACGTCGAGGCGCACATCCCCTACCGCCAACTGTTCGACTTCGTGTGGCACGGCTCGCGCCACGTGATGATGGGCGCCAGCCAGCTGGACAAGTTCGGCAACCAGAACATCTCCGCGATCGGCACCGACTTCGCCCAGCCGAAGGTGCAGCTGATCGGCGTGCGCGGCGCGCCGGGCAACACCGTGAACCACCCGACGAGCTACTGGATCGCCAACCACTCCCCGAAGGTGTTCGTGGAGAAGGTGGACGTCGTCTCAGGGCTCGGATACGACCGCGCTCGCGGCGTGGGGCACCCGGCGCGGTTCCACGAGCTGCGCCGGGTGGTGACGAACCTGGCGGTCTTCGACTTCCAGACCCCGGACCACCGGATGCGCGTCCGCTCGATCCATCCCGGCGTCACGATCGACGAGGTGGTCGACGCGACCGGCTTCGTCCTGATCGGGACCGACCGGGGGCGGATAGAGGCCACCCCGGAGCCGGACGCCGAGGCGCTGCGGCTGATCCGCGAGGTCCTGGATCCCGAGAACACCCGCGAGCGCGAAGTCCCCTCCGCGAGAACCGGAAGGCGATGACCGCGCATGCTGGAGCAGCGGATCCGCACCCGATGGACGGAGCTCGTGGGCGTCCGGCACCCGATCGTGCAGACCGGCATGGGCTGGGTCGCCGGTCCACACCTGGTGACCGCGACGGCGAAGGCCGGGGCGCTGGGGATCCTGGCCTCGGCGACGATGTCCTACGACGAGTTGGCCGCGGCGATCCGCGAGGTGAAGGAGCGTACTGATGCGCCCTTCGGGGTGAATCTGAGGGCTGACGCCGCCGACGCCGGCGAGCGCGTGGACCTGCTGATCAAGCAGGGTGTGCGGGTCGCGTCCTTCGCGCTGGCGCCGAAGCGGGAGCTGATCGCGAAGCTGAAGGACGCCGGGACCGTCGTGGTGCCGTCGATCGGGGCGAAGCGGCATGCCGAGAAGGTCGCGGCGTGGGGCGTGGACGCGGTGGTGGTGCAGGGCGGCGAGGGCGGCGGGCACACCGGCGGCGTCGCGACCAGCCTGCTGCTGCCGCAGATCACGGCGGCCGTGGACATCCCGGTGCTGGCCGCCGGCGGGTTCTTCGACGGCCGCGGGCTGGCGGCGGCGCTGGCGTACGGGGCCGAGGGCGTGGCGATGGGGACGCGGTTCCTGCTGACGTCGGACTCGCGCGTCCCCGAGGCCGTGAAGGCGCTGTATCTGGCGGCGGACGTGAACGGGACCGTCGCGACGCCGAAGATCGACGGCGTGCCGCACCGGGTGCTGCGGACCGGGCTGGTGGAGCAGATCGAGCGCTCGGGCCGGGTCGGTTCGCTCGTACGGTCGGCACGCAACGGCCTGGCCTTCAAGAAGATGACAGGCATGTCCCTGCGCGCGATGACCAAGGACGGCCTGGCCATGCGCAAGCACTACGGCCTGCGCCTGGGACAGGTCGTGATGGCCGCGAACACCCCGATGCTGTTGAAGGCCGGACTGGTGCGCGGCGATCCGGCGGCCGGGGTGCTGTCGTCCGGCCAGGTCGTCGGGCTGATCGAGGACCTGCCGAGCTGCGAGGAGCTGCTCGACCGGATCGTCGCCGAGGCGGTGGCGGCCTTGGCCGGCGCGGCGGCGTCAGTAGTGGGCTAGCTTGAGGGCTATGGCTTACGACACCTCCGCGACCACGGTCCGCCTGCGCCCTTTCACCCTCGACGACTGCACGATCATCGAGGCCAACCCGCCGACGCCGGACGACCGGTTCAGCTTCTACGGGTTCAACGCGCCGGGCCGGCTGCGGCGGCTCGTGGAATCCGGCGAAGCGCACCCGAAGTGGGGCGACCTGAGCGGCCGGCTCGCGGTCGAGGCGGAGGGCGAGTTCATCGGGGACGTGAGCTGGCACCCGGAGAACTACGGTCCGATCCCGGCGCCGGCGGTCAACTTCGGGATCGGGCTGATCCCGTCGGCCCGGGGCAAGGGCCACGGCGCCGAGGCGCAGCGACTGCTCGTCGCATACTTGTTCGACTTCACGACAGTGAACCGGGTCGAGGCGTCGACTGACGTGGAGAACATCGCCGAGCAGCGGTCCTTGGAGAAGGCCGGGCTGCTGCGCGAGGGGATCATCCGCGGCTGCCACTTCCGCGAGGGCAAGTACAACGACATGGTCTCCTACGCGATCGTCCGAGCGGAGTTCGAGGAGGCGCGCGCGGGTGCCCGCGGGACCCGGGTGACCACCGGGTTCACCGCGTAGCGCGAATCTGTCGGCGGCCGGACGGATAATCCAGCCATGCGCGCGTCTCGACTCGTCTCCCTGCTCCTGCTGTTGCAGACCCGGGGACGGATGACGGCCCAGCAACTCGCCGACGAGCTGGAGGTCTCGGTCCGCACCATCTACCGGGACGTCGAGTCGCTGCACGAGGCCGGCATCCCGCTCTACGGCGACGCCGGCCCGGCCGGCGGCTACCAGCTGCTCGCCGGCTACCGCACCCGCCTGACCGGCCTGTCGGCGGACGAGGCGCAGGCCATGTTCCTGGCCGCGCTGCCGGGACCGGCGGCCGAGCTCGGGCTGGGCTCGGTGATGGCCGCCGCGCAGCTGAAGGTGAAGGCCGCGCTGCCGCCGGAGCTGGCCGACCGCAGCGGCCGCATCCAGGAGCGCTTCCTGCTCGACGCGCCCGGCTGGTACGACGACGGGGACACCAGCCCGTTCCTGCCGGCGGTCGCCGAGGCCGTGTGGAACCAGCGTCGGATCAGGGTCCTGTATCGGCGGTGGACGGAGCCGCCGGAGGTCGAGCGGACGCTCGCGCCGTACGGCATCGTGCTGAAGACCGGGAAGTGGTACACGGTCGCGGAGTCGGCGGGGCGGGTCAACACGTACCGGGTGAATCAGATCCTTGAGCTGATCACGCTGGAGGACGAGGACTCGCGCTTCGAGCGCCCAGCCGACTTCGACCTCGGCGGGTACTGGTCCCGGCAGGTCGCGGAGTTCCGGACCCGGCTGATCCAGGGCGAGGCGATGATCCGGCTCTCGCCGGAGGGCCGGCAGCGGCTGGAGGAGGTGATGGCCGCGGACGTGGTGAACGCGGTGAACGTCAGCGCCGAGGACGACTGCGAACGCGCGGGGTGGGTGAAGGCGACGGTGCCGATCGAGTCCCTGACGCACGCGCACGGGCAGTTCCTGGCGCTGGGCGCCGGGGTCGAGGTGCTGGCACCGACGGATCTGCGGGAGCGGATCGCGGAGACTGCCGCGGGGCTGGCTCGGATGTATGGGAGCGGCGGGTAGGACGAGTGCGCCGCGAATACCGCGCGGATCTACGGGGCAGTGTCAGTGCTCTGAGAGTCCCGGGCGGTATAGAACGGGTCGGCCGAGCTGAGGACGGTGTCGTCGATCCACCACTCGTTGTCGTCCGTGGCGCTCGGCGGCGGACACGCCGGGGAGGTGTCAACGGGCTCCGAGACCTGGTAGGCGTCCGCGACCCGCGCCGCGACCACCGCCGCGGCCGCCCCCACCGGCGCCGCCACCAAGATCATGGCGGAGACGAGCAGGACGCCGAATGTGAAGCGGCGCCGCACTGACTTCGGGACACGCAAAGGAAACCACCCCTGGCTTCGGAAAGCTTGAGCGTCGGCATCCCTGCGCCTGCCATACCAACACGCTGCGGCGAAGCGGTCAAGCGGCGGTGGCGCCCACCATCTCCCGAACGAACGCCCGCACCACCGCTGCGACCTCCGGCGCGAACTTCCGGTTCGCGTTCGGGTAATCCACGGCCGGGTCGGGGACGCCCTTCACGATCTTGAACAGATGGTCGGCGTTCGGGATGTCGACGTCCCAGGCGTCCTCGTCGTCGCGCAGGGCGCCGGCGACGCGCGCGACCTCCGCGCCGGTCACCTGGACGTCCTTCGCGCCGTGGAGCACGAGCACCGGGAAGTCGTCGCCGAGCGAGCGCGCCAGTCGCGCCGGGTCGTACTTGTCGGCCTGGTAGAGGAAGGTGGCGTTGATCGGACTCAGCAGCGCCTTCAGCGAGGGGTCGTCCAGGCCGGACGGGACGCCGTGGCCGGCGCGGATCGAGGCGAAGGCGTCGTGCATTTGCTGGATGTAGTGCGCCGCCGCAGCCGCCGTGATCGCGCCTGACGCGGCAGCCTTCTGATACGCCTCGGTCAACTGCGTCGCGAGCAGATCCAGGTAGCGCTCGCTCAGCGGGGCCGCGAGGACGACGGCGCGCGGTGCCAGCGGAGTCCCCTTCAGCTCGTTCGCCAGCAACAGCGCGAACAGACCGCCCTCGCTGTGCCCGACGATCACCAGGCGGTGCGGGTCCACCCCGGGCTGCGAGGCCATGGTGCGGTAGGCGTCGAGCGCTTCCTGCGTGAAGAGGTTGAAGTCGATGCCCGCGCCGCCGGGGTGGTGGCCGGGTCCGCCGAGGCCGGCCGTGCCGGAGCCGAGCTTGTCGTAGCGCAGCGAGGAGACACCGGCGGACGCCAACGCCTTGGCGAAGTTCAGATTCGTGTCCAGGTGCGGGTATTGCGGATCGTCGCCGTCGCGGTCCGTCGGGCCGCTTCCGGAGATGATCAGGGCCGCCGCACCGGCGTGCCGGCCGCCGTCGTGGCTCGCGGCGGGCAAGAACGTCGCCGGGAGCGTGTCGCCGGCGCTGGTGAAAGTCAGGTCGTACGACGCGGACGGCCGGCAGTCCGCCGCCGAAGCCGAAGCACCCGGCGCCGATACGGCCACAAGGGCCACGGCCGCCGTGGCCGCCGCGACACCGCGCGCTCCACGGACTCCACGGGTTCCAGGCATGAGAGTTCCCCCAACAGGTCGGGCCTGAATCAGGCTCCATAATTCCCATTGCTATAGAACTACTAGAACAATGAGCCCGTCAACCGAACCCCGGCGACCCGCGGACACGAAGAAGCCCGGGACCGGTCAGCAACCAGTCCCGGGCTTCGAAACCCAAGCGCAGCCTCAGCCGCGCGCCGCGGCCTCGTACTTCGCCCGCAGCTTCGGCGTCAGATTCGCCCGCAACGCGTCGCCCTCGTAGTGGTCCAGCACCCGCTGGTCCATCACCCTGCGCCACACCGGCGGGAACAACGCCACCACGATCATCGTCGCGTAGCCGCCGGGCAGCTGCGGCGCCTCGTCGAACGACCGCAGCACCTGGTACCGCCGGTTCGGGTACGCGTGGTGGTCGCTGTGCCGCTGGAGCTGGTACAGGAACACGTTCGTCGACAGCCGGTCGCTGTTCCAGCTGTGCACCGGCTCGACCTTCTCGTAGCGCCCGCTCTCAGTACGCTGACGCAGCAGGCCGTAGTGCTCCAGGTAGTTCACGATCTCCAGCAGCGAGAACCCGAACACCATCTGCAGCAGCAGGAACGGCAGCACGCCGACCCCGAGCCACGCCGTCAGCGCCGCGAACAGCAGCACCGTCATCAGCCACGCGTTCAGCACGTCGTTCCGCAGCGTCCACGGCGACCGCTTGCGCAGCCGGTGCTTCTTCGTCTCCAGCGACCACGCCGACTTCAGCGAGCCCCACACGGTCCGCGGCCAGAACTGGTAGAACGACTCCCCCAGCCGCGCCGAGGCCGGGTCCTCGGGCGTCGCGACCCGCACGTGGTGCCCGCGGTTGTGCTCGACGTAGAAGTGGCCGTAGCCGGACGGCGCCAGCGCGATCTTCGACAGCCAGCGCTCCACTTCCTCGCGCTTGTGCCCGAGTTCGTGCGCGGTGTTGATGGCGATGCCGGTCACGATGCCGACCGTGACGACGATGCCGACCTTCGACGCCAGGTTCACGTGCGGCTGGCTCCAGGCCCACGCGCCGAGCACCAGCGACCCGAATTGCAGTGGCAGGTACAGGAACGTGAGCACCCGGTAGTACCAGGCCGACTGCAGCTGCGCCTCGCGTTCGACCGGCGGGTTGCCGGCGTCCTCGCCGATCAGCCAGTCGCCGACGGGCACCACCACGTACACCAGGAACGGCGTGAGGTACCAGGCCAGTGCGTTGTCGAAGCGGTGCCACAGGCCGTAGCCGACGTAGGGGAGGATCGGCACTACCAGGGCCAGCGGCCACAGGTACCGTTTGCCGTCCTGCCAGGCCTGCGTCTCCGGTCGCAGGCCGGTGGAACCGAGGGTCGACGCCGACATAGCCACAGCCTCCCGCTGCTCAGCATGCTTTCGGGGGAATCCACTATTGGACCCCTTGCACAATGAGAGTGGCACGCATCACACTGCAGGGCAAGGGTCCAACTTGACAGGAGAGCCATGAATGACAAGCCCTCGCCCCCGTGGTTCGGCGGGGTGATCCTCGGTTGCCTCGCTCTGGCCACCGTATGGATCCTCACATACACCCTCTCCCCGCTTCCCGGACAACACGCGCTCGGCGGGTGGAACTACGCGATCGTGGGCGTTTTCATCAGCCTGTTCATCGGCCTGTCGATGCTGTGGCACGGCGACCCGCTGGAGAAGAAGCGGCAAGAGGTACGGGCTGCGCGAGACGCGGGACGCAGATCAGGGCTCGAACACTGACGGGCCTCCGCGCCCGATGGACGCGGAGACCCGTGTGCCGCGGCTATGCCGAATCCGCGATCGAGGACGAAGTCCGGCTTGCTATGCGGTTACCACCAAACCGGCTGACCGTCGTCGTAACCGCCGATGCAGAGACCGTATCCAGGCGCGATCTCGTGGACCTGACCGCCGGAGCTGATGCAGCCGAAAATGGAGACCCGGGGATGGACTTGCGTGACCGGAGCGCCGGCGGTGGGAGTGGCGGCCGCACTGGCAGCGCTGACCGGGACGAGGACGACGCCGGCCGCGAACGCGGTGCCGACAGCGAGCATGGCGAACTTCCTCATGCGAGTACTCCTTCGAATGATCAACCGGGCACAAAGGGTGCCCTAAGAAGGCTCGCACGAAGGCCCGGGGGTCGGCGCACCCCGATACCTCCGCGTGGGTGATCACCCGCGGTTGAACGCCAGGTCAGACCGGGTACGTCAAGACAGGCGCGATGCTGGGCCTCAGGAGTTGTCGCACTGCGACTGGCTGATGTCCTTGCTACTGCCGAACTGCTGCTGCTCCTGGATGGAGGTCCCGAGCACCGCCGCGACGCCCTGCAACTGGTACGCGATACGGAAGCTGCCCGCCTTGCACGGCTGCGTGATGTTGATGTCCGTGTAGTCCGGTCCCGGGATGCCGGTGAACGCGCGGGCGTCGCCGTCGTTCGTCCACGGGCTGCTGCTGTCCTTGCGGTACTGCAGTTGCAGGACCAGCGAGGTCTGCTTCGGCGGCGTGGCGCACTTGACGGCGACCGTCGACAACACTTCCTTGTTCAGCGGCCGCGGGTCGTCCGCGATTTTGACGTTGCAGTCGTACTCGGTGGCGGTCACCTTGAAGTGATGCCCCGAGCTGGTCGTCGGCCGCACGATGAGAAACAGCAGCAGCACCACTGCGGCGACGGCGGCACCGGCTTTCATATTCGTGCTCATCGCTATTCAGAGTACTGCCGGGGATCAGCGCGGTCACGGGATTCACGAACTGATAAGCATCACAGATCGCACACGTTTCGGCGCACGTTTCCCGGCCGCTGTGACACCGCAGTTCAGAGCCTTTCGATGATGGTGACGTTCGCCTGCCCGCCACCCTCGCACATCGTCTGCAGACCGTAGCGACCGCCGGTGCGCTCCAATTCGTGCAGCAGCGTGGTCATCAGACGCGCGCCGGTCGCGCCGAGCGGGTGCCCCAGCGCGATCGCGCCGCCGTTGACGTTCACCTTGGCCAGATCCGCCCCGGTCTCCTTAGCCCACGCCAGAACCACCGGTGCGAAGGCCTCGTTGATCTCGACGAGGTCGAAGCCGTCCAGCGTCATGCCGGCTTTGCGCAAAGCGTGCTCAGTGGCGGGAATCGGCGCGGTGAGCATGAAGATCGGGTCTGCGCCGCGGACGGACATGTGGTGGATCCGAGCGCGTGGCGTGAGTCCGTGCGTCCGCACCGCTTCCTCGGAGGCTATGAGGAGTGCGGCGGACGCATCAGAGATCTGCGACGAGACCGCGGCGGTCAGCCAGCCGCCCTCGACGAGCGTCCGCAGCCCGGCCATCGCCTCCTTGGACGTGTCCCGCCGCGGACCCTCGTCGACCGCGAACCCTTCGTACGGCACGATCTCGCGCTCGAACCGTCCCTCGTCGATCGCCACCAGAGCGCGCCGATGGGACTCCAGCGCGAAGTCCTCCATCTCGTCCCGGGAGATGTCCCACTTCGCAGCGATCAGCTCGGCCGCGTGGAACTGCGACACCGGCTGGTCGCCGTACCGTGCCTTCCAGCCCTTCGATCCGGAGAACGGATCCGTGATGCCGAACTGCGTCGCGACCGTCATCGCCGCGGCGATCGGGATCTGCGACATGTTCTGCACGCCGCCGGCCACCACGAGATCCGCCGTCCCACTCATCACCGCCTGGGCCGCGAAGTGCACGGCCTGCTGCGAGGATCCGCACTGCCGGTCCACGGTCACGCCGGGCACCTCCTCGGGCAGCCCGGCGGCCAGCCACGCGGTGCGCGCGATGTCCCCGGCCTGCGTCCCGATGGTGTCGACGCAGCCGAACACGACGTCGTCCACGGCCGCCGGATCCACGCCGGCGGCGTCCACGACCGCCTTGATGACGTGCGCTCCCAGGTCGGCGGGATGCGCCGCGGACAACGCGCCCTTCTTGCGGCCGACCGCGGTTCGCCGTGCCTCGACTATGTAGGCCTCAGCCATGCGTGCGTCACTCTCCCTGCCGGCTACTGCTGGTGCCTTACTGCGAGTCCCTACTGCTGGTCCCTACTCTGGAACCCTTCGAGGATCATCGAGAGGTACTGCGCCGAGACCGCCTCGGCGGTGAGCTTGCCGCCGGGGACGTACCAGCGGACCGCAACCCACACGGTGTCGCGCACGAAGCGGTAGGCCATGGTGGCGTCCAGATCGGAGCGGAACGCGCCGGAGGCGATTCCCTTCTCCAGCGTGCCCAGCCAGATCTCGCGGAACTCGCGGTCCGTGTCGTCCAGGTAGGCGAAGCGCGGCGACTGGCGCAGCTGCTTGGCCTCGTTCTGGTAGAGCGCGATCGCCGCGTGGCTGCGGTCGATGGCCTGGAAGGAGGCGTCGACCAGCTGCTCGAAGGCGCGGCGCGGATCGCTCTCGCGCTCGATGATCGCGCGGTAGTCGCGGAACAGCTCGTCCAGGAAGGTCCGCAGGATCTCGTCCGCCATCGTCTCCTTGGAGTCGAAGTGGTGGTAGAGGCTCCCGGACAGGATCCCGGCGGCGTCGGCGATGTCGCGCACCGTCGTGTTCTTGTAGCCGCGCTCGGCGAACAGGCCGGCGGCCAGGGTCAGCAGCTCGGCTCGGCGGTCGGAGGTTGTGGGTTTAGGCATGTTGGCTCGAAACGGAGAGGACTTCACCGGTCAGGTAGGAGGCATAGTCGCTTGCCAGGAACACCATGGCATTCGCGACCTCCCACGGCTCGGCGGCGCGCCCGAACGCCTCGCGGGCGGTCAGCTCGGCGAGCAGTTCGTCGGTCGTGACCTTGGCCAGGAAGGGGTGCATGGCCAGCGAGGGGGCGACGGCGTTCACCCGGACACCGTAGACGGCGGCGTCCAGGGCCGAGCAGCGGGTCAGCGCCATGACCCCGGCTTTCGCGGCGGCGTAGTGCGCCTGGCCCTCCTGCGCGCGCCAGCCGACGACCGAGGCGTTGTTCACGACGGCGCCGCCGGAGCCCTGGTCGCGCATGCGGCGCAGGGCCGCGCGGGTGCAGCGGAAGGTGCCGTTCAGGGTGACGTCCATGACGCGCAGCCACTGCTCGTCGGTCATGTCCAGGACGGAGGCGGTGCCGCCGAGGCCGGCGTTGTTGATCAGGACGTCCAGACCGCCGAAGCGCTCGGCGGTTCCGTCGATCAGGGCTTGGACATGCTCCTCGCGGGTGACGTCGCAGACGATGGCGTGCACCGAGTCCTCGCCGAAGTCCTTGGCCAGCGCCGCGCGGGTCTCTTCCAGGCGGCGTTCGTGGTGGTCGCTGACGACGACGCGGGCGCCCTCTTCGAGGCAGCGGCGCGCGGCGGCGGCGCCGATGCCGGTCCCGGCGGCGGCGGTGACGGCCACGTTCCTTCCGGCGAGGAGGTTGTGGCCCTCCACATACAAAGGCACGGTCACGCGCGCGGCTCCTTGGGCAGGCCGAGGACGCGCTCGGCGATGACAGTGCGCTGGATCTCGTCGGATCCGCCGTAGATGGTGTCGGCGCGGCTGAACAGCCACAGCCGCTGCCATTCGTCGAGGTCGTAGTCCGGGCCGGTGACGGTGCCGGCCACGCCGAGCACGTCCATCGCCAGCTCGCCGAGGTCGCGGTGCCACCGGGCCCAGACCAGCTTGGCGATCGAGGCCTCGGGGCCGGGCGTGCCGTCGGCGAGGCCGGTCATGGACCGCAGGGCGTTGAGGCGCATCACGTCCAGACCGATCGCGGCGCGCGTGAGACGGTCCTGGATGAGCGGGTCGTCAATCGTTCCGTTGCGCTTCGCGGACGCGATGACGCCGTCCAGCTCACGCCGGAAGCCGATCTGCTGGCCGAGGGTCGACACGCCGCGCTCGAAGCCGAGTGTGGCCATCGCGACGCGCCAGCCGTCATCCACTCCCCCGACGACGTTCGCTGCAGCGGTGCGCGCATCGGTGAAGTAGACCTCGTTGAACTCGGAGGTCTTGGTCAGCTGCAGGATCGGGCGGACCTCGACGCCGGGCTGCTTCATCGGGACCAGGAGGTATGACAGGCCTCGATGTTTCGGCTTCGAGGGGTCGGTGCGCGCGATGACGAAGCACCAGTCGGCCAGGTGCGCCAGCGACGTCCAGACCTTCTGGCCGTTGAGGATCCACTCGGTACCGTCCTCGGAGAGCACGGCCGTGGTCTTGACGTTGGCCAGATCCGAGCCGGCGTCGGGTTCGGAGTAGCCCTGACACCAGAGCTCTGTCACGCTGCGGATACCCGGCAGGAAGCGTTGTTTCTGCTCCTCGGTGCCGTGGGCGATGAGAGTGGGGCCGAGGAGTTGTTCGCCGATGTGGCTGACGCGGATCGGGGCGTCGGCGCGGGCGTACTCCTCGTGGAAGATCACCTGCTCCGCGACGCCGGCGGCGCGGCCTCCGTACTCCTTGGGCCAGTCCAGGCAGGTCCAGCCGTGTGCCGCGAGGTGGCGGTCCCATTTCACGCGGACGTCGAAGGCCTCGTGTTCGCGCCCCGGGCCCCCCAGCCCCCTGGCCTCGGCGAACTCGCCGGTGAGATGGTCGTGGAGCCACGCCCGGAGCTCGGTCCTGAAAATCTCCGCACGGAACGCCTCGTCCTCGGCGCCGGCAGCGTGCGTGAACCCGTCCACGCACCCTACCCTACCAATCGTTTGCTTGGTACGGTAGGCCGTGTGGACCTGAGCTTCAGCGCGGCCGAGGAAGCGTTCCGGGCGACGGTGCGGACCTGGCTGGCCGCGCACGTGCCGGCGGAGCCGCTGCCGTCGATGGACACCGCCGAGGGCTTCGAGGCGCACCGGCGCTGGGAGCGGGAGCTGTACGACGAGCGGTACTCGGTGGTCTCGTGGCCGGCCGAGTACGGCGGGCGGGGCGCCTCGATCACCGAGTGGCTGGTCTTCGAGGAGGAGTACTGGGCCGCGGGCGCGCCGGGGCGGGTGTCGCAGAACGGGATCAACCTGCTGGCGCCGTCGATCCTGGACCACGGGAGCGCCGCGCAGAAGGCGCGGTTCCTGCCCGCGATGGCCTCCGGCGAGCAGATCTGGGCGCAGGTGTGGTCCGAGCCGGAGGCCGGTTCGGACCTGGCCGCGCTGCGTTCGACGGCGGTGCGGGCGCCGTCGGACGACGGCTGGCTGCTGTCGGGGCAGAAGACGTGGTCCTCACGCGCGACGTTCGCGGACTGGGGCTTCGGGCTGTTCCGAAGCGACCCGCAGGGCGAGCGTCATCGGGGGCTGACGTACTACTTGTTCCCGCTGACCGCGCCGGGGATCACGGTCCGGCCGATCCCGCAGTTCGACGGCGAGCCGGGCTTCGCGGAGCTGTTCTTCGACTCGGTGTACGTCCCGGACACGGACGTGCTCGGCGCGGTCGGCGAGGGTTGGAAGGTCACGATGGCTACCGCGGGCAAGGAGCGCGGGCTGTATCTGCGGTCGCCGGGGCGGTTCATGGCCACGGCCGCGCGCCTGGTCGCACTGTGGCGTGCGGCGGGGCGGCCGACGGAGTTCCGGGACCGCGTCGCCGAGGCCTGGATCGGGGCGCGGGCCTACCAGCTGGCGACGTTCGAGACGGCGGCGCGGATCGCGGACGGCGGGACGCTCGGGGCCGAGACGAGCGTGAACAAGCTGTTCTGGTCGGAGCTGGACCTGGCGATGCACGAGACGGCGCTGGACCTGCTGGGGCCGGACGCGGAGCGCCTGGACTCGGCGTGGATGGACGGGTACCTGTTCGCGCTGGCCGGGCCGATCTACGCCGGGACTAACGAGGTGCAGCGGAATGTGGTGGCCGAGCGGGTGCTCGGGTTGCCGAGGGGGGCGCGGTGAGAGCGGCTTCGGGCGGCGGGAGCGCGGGTGGTCGGGCGCGAGCGCGGGGCAGTCGGCGCGGCGCGGTGAGCTCCGGTTTGGGTGGCCGGCGCGACGGCGGTCCGGCGCGGACCGAGGAGGCGGCGTGGTGAGGTTCGCTCTGACCGAGGAGCAGCGCGACTTCCGCGATGCGGTCGACTCTTTGTTGCGCGATGCGAACGGCGTCGCGGCAGCTCGCGCGTGGGCCGCCGGCGACACCAAGCCGGGCCTCGAAATCTGGCGCGGGTTGGCCGCGATCGGCATGCACTCCCTGGCCGGCGAGTACCCCGTCGAGCTGTGCGCGGCGGTCGAGCGCGTCGGCTACCACGCGGCCCCCGGCCCGTATCCGGAATCGCTCGCGTTCGCGACCGCGCATCCTCCAGCGCGAGAACAACTCGCCGCCGGCCTGATCGCCACCACCGCCGTTCCGCCGATCGCGCCCTACGCGCCGAACGCCGATATCGCAGACAACTGTTTTCCTCCCGGCGATCCGCAACCCGTCGCCTCCCTGGACCCGACCCGCTCGCTCTTCCCGGTCGCCGGCCTGCCCCCGCATGCCGACCTCGTCTTCGACACCGCCGCGCTCCTCACCGCCGCGCAGCTGCTGGGCCTCGGCCGTGCCGCGCTCGACATGACCGTCGGCTACGCCAAGCAGCGCGTGCAGTACGGCCACGCGATCGGCGAGTACCAAGCCGTCAAGCACCGCCTCGCCGACGCGCACACCGGGCTGGAGTTCGCGCGTCCCCTCGTCTTCGCCGCCGCGCTCAGCGCCGACCCCGGCGACGTCTCCGCCGCGAAGGCCGCCGCGAGCGACGCCGCCTACCGCTCTGCCCGCGCCGCGCTCCAGCTCCACGGCGCCATCGGCTACACCGACGAGTACGACTTGTCCGTCTACTTCAAGAAGATCAGGGCTCTGCACTCCGCCTGGGGAAGCCCCTCCTTCCACCGCGATCGGCTGCTCCGCCATATCGGCGACCTCTGATATTCACCCCTTAGTGGTGCAGTGAGGACATGTCCCTCACATTGCGAGCAAGTCTCGCGGCGGCAGCCCTGGTGGCGGCCGCCGTCGTGCCGGCCGGCGCGTCAACGGCCTCGGCCGCCGCCGGCCCCGGCCACTACGACCACGTCTTCGTCATCGTCGAGGAGAACCACGGTTTCACCGACGTGATCGGCAACCCGGCCGCCCCGAACCTGAACGCCCTGGCGAAGCAGTACGGCCTGGCCACCGACTACACCGGCGTCTCGCACCCGAGCGAGCCGAACTACGTCGGGCTGCTCGGCGGCGACACCTTCACC
Source organism: Catenulispora sp. GAS73 (assembly GCF_041262085.1). NCBI lineage: Bacteria > Bacillati > Actinomycetota > Actinomycetes > Catenulisporales > Catenulisporaceae > Catenulispora > Catenulispora sp. GAS73. The sequence continues at coordinate 102,502 of NZ_JBGCCM010000034.1, forward strand.
GTCACCAGCGACAACGCCTACTACACCCAGAAGGTCGACAAGCCGAGCCTGATCTCGCAGCTCGACGCGAAGCGCCTGCCGTGGAAGGCGTACCTGCAGAGCCTCCCCCACGCCGGGTATCAGGGCATCTGCTTCCCCGCCAACTGCAACGGCGCGCCGGACAAGGACCCGCTCTACGTCTCCAAGCACGACGGCATCCAGAACTTCACCACCTCCGACAACCCGCGCGACTGGAACAACCAGGTCCCCGTCGACCAGCTGGACCGGGACCTGGCCTCCGGCGACGTCCCGGCCTTCGGCTGGGTGATCCCCGACGAGTGCCACGACCAGCACGGCGACCCGCCGTACTGCCTGGACTCCGGCAACGTCGACAACGGCGCCCCCGCGACCGCGGACCCGCAGGACCAGCGCCTGGTCGCGACCGGCGACGCCTACCTCGGCCAGTTGGTGCACAAGATCACCTCGGCCTCGTTCTGGGCCAAGGGCAACAACGCCGTCGCCATCACCTACGACGAGGGCGACGACAACACCGGCGGTGGCGGTCAGGTCGCCACGGTGCTGGTGACCAGCCACGGCCCGCGCAACGCGCAGGACGCCACGCCGTACAACCACTACTCGCTGCTGGACACCGTCGAGCAGAACTTCGCTTTGGGCTGCCTGGCGCACGCGTGCGACGCCGCGACCCGGCCGCTGACGCCGCTGCTGGCGCCGACCGGCAGCGCGGCGCAGGCCTACCGCGCACTCCCGGTGCCGAGCTACGCGACGCCGACTCCGATACCGTCCGAGCCGGTCACGACCGTCAACACCCCGATCAGCCAGAACGGCTGGGCAGTCCAGCCCGCGCCGTACATCGGCACCGGGGACAACACGTTCGGCGCGGTCGCGGCCGTGTCGAAGAACGACGTGTGGGCCGTCGGCAACTACCTGCCGGACGCCGCGACCGCGAACCAGGACGCCACGCTGACCATGGCCGCGCACTACGACGGCACGAAGTGGACGTCCACCGCGACCCCGAACCCCGGCCCGAACTTCGGCACCCTGTTCGGCGTCGCGGCGGTGCCGGACAAGGCGTGGGCGGTCGGGGTCGGCGTCGCGCTCGGCGCGGACTTCCTGCCGCACAGCGTCATCGAGGCCTGGAACGGCAGCGCTTGGAGCGTGGTCTCCGCGCCGAAGCTGAACGCGCAGCGCGACATCCTGTACTCGGCGACCGCGGTCAACGACCACGACGTGTGGGCCGCCGGGATCCAGCAGAACCGCACCGGCACGTTCGGCACGCTGATCGAGCACTTCGACGGCAGCTCATGGTCGGTGGTCCCGACGCCGAACCCGGGCACCTTCGGCAACCAGCTGTACGGCATCAGCGCCGACGGCCCGAACTCGGTCTACGCGGTCGGGCAGCGGGACGACGCACACTCGGACACGCCGCTGGTCCTGCACTGGGACGGCCGGTGCTGGAGCGAAGTGCACGTTCCGGGGGCCGACGCGGCGCTGCTGCAGAGCGTGAGCGTGCGGGACGGCGAGGTGTGGGCCGTGGGCCAGACGGACGACAGCACGCACCAGGCGGTGCCGTTCGTGGAGCACTTCGCGCACGGCGTGTGGACCGAGCAGACGGCCGCGAACCTCGGCGCGCCGTTCAGCGACGTGACCGCCGTCACAGCGACCGGCAAGGACAACGCCTGGCTGGCCGGCACGTACTACTCGGACGCCGCCGGCAAGCAGGTCCCGGCGCTGGCGCACCACGACGCGACCGGCTGGCACCCGATCGCGGCACCGGACCCGGGCAGCGGCGACACCGTCCTCGGCGGCCTGAGCACGGCCGGCGGACAGGTGTGGGCGGTCGGGTTCGCGAAGACGGCGGCGGGACGGAGCCCGCTCATCGAGCTGCATCAGGACTGAGCAGCTGAAATGAGCTGAGCTGCGATGTCGGCCGGGTGGGCAGCCGGAGAGTTCGGCCGCCTGCCCGGCTGCCGCCAATAGACGCCGCCACGCCGAACCACCACCGCATCGCACCCCGCACCTCCGCGCCGCACCGCCACCGCACCGCCGAACCGCATCGCGCCGCCACGCCGAACCGCACCGCGCCGCATCGCCGCACCGCGCCCGGCCGCCGAACCGCACCGCTTCGCATCGCCGCACCACCATCGCCGCACCGCACCGCGCCGCCGCACCGCACCGCGCCGCCGCACCGAACAGCACCGCCACCGCATCGCCGCGCCGCACCACCACACACCACACCTCCGCGCCGAACCGCACCGCATCGCATCGCATCGCATCGCCGCACCGAACCGCATTGCCGCACCACCATCGCCGCGCCGCGCCGAACAGCACCGCCGCACCACCACCGCGCCGCCGCACCACCACCGCGCCGCCGCGCCGCATCGCCGCACGGCGCCGCCACGCCGAACAGCACCGCGCCGCCGCGCCGAACAGCACCGCACCACATCGCCGCGCCGAACCGCCGTCCGCCGGCCTCGCCGCCGCCGCGAGCGCCGTCCCAAGATCACCGCAGGTAGTCTTAGCACCTGCCAAAAGTGGGGCTACCCCCATCGCCCGAGCCCCCTCCCCCGAGCCACCATTTCCTCATGACCTTCGATGCCACCCCGCCCCGCGCGCCGATCGGCGCCCTGCGGATCAGCACCATCGCGATGGCCGGCGTGATCGTGGCCGTGAGTGTGCCGGCCGTGGCGGCGGCGTTCGCGATGTCCTCGCGGGTGAGTGACCAGCAGGCCCAGGTGGGGATCGCGGCCGTGGGGCCGATCACGCGGATCGTGGTCGCCGACTCTGAGAGCGATGTGCAGATCACCGGCAACGCCGGCGCCACTGGGGTGGACGGGCAGGCCGTGCTGCAGTGGAAGGGGAAGGGCGGCAAGCGGCCGGTGCTGCGGCAGAGTGTCGCGGACGGGGTGCTGACGCTCACCAAGGACTGCTCCAGCGGCGGCTGCGGGCCCGTCGACATCACGCTGACGGTGCCGCGCGACGTCTCGGTGCTGGCCGCCACCTCGCAGGGGCACATCGAGGTCAGCGGGGTGACCGGTGCGGTCGACCTGACCTCCAGCAACGGCAGCATCGACGCCGAGAACCTCGGTTCGGGGAACACCTCCTTCAAGACCACGTACGGCAGCATCAACGCCTCCTTCCGCGGCGCGCCGACCCGGATCGCGGCTAACACCACCGACGGCAGCGTGACCATCGCCACTGACGGGCAGACCGCCTACTACGACTCGGTCAGCACCACCAACGGCCTCCGGTACCTGACGAACGTGCAGGATCGCAGGGCCGCCGCCGAGATCGACGTGACCACCACCAACGCCGACGTGACGATCAGTTAGAGGCCTGACATGAGCACTGAACCCACTCCGACCCGCCGCCCCATCGCGGGCGTCCGGGTCAGCACGGTCGCGCTGCTCGGCGTCGTCGCCGCGATCGCCATCCCGTGCGGCGCCGCGGCCCTGGTCGTGTCCGGGTCCATCGACAGCAAGCAGGCGCAGCAGACCATCAACCAGGCGGGCCCGGTCACCCGGGTCGTGGTCGAGGACAGCAACAGCACCGTCCGGATCACCGGGGACGCCACGCGGTCCGGGGTGTCCGGCAAGGCCGATCTGACCTGGCACGCCTTCAGCGGCAACGCCCACCCGAAGGTGACGCAGAAGTACGCCGACGGCGTGCTGACGCTGTCGAAGGACTGCGACCGCAGCGACTGCTGGGCGAACATCGACATCCAGGTGCCCCCGACAGTCTCCGTACAGGTGACAACCAGCGACGCGGGCATCTTCGTCGACAACGTCTCCGGCCCGGTGAACCTGCACAGCACGAACGCTGGGATCGAGGCGCAGCAGCTCGGCTCGGGCGACGCCGTTATGAACACCACCAACGCCGGCATCAAGGCCTCGTTCGTCGGCGCCCCGACGACCATCACGGCGGCCACCTCCAACGCGGGCGTCACCATCGTCACCGACGGCCGCACGCTGTACTACGACAAGGTCTCGACCACGAACGCCGAGTCGAACCTGCAGAACCCGCAGGACCGGCGATCCAACAACGTCATCGACGTGACCACCACCAACGCCGGGGTAACGATCAAGTAGCGCCGGAGGCGTCGGAGCCGAGAGCGGCCCGCACCGCGGCGAACACCGCGGCGCGGGTCTTCGCGGCGGTCGGATGCGGCATGTTCAGGAAGCCGTGGAACATCCCCTCGACCGGGAAGTGGTCCACGGCCACCCCGGCGGCGGCCAGCTTGCCGGCGTAGGCGTCGCCCTCGTCGCGCAGCGGATCGTGCTCGGCGGTGACGATGACGGCGTGCGGCAGGCCGCTGTGGTCCGGCGCTTTGATCGGCGACAGGTAGGGGTCCGAGACGTCGGCGCCCTGCACGTACTGCTCGTGAAACCAAGCCATGTGCTTCGCCGTGAGGAAGAAGCCGGTTGCGTTCTCCTCGCGTGAGGGGTAGTCGGCGCCGTCGTCGACCAGATCGACCGACGGGTAGACGAGCAGTTGCACCACGATCTTCGGACTCTGATAACCGAGCGCCGCACGATCCCGCGCCATCAGCGACACCACCGCGGCGAAGTTCCCGCCTCCGCTGTCGCCGGCGACGGCCAGCCGTGCGGGGTCTACACGCAGGTCGGCGGCGTGCTCGGCAACCCACGCGGTCGCGGCGTAGGCGTCTTCGAGGCCGCCGGGGTACGGCGTCTCGGGTGCGAGGCGGAATTCCACGGAGACCACCGTCGCATCGGTGGAGCGTGCGATATCGCGGCAGAAGTTGTCGTAGACGGCGATGTCGCAGATGCTGAAGCCGCCGCCGTGGAAGAACACGACGACAGGCGTCACAGCATCCTGATCTGCCGTGGGACGGTAGATCCGGATCGGGATCTCGGGTGCGCCGTCGGGACCGGGAATGGTCCGATCCACCACCGACGGCAACGGCACCAAGACCGGCAGATCCGGTGCCAGAGCAAGGATTTCGCGCGCCCGGACCGCGTCGGTGACGGTGCCGCCGAGGTCGGGGAAGATCACGGTAAGCATGTCGACGATGGCGCGGGCCTGCGGGTCGAGCGTCATCGGGTCTCGTCCTTCTTCGTCCGGCGGTCTCCATCGCGGCGTCATGCGGGACGATACCCATCTGACTACCCTTACTCGCGTGGCCCCTCAATCACAGCACGAACCGGCGGAAACCGAATCCGGCACCGACGATCCACGTCTACCCGCGACGAGTTGGGCGGTGCTCGGGATGCTGTCGTTCGAGCGGGAGCTGTCCGGCTACGACATCAAGAAGTGGGCCGACTGGTCGCTGAAGTTGTTCTACTGGTCGCCGTCGTTCAGCCAGATCTACGGCGAACTCAAGCGGCTGGAGAAGCACGAGTACGTGACGTCGCGGACCGTGATGCAGGACGACGTGCGCGGCAAGCGCGTGTACGCGATCACGGACGCCGGGCGCGAGGCGGTGCGGACCTGGGCACGGACGGCGCCGGTCGAGGTACCGGTGTTGAAGCACGGCGTCCTACTACGGGTTTGGTTGGGGCACCTGACCGAGCCGGAGCGGCTGCGCGAGATCGTGGCGGAGCACCGCGACAACTCGGAGCGGCGGCGGGCCGAAGCCGCGGTGGACGCGGGGGCCGCGCACGAGGAGACGGCGTGGGCGTACCCGGAGATCGCGTTGAAGTGGGCCGAGCGGTACCACGCGGCGGAGCGGGATCTGGCCGAGCAGATGCTGCGGGATCTGGCCGAGCTGACGGCTTCGGGGCGGGCTACGGAGCCGGTGCCGTTGCCGGCGGATTCGCCGTCGCTGGCTCCGCGGCTGCCGGGAACACCGTCGAACCTGAGCGACAAGGACTGAACATAGGTCCGAGATTCGGAACGCCGTTGCCCAGAATGCGGGCACGGTGGACACTCGAAGCATGGCTACCGTGCACGAGGTCATCGACGCCAAGCTCCGCACGTTCATCGAGGCGCAGCCCTTGTTCTTCGTGGCGACCGCGCCCTTGGCCGCCGACGGGCACGTCAACCTCTCGCCGAAGGGCACCCTGGGTTCGCTGGCGGTGCTCGGCCCGGACCGCCTGGCGTACCTGGACCTCACCGGCAGCGGCGCCGAGAGCCTGGCCCACCTGCGCGAGAACGGCCGCATCACGGTGATGTGGGTGGCGTTCGAGGGGCCGCCGAACATCGTGCGCGTCCACGGCACCGGCGAGGTCCTGTGGCGCGACGACCCCCGGTGGGAGGAGCACATCGGCCTGTTCCCGGCCGCCGCCGATCCCGGGGCGCGCGCGATCGTGCTGGTCCAGGCGACGCGCATCAGCGACTCCTGCGGCTACGCGGTGCCGTTCATGGAGTACAAGGGCGACCGGCGCCTGCTCGCGGAGTACTTCGGACGGCGCGACGAGGAGTTCCACGTCGACTACGTGGCGCGCAAGAACGCGACGAGCATCGACGGACTGCCGGCGGTGCCGGTGGAGACGCTGCGCGGGCAGGTCACGTCGGAGCGGTTGTAGGCGGCTCCCGTCCGGAGATCGCTCTGGCGGGTTGAGGCGAAGGCCGCTACGGTCCGCCGCATGCGCTTCGACCCCGAACAGGAAGAACTCCGGCGGACGGTGCGGACGCTGCTGGAGCGGGCCGCCGGCGGCAACGCGTGGCGGCTGCTCGCCGAGCAGGTCGGAGCGCTCGGCCTTGCGATTCCCGAGGAGTACGGCGGCGCGGGCTTCTCGGTGCTGGAGACGCACGTGGTACTCGAAGAGCTCGGCGCGGCGTTGGCGGTACCCGGCTTCTTGAGCACGACGCTGGCGGCGCAGGCGATTCTGGCGGGGGATTCGGCGAAGGCGAAGGCGGAGTTGCTGCCGGGGATCGCTGAGGGTGCGACGCGTGCGGCGGTCGCGTGGGAAGCCTCGGGAGTTACCGCAACTGAGGAAGCCAGCGGCTGGCGGCTGACCGGGACCGCGGACCATGTGCTCGACGGCAGCACAGCCAACCTGCTCATAGTGCCCGCACAGATACAAGACCACGCCAAGCCAGCCCTCGAACCAGATACGCGCGCCGGACTCGCGCCAGAACCGGATGCTCGCGCCGAGCTTGTGCAAGAGCCGCATCCGCGCGCCGGACTTGCGCTGGAGCCAGATATACGCACTTGGTCGGCTCACGCCTCGGATGCGGGCAGCTCGCGCATCGGTATGTTTGTTGTGGCTGCTGGCGATGCGGCGGTCAGCGAAGTCGAGACCGTTGATCCGGGCCGCCCCCAGGCCTGGGTCGAGTTCCGCACCTCGCCGGCGATGTCGCTCGGCGCCGACCCCGCGCTGTCGGCCCGCGTCCTCGATCTCGCATGCGTCGCGATCTCCGCCGAGCAGGTCGGCGCCGCGCAACGTGCCTTTGACCTGACCCTCGCCTACACGAAGCAACGTGTGCAGTTCGGCCGGCCGATCGGCTCGTTCCAGGCCGTGAAGCACCGCCTAGCCGACCTCTTCGTTCTCCTGGAGTCCGCGCGCTCCGCCTCGTACGCCGCCGCGTTCGCCGCAGCGTCAGGGCACGAACTCACCGTCGCCGCCTCCCGGGCCAAGGCCTACTGCTCCGAGGCGTTCGCCACCATCGCCGGGGAGGCGATCCAGCTGCACGGCGGCATCGGCATCACGTGGGAGCACCCGATCCACCTCTACTTCAAGCGTGCGCACTCCACCTCGCAGCTGTTCGGAAACCCGGCCTGGCACCGGCAGCGCTATGCCCGCGCCGTCGGGCTCGCCGCCTGAAACATTCCCGCCACACGAAGCCCCGAGGCCACAAGGCCTCGGGGCTTCGTGTGTACCGCACCAGCCCTACAACTCCGCGAGCGCCGGCTCGGCCTCGATCAGGTTCGGCAGGTCCGCGTCGCCCTCGTCAGCCGTGTAGTCGGCGGCCTGGGTCTCGTCGACGCCGTCGGCGACCTTCACCGCGCGGAACACCAGCGTCAGCACCACCGACACCAGCAGGTTCAGCACCAGCGCCGTGATCGCGATGTACGCGTACAGGTGCGTACCCGGGACCTTCGCGATCTGGTTGCCGAAGTGCTGCTGGAGCACGGTCTTGCCGTCGGCCGCGAACTTCTTCTGCTGCCAGGCCACCACGACGCCGTAGATCACGCCGGTCCACAGTCCGGCCACCAGGGCCCAGCGGTGGAACCAGCGGTTGAACAGGCCGATCACGATCGCCGGGAACGTCTGCAGGATCAGCACGCCGCCGAGCAGCTGGAAGTTGATCGCGCTGGTCGCGTCCAGACTCAGGACGAAGGCCAGGGCGCCGAACTTCACCAGCAGCGACACCGTCTTCGATACCTGCGCCTGCTGGTGCGGGGTCGCGTCGGGCTTGATGAAGTCCACGAAGATGTTGCGGGTGAACAGGTTCGCCGCCGCGATCGACATGATCGCCGCCGGCACCAGGGCGCCGATCGCCACCGCCGCGAACGCCACGCCGGCGAACCAGGACGGGAACACCGCGTCGAACAGGGCCGGGACCGCGCGCTGGGCGTTGCCGCCGAGGTGTCCCTTGGCGGTGCCGTTGAAGCCGACGGCCAGGGCCATGTAGCCGAGCAGGGCGATGAAGCCCAGCACCAGCGAGTACATCGACAGGCCCGCCAGGTTCTTGCGAACCGTGTTGCGGGACTTGGTCGACAGCACGCCGATCTGCGCGTGCGGGTACATGAACAGCGCCATCGCCGAGCCGAGCGCGAGGGTCGCGTACGGGAAGGCGTTGGTCTTGCCGTTGGCGTTGTTCAACGACAGGAAACCGGGCTTGGTCTTGCCGTTGGGACCGGTGGAGGCCAGGTGGAAGATGCCGTGCCAGCCGCCGACGACGCGCGTCGGGATGTAGATGATCGCGACGATGATGACCAGGTAGATCAGGAAGTCCTTGACGAACGCGATCACCGCCGGCGCGCGCAGCCCCGAGGTGTACGTGAACGCCGCCAGCACCGCGAAGGCGATGAACAGCGGCAGGTCCTTGGCGAACGTCGAGGAGCCCTTGCCGCCGATCCCGATCACGTCCAGGCAGGCCTGGATGCCGACCAGCTGCAGTGCGATGTACGGCATCGTCGCGACCACGCCGACGATCGCGACCGCCAGGCCCAGCGACTTCGAGCCGTACCGGCCCCGGGCGAAGTCGGCCGGCGTGACGTAGCCGCGCTTGCGCGAGACCGACCACAGCCGCGGCAAGAACAGGAACACCAGCGGCCACACGATGATCGTGTACGGCACCGCGAAGAACCCGAACGCGCCCGCGGTCAGCGCCGCCGGGACCGCGACGAACGTGTACGCGGTGTACAGGTCGCCGCCGAGCAGGAACCAGGTGATCCAGCCGCCGAAGCTCCGGCCGCCCAGGCCCCACTCCTCCAGGTGGTTCGCCTCGCGGGCCTTGCGCCAGCGCGCGGCCAGGAAGCCGAGCACCGAGACCAGCAGGAAGAAGAAGATGACGACGGTCAGTTCGGTCTTGTTGATGCCGTGTGTGCCGACGTCCGGGGTCGGGACCGTCGAGGCGGTCAGGTGGGGCCTCATTCCGAATCCCCTTCCTCGGGCTCTTCCTCGGGCTGTTCCTCGGAGGTCTCAGCGACGGCTGTCCCCGGTGTCTCCTGGAGGGCCGTGACAGCCACCGCCTTGCGCGCCAGTTCCTCGCGCCGCACCACGAAGTACGCCAGCCCCATGAGCGCCGCCGTCACCGCGACCCACAGAAGCTGCCACCAGAAGAAGAACGGGAAGCCCGCGACCTCTGGCTTGTCCTTGTCGAAGATCGGCACCCACAGCACCGCGACGAAGGGCACGATGACGCAGACCGCCGCGATGAGGCGGGCCGGCGTCACCACCGGCCCTCTAGTACTCAGCTCGCTCTCTGACATGAGACGAGAACCCTCCCGTTTACGTAGGGAAACTGCGCCGAAATCTAGTCGCCCGGCGCGGCTCCGATCACGGGCTCGTTGACAACGACTCGGTAACGGATGGTACTGGCGTCATCCGTTGATCTGCGCGAACTGCTCAAGTGCGTGTCGGAACGCGGTCGGGGCGATGGCCAGCGGCTCAGAGTAGGGGTGCGACAACCCGATGACAATGAGGATTCCCAAACCGACCATCGCGCCGAGACCCGACAACACCACCACATTGCGGCCGTTGGCCGTCAGCCCCACCAGCGGCGGGTAGGCCACCAGCAGTAGCGCGGCGATCACGAGCGCGAAATAGAGTAGCGACGGCATGGAGTAGTTGACGTCCGCGGCCCTGATCAGCCGCTTGGAGTTGATGTCGTCCAGCGCGGCGGACACGTCGGCCCGGCTCTTCTCGTCGGCGGCGGCGGCCGGGTGGATCGCGCCCACCGCGACACGCAGGCCGTCCAGGGTGGCCGCGGCCGTGCCGGAGGTCTGATGGCGGCCCATGGCCGGCCAGTCGTCGGCGACGACCTGGCTGGTGTACATGGTCAGCCCGGCGCGCACCCGGTCCCGGTCGGCCGGCTGGAGCTTGCCGGCCAGCCAGTACGCCGTGGTCACGGAACGGGCCTCGTCGTACGTGTGCTGACGGTCAGTGTTGTACGTGGACCAGGTACTGGCGATCAGGAACGCGGTCATCAGGATGAACGAGGAAAGCAGGGCACTGCCGACCACCGACAGCGCCTGCGGGTTGTGCGATCCGGAGACCGCCCGCTCGGAGCGTCCGAGCAGCCGGGCCAGGCCGACCGCCACGATCACGCCGACGACGAGGGCGACGATCGCCCAGAACACCATCACGGTTTGCCTCCTGAGGCCGGTCCGGTTGGTCCGCCCGCGGCCCCGCCGGCCGCGGCGGCCGCCGCGATGGTCGCCGGGACCATCAGGGCGACGAGCGTGGTCAGGCCCCAGTCGGGACCCGGGTCCGGCCGGTCCGGCGGCGGCGCCGCCTCGGCCGGGGGGATCTCAGGCTTCTTCTTCGGCCGGGGTGGCGGCGGCACGACGTGGTGCACCACCGGGGGCGGCGGCACCGGCCGGGGCGCCGGCGGCCGGGGGCGCGGCGTGGGCCGCGGAGGCGGCGGCACCGGACGCGGCGTCGGTCGAGGCGGTGGCGGTGCGGGCGGTGGCGGGGGCGGCGTCGGCCGGGGCGGTGGTGGGGGCGGCGGCGTCGAGGGCGGCGGCGCGGGACGGCTCGGCAACGGCAGGTGCTGGTGGAACGAGGAGCCGAACGGCAGCCCCGGTTCGACCGGCAGCGGATCGGTGGGAAGCGGCGACGGCTCCTCGCCGATCGGTGTCGGGAGCGGATCTCCGGGCTGGTCGGCCGTCGCCACGGACGCGTGCCCGTCGGCCGCCGCGGCCAAGCACACACCTGCCCCGACCCCGAGCACAGCGACCTGGACACACACCGCGACGCCGAGCCCGAATCTGCTGCGAACCACAGCTGTGCCGCCTCCGTTTCCCCCACCAGGGTCCTGATACCGAAGCCCGATCCCGAAGCCTGATCCCGAAAGGGCCCGCCGGCGGAAACTGCAGCCGGAGCACCGGCCGCCTCACTCCCCCGTCACACCCCCACGAGTGCGGACCGCCAGCCGCGTCGCACGATCGGCGGGCTTCCACCTCGGCTTCGGCGTCGTGGCCCGCGCCCCTGCGCGCGGCCCACGACGCCGTCCCCACCTGCTCGGATGACTGCGACTGCCGACCCTCAGTGTCTGTGATAGCCGAATTGGGTGGCTAGTACCGAAAAGTCCCTCTATCGAGTGGCGCAATGCCGTCCGACCTCGCGAAAGCCGTCAAAAGCGGCGGGGCACTTAGACTCTCGGGCATGCCGCGCGCCAAAACCCCGCAGGAGTCCCCCGCCGACGACCCCGACGGCCCGGATCTCCTCCGCGATCTGGACCGCCGCAACGCCTACCAGCTGATGATCGGCGGGACCCCGCAGTCGCACGTCGACCTCGACGACCCGACGTACCTGGAGTACGAGTACGTCCGGCAGATCGCGCACCTGGTGGACCTCACCGCCGAGGAACGCGCGCCGCTGCGCGTGCTGCACCTCGGCGGCGGCGGGCTGACCCTGCCGCGCTACATCGCCGTCACGCGCCCCGGTTCCGGGCAGCAGGTGGTGGAGATCGACGGCAAGCTCCTGGACTTCGTCCGCAAGGAGTTGCCGTTGCCGCGCAACGCGCGCGTGCGGCTGCGGACCGGCGACGCGCGGGACGTGCTGGGCCGGGTTCCGGAAGGCGCCTTCGACCTGACGGTCACGGACGTCTTCGCCGCGGCGCGCATCCCGAAGCACTTCACGTCGACGGAGTACGTCGCGCTGTCGAAGCGCGCTCTGCGGCCGACCGGCGTGCACGTGGTGAACCTCGCCGACGGCACGGCCGGCGCCGGCCTGACCTTCACGCGGCGCCAGGTCGCCACGGCCAAGGCGCACTTCGAGCACGTGCTGCTGCTCGCCGACCCCGGCATCCTGCGCGGCCGCAAGTTCGGCAACCTGGTGCTGATGGCCTCGGACGTGCCGCTGCCGGTGGCGGGGCTGGTCCGGCGCGCCGCCTCGGATCCGTTCCCGAGCCGGGTGGTGCGCGGGAAGGACCTGGACGATTTCCAGGGCGGGGCGAAGCCGGTGACGGACGCCGACGCCGAGGCCTCGCCGGAGCCGCCGGACGACGCGTTCTGAAACCGGGCCCGCCATGGCCTTTTCCGATACCCGCCGGTAACTTGGCGCCATGCGCCGCACCGTCTACACCGAGGACCACGAAGCCTTCCGCGCCATGCTGCGCGACTTCATCGCCAAGGAGGTCGTGCCGGTCTACCCCGAGTGGGAGCGGGCCGGGCACCCGCCGCGCGAGTTCTACCACCGGCTCGGCGAGCTCGGGGTGTTCGGGATCGAGGTGCCGGAGGAGTACGGCGGCGCCGGGCTGAGCACGTTCAAATATCAGGCGATCGTGATCGAGGAGACCACGCGCGCGGGAGTGACGTTCGGCACCACGACGGTGCACGTCGGCCTGATCCTGCCGTACCTGCTGGCGTATGCCACCGAGGAGCAGAAGGCGCGCTGGCTGCCGAAGTTCCTCTCCGGCGAGATGATGACGGCGATCGCCATGACCGAGCCCGGCACCGGCTCGGACCTGGCCGGGATCCAGACCACAGCGAAGCTGACCGAGGACGGCCGGCACTACGTGCTCAACGGCGCGAAGACCTTCATCACCGGCGGCGTGCTGGCGGACCTGGTGCTGGTGGTCGCGCGCACCGCGCCGGCGACGCCGGAGGACCGGCGCGGCGGGCTGTCGATCCTGTGCGTGGACACCAAGGCGGCGGGCTACTCGGTCGGGCGCAAGCTGGACAAGATCGGGTTGAAGACCTCTGACACGGCCGAGCTGGCGTTCACCGACGTGCTGGTCCCGGTGGAGGACCTGCTCGGCGAGCCCGGCAGGGGCTTCGGCTACCTGACCCACAACCTGCCGCAGGAGCGGCTGGCGATCGCGGTCGGCGGCTACGCCTCGGCCTCGGCGGCGCTGCGGTTCGCGCTGGACTACGTCCGCGAGCGCACGGTGTTCGGCACGTCGGTGGCCTCGTTCCAGAACACCAAGTTCGTGCTGGCCGAGTGCGCGACCGAGGTCGAGGCGGCGCAGTGCATGGTGGACCGCGCGCTGGAGCTGCACGAGGCCGGGGAGCTGACGGTCGCGGACGCGGCGAAGGTGAAGCTGTTCTGCACGGAGGCGGCCGGGCGCGTCATCGACAAGTGCCTGCAACTGCACGGCGGCTACGGCTACATCACCGAGTTCCCGATCGCGCGGCTGTACGCGGACACACGCGTGTCCCGGATCTACGGCGGGACCAGCGAAGTTATGAAGACCATCATCGCGAAGTCGCTGGGCCTGTAGCCCAGCGACTTCGCACGTCGTCACGTGACGTCGGTCCGCGTCGGGTCGATCTGCTCGTAGGCCTTCGTCTCGACGATCCGGCGCATCGCGTCGAACGCGTCCCAGACGTCCACGAACCGGGTCGTGGACGGGGCCATCCCCAGCCGCACGCGGTCCGGCGTGCGGAAGTCGGGGATGACGTCGTACTGCTCGATAAGGGCGCGGCAGATCCGGTACGCCTCGGGGTGCCGCACGGAGACGTGGCTGCCGCGCACGGCGGAGTCGCGCGGGCTGCCGAGGGTGAAGCCGAGCGGGGCCAGCCACGCGTCGAACAGCTCGATCGCGAACTCGGTGAGCGCCACGCCCTTGTCCCGCAGCGGCTTGATGCCGACTTCGGCGAGGACCTGCGCGCCGGCCTCGACCAGCGAGACGCCGACCACCTGCGGGGTGCCGACCAGGAACCGCGTCGCCGAGGGCACCGGGTCGTAGCCCTGGCCCATCGCGAACTGGTCGCGCTGGCCGTACCAGCCCCAGATCGGCTGGCGGACCTCGTCGATCAGCGAGGCGTTGGCGTAGAGGAACGCCGGGGATCCGGGGCCGCCGTTCAGGTACTTGTAGGTGCAGCCGACGGCGAAGTCGGTGCCGCTGGCGTCCAGCTCGATCGGGACCGAGCCCGCCGAGTGGCACAGGTCCCACAGCACGAGCGCGCCGGCCTCGTGCACGACCTGGTTCACGGCGGTGAGGTCGGCCAGGGCCGCGGAGCGGTAGTCCACCTGCGACAGCGAGACCAGCGCGGTGCGCTCAGCCAGGCCGTCGGCGTCCAGGACCGCGCGGAGCCGGTCGGCGGTCGGGCCGAGGAGCTCGTCGAACTCGACCAGCTTCAGCTCCAGGCCGCGCGCGGCGGCCAGGCCTTCCAGGACGTAGCGGTCGGTCGGGAAGTTGTGGAAATCGCTGATGATCACGTCTCGGCCGGGACGCGCGTCGAGGGCGGCAGAGGCCAGCTTGTAGAGGTTCACCGACGTGGAGTCGGAGACGACGACCTGTCCGGGCGCGGCGCCCAGGAAGTGCTGTCCGAGGTAGTCGCCGACGGTCTGCGGCAGCGTCTGCCAGTGCTCGTTCCACGACCGGATCAGGCGATCGCCCCATTCGCCGGCCACGACTTCCTGGACGCGGTCCAGGGAGGCCTTGGAGAGCCGGCCGAGGGAGTTGCCGTCGAGGTAGATGAGCTTTTCGTCGGGGATCACGAAACGGGTGCGCAGGGACGCCAACGGGTCGGTCGCGTCACGGTGTTCCGCGTCATTGCGGGGGTGAGCTGTGGTGTCGGGCACGTGATCAGACTAGGCGAGGGTGGGCGCACGCGGAACGGGGGCTCGCGCGCGCCCCTGAGGGAGTCATCGCGCTACCGCTTCGAGAACTCCTCCGTCGCCTGGTTCAGCGCCTGCCCCATCGCCTCGCTGCCGGTGTGTCCGGAGTCCTCGATGACGATCAGCTTCGCGTCCGGCCACGCCTGCGCGATCTCCCACGCGGTGTAGACCGGGCTGCCCAGGTCGTGCCGGCCGTGGACGAGGACGGCCGGGATGCCGTGCAGCTTGTGCATGTCGCGCAGGACCTGGCCGGGCTCCAGCCAGGCGTCGTTGGCGAAGTAGTGCGAGCAGATGCGGACGAAGGCCATCCGCTCGTCGTCGACGAAGCCCTCGGTGTACGCGCCGGGGTTCCCGTTGCTCTCCAAGGAGATCACCGCGTCCTCCCACTCCATCCAGGCGTTCGCCGCGGCCTCGCGCACCGCGCGGTCCGGGCTCTCCATCAGGCGGTTGTACGCCCGCACGAGGTTCCCGTCGCGCTCCCCCTCGGGCACGTGGCTGCGGAACCGGTCCCAGGCCTCGGGGAACAGACGGCGGACGCCGTGGTAGAGCCAGTCGGTCTCCTCCGGCCGGGTCGAGGTGACCGCCGGGATGATCATCTCGGTGACCCGCTCCGGGTGCGCCTGTGCGTAGACCAGAGCCAGGCTGGCACCCCAGGAGCCGCCCTTCACCAGCCACTTCTCAATGCCCAGATGCTCGCGCAGGAGCTCGATGTCGCGCACCAGATGCCACGTGGTGTTGACGGACATGTCCGTCGCCGGATCGGCCGCGTGCGGCGTGCTGCGCCCGCAGCCGCGCTGGTCGAAGCGGATGACCCGCCACTTCTCGGGGTCCCAGGCCTTGGTCGGGCCCACCATCGCGCCGGCGCCGGGGCCGCCGTGCAGGTTGACCGCGGGTTTGCCGTCCGGGTTGCCGAGCTCTTCGTAGTAAATCCGATTGCCGTCGCCGACGTCGAGAAATCCGGTGGCGTAAGGACCCATTGGAGGGTAGACAATAGACATGGACGCGATCGTAGACCCCGACGACGAGACCAGGCCCGGATTAAGGGACTGGAAGCCGTGGTTCGCGGAATACGACAATCAGGACTCGTCGATGGCCCAGCGGCTGGTCGTGGTCCAGCGCGGCATCCGGCGCGCGCTCGACGAAGCCCCGGCGGGGAGCATCAAGATCCTGAGTCTGTGCGCCGGCGAAGGCAGGGACCTGATCCCGGTGCTCGCCGAGCACCCGCGGCGCGGCGACGTCCACGCCCGCCTGATCGAGTTCGATCCGGTGACCGCGCGAGTAGCGCGGGACGCCGCGACCGCGGCCGGCCTGGACGGGGCCGTGGACGTGGTGACCGGCGACGCGGCCGACCCGGCCCGGTTCGGCGACTACGCCCCGGCGGATCTGCTCCTGCTGTGCGGCATCTTCGGCAACATCACCGAAGCCGACATCCAGAACACCGCCACCCGCGCCGCGAATCTGACCGCGCGCGGCGGCACCGCGATCTGGACCCGCCACCGCTTCGATCCGGCGGTGATCCCGAGGATCCACGGCTGGTTCACCGCAGCGGGATTCTCCGACTTGTGGGAATCGGACTCGGAATTGCCGACCGCGGTTTATGTCGCCGGGAATCGGCAGGAGCGGGATCCCGCTCCGTCGCCGGACGACAAGAAGCTTTTCACCTTCGTTAAGTAGAAAGACTCATGGGGATATATAAAAGCCTCGCCCTCGAAAACGAGAGCATCATCGCCGCCGGCTACTACGTGAATCCGAGTGGTGCCCGCGTGGATCTGGCCGCGAGTGTGGCCGCGGCTTGTCAGGGCACGCGTTCGTACAGCCCGGGCCAGACGCAGCGGCTCTTGAACGACCAGTCTTTCAACGCCGCCGATGCGGTTCGCCACGAGACGGCGTTCGAGGTCACCGGCGAGACCAGCACGGCGGCCGGGCAGCGGCTGGTCCGCGCCGAAGGCGCGACCGACGTCGCGATCCTGAACTTCGCCTCGGCCCGCAACGCCGGCGGCGGCTACCTCGGCGGCGCGCGGGCCCAGGAGGAGGACCTCTGCCGCAGCTCGGCGCTGTATACGACGCTGCTGGAGGCGCGGGATTACTACGACGCGCACCGTGCGAACCGCGACACCCGGTACAGCCACCGCGTGATCTTCTCGCCCGCGGTGCCCGTCTATCGGGACAGCGCCACCCGGCTGCTGGACACGCCGTATCAGATCTCTTACCTGACTTCGCCCGCGCCGAACGCCGGAGCGCTGGCCAAGCACGACCCCGCGGCCCTGGACGAGGTCGAGGGGCTGCTGACCGAGCGCGCCGGCCGCGTGCTGGCCGTGGCGGCGCAGCACGGCGTGCAGACGCTGGTGCTCGGCGCGTGGGGCTGCGGCGTGTTCCGCAACGATCCGACGACCGTGGCGAGGGTCTTCCGGGGGCACCTCGCGGACGGGGGTGTCTTCGAGGGCAGATTCGCGCGGGTGGTGTTCGCGGTGTACGACACGTCTTCGGCGAAGTCGACGTTGGCGGCGTTCCAGGAGGCGTTCGGAGATTTGGGACGGGAGCCTTCCCGGGTCTGACCCCGGGCTGTGCCAGGCTGGCGGCATGGACTTCAAGCTCGAACTGATCCCGCTCCCGGTGACGGACGTGGACCGGGCCAAGGACTTCTACGAGCGCCAGGTCGGCTTCCACGTCGATCACGACCTGGCGTTCGGGGACGAGTTCCGGGTCGTGCAGCTGACGCCGCCGGGGTCGGCGTGCTCCATCGCGTTCGGCAAGGGGATGCTCGGCAGCGCGCCCGGATCCGTGCAGATGCTGCACTTGGTCGTGGACGACATCCACGCCGCGCGGGAGGAGTTGGCCGGGCGCGGCGTGGACATCGCGGAGGTCGAGAAGATGTCCGCCGAGGGCAAGCCAGACGTCTTCTACGCGCGGTTCGCCGACCCCGACGGGAACACGTGGACGCTGCAGATGGTCTCGGCGCATTAGCACCCTTCTCAGCAGCACCCTTCTCGGTCCGCCCTAGTACGACAGCTCCGCGAGCCTGTCGCGCAGCCAGTAGTACGAGTCCTTCGGCGTCCGCGCCTGCGTTCGGTGGTCGACGTGCACCAGCCCGAAGCGTTGGTGGAAGCCCTCGGCCCACTCGAAGTTGTCCAGCAGGGTCCACGTCAGGTAGCCGCGGACGTCGACTCCGGCGTCCATGGCCTGCGCCAGGGCCCTGATGTGGCCGTCGAGGAAGGCGATGCGGTCGGCGTCCGCGACGCGGCCGGCGACCACCTTGTCATCGACCGAGGTGCCGTTCTCGGTGATGTAGATCGGCGGGAGGGCTTCGCCGTAGCGGGCGGCGAGGCCCACGAGGAGTTCGCGCAAACCGTCCGGGACGACCGGCCAGTCGAACGCCGAGCGCGGGACGCCCTCGATCGGGACGTCCTGGAACGGCAGGCCGTGCTCGGGGCCGGGAGCCGCGACGCGGGTCGGGTTGTAGTAGTTGACGCCGAGGCCGTCCAGGGGCACGGCGATGGTCTGCAGGTCGCCGTCGCGGACCACGCCGTTGAGGTCGGGGCCGGTGCCGTAGGCCGAGAGGTCCGGATAGCGGCCGAGGAGGATCGGGTCGTTGAACAGACGGTTGTGGAGGGTGTCGTAGGCCTCCGCAGCCGTCTTGTCGTCTGCGGCGTCGCTCGCGGGCCAGACAGGGGTGCAGTTGTTGGCGATCATCACCTTTTGGGCGCCCGCCGCGCGCAGAGCCCCGACCGCCAAGCCGTGCCCGAGGAGTTGGTGGTGCGCGACCGGGATGGCGTCGGTCATCAGCGCGCGGCCCGGGGCGTGGACGCCGAAGGCGTAGCCGAACGCGAGGTGGATGAAGGGCTCGTTGAGCGTGATCCAGTGCTCGACGCGGTCGGCGAGGCGGTCGGCGAGGATCGCGGCGTAGTCGGCGAAGCGGTGGGCGGTGTCGCGGGCGAGCCAGCCGTCGCGGTCCTCCAGGGCCTGCGGGAGGTCCCAGTGGAACAGGGTGGGGAACGGCGTGATCCCTTTCTCCAGCAAGGAATCCACGAGGCGTTCGTAGAACGCCAGGCCGGCGGGGTTCGACGGGCCCGAGCCGTCGGGCTGGATCCGGGTCCAGGCCACCGAGAAGCGGTAGGCGTTCACGCCGAGGTCCGTCATCAGAGCTATGTCTTCGGCGCTGCGGTGGTAGTGGTCGCAGGCCACGTCGCCGGTCTGGCCGTCGCGCACGGCGCCGGGCCGGCGGACGAAGGTGTCCCAGATCGAGACGCCTTTGCCGTCCTCGGCCGGCGCGCCCTCGATCTGGTAGGCGGAGGTGGACGTCCCCCAGTGGAAGGCCGCGGGGAACGGCGGGAGCGGGGCATGGGCGGTATTCGCTGTATCGGGGATCGTGCGATCGAACACTGCGGGCCTCCGGGACGGACTAACATGAGTCATTCTCAGGTTAGCGGGCGGAGGAGAATAGGGGAATGGAATCCACGACCGAGAGCGCGGGCCTGCGCCGGCGGCCGATGCAGCGGCGCAGCGCGGAGCGCTACGAGCGGATCCTCAACGTGTGCGCCGAGCTGCTGGACGAGGTCGGCTTCGCCGGCCTCACCACCACCGAGGTGGCCAAGCGCGCCGAGGTGCCGATCGGGACCGTGTACCAGTTCTTCGCCGACAAGAGCGCCCTGGTACACGCATTGGCGGCGCGCAACCTTGAGACCTACATGGAGCGCCTGGAGAGGCGGTACGGCGAGGCGGCGCCGCGCTCAGTGGAGGAGGTCGTGGACGTCGCCATCGACGAGTTCGTGGACATGCGCCGGACGCTGCCGGGCTTCGGCGTGTTGGACTTCGGCGCGGGCAGCGAGTGGTCGGAGGCGGACCCCCGGGACCTGTACCTGCTGGACGAGAACGTCGAGAACAACACGGCGGTGGCGCGGCGGCTACGGATGCTGACACCGTTCCTGGACTCCTCGCGCGCCGGGAGCGCGGAGATCGAACTGGCGCTGCGGGTGACGATGGAGGCCGCGGACGCGGTGCTGCAGCTGGCTTTCCGGAGCGATCCGGAGGGGGACGCCGCGCTGATCGCGGAGTGCAAGAAGCTGTTGGTGGGGTATCTGGGGCCTTATTACGTGGGGTGAGGGGCGGGCGGGTCTTCGAGCGGCGAAGGCAGCCGGCGGCTGGCATCGGGGGCACGTCTGCCGGACCGGTGCGGCCAGGCTGCCGCTCCCGAGCAGATCCGGCGCGCGGTCGTGCACACCCACACCGCCGGCCGCCAGCGCAACCCACTCCGCACAACCGGACTGCGTCCCCCTGCGAGGTCATCAAACCGTGTGCGAAGCCGTAAGAAGCGGCGCCCCTGCTTGATGTGTGGGTGTGGGTGTGGGTGTGGGTGTGGGTAGCTGGGGCGTGGTGGGTGCGGTTTGGTGGTGGGTTTTAGGAGCTTTTTACGGCTTCGCACGGGTTTAAGAAGGATCCGCTGGGTGGCGCAGTTCGGTGGTGTGCCTGGCGTCGCGTTGGCGGCCGGCGGTGATGCTGGACACGACCGCGCACCGGTCCGAGTCACTGCGCACGCGTTGCGTGGGCGGCAATCGTCGGGCGTGGTGGGTGCCTGAAAGTCAAAGACAGGGCCTCCGGCGGCGCCTGCGCGGCGAGCGGCACTCGCTCCGGGGAGGGGGGTCGCGTAGTCGGCTGGCGGACGCTGCTTGTGGTCGCCTCGTCCCGGGTTCCCCGTCGCGTCGTCGCCTGACAGTGATGATGGTCGGCAGTGATGGTGCGGGGTGGGCCTGACCCACCGCCTGACCGACGCTC
>NZ_JBGCCM010000035.1:0-122696 GCF_041262085.1 Catenulispora sp. GAS73
TCCGGCTTGACACCGCCAAACCGGGCAGGTTGGCAGAGCCCGCCGACGCGGCGAGGGACCCAGAACCAACACCCCGCATGGTCCTTCGGACCCCCGAACCAGGTGGCCGGCCGGGGCTGGCCTGTCGCCAATCGCAGTCATCAAGGCGCCGGTTCTCGCCGGGATCGGCAGCCTGGCCGCGCCTGTCCGCTTGCCACGCCGCAGCTGCCAACCGCCGCGGTCGCCGGCGCAGCTCGCCTCCCACTGCCGAACTGCGCCGCTCGAACGCGAAAGCGCGGCAGGTCGAAGCCCGCCGCGCCAGTCGTCAGTCCGTTCGGTGAGGTCTAAGCTCCGGCTCCCGGGCCGAGCTGCTTCTTGCCGTCGCTGGCTGCGATTTCGTTTCGCAGTCGTGCCATCTCGTTCTCCACGCCTGGGCCGGCTGAGAGGGCTTCCAGTTCGCGGGTGATGTCGTCCTTGCCGTAGCCGGTGGGGTCGTTGAGGACGCCGGAGGCGGTGAGTTCGTCGAGGGCTGCGCCTCGGGCTTGGAGTTGGGCCGTCTTGTTCTCGGCGCGCTCGATGGCCATGTTGACGTCGCCCATTTCCTCGGAGATGCCGCTGAAGGCTTCGCCGATTTGGGTGGTCGCCTGGGCTGCGGCGTAGGTGGCCTTGATCGTTTCCTTCTTGGTGCGGAAGGCGTCGACCTTGGCCTGCAGGGATTGGGAGGCTCGGACGAGCTTTTCCTCTTCTGCCTGCAGGGCGTTGTACTGCTGCGTCATGTCTTCGATTTGCTGCTGGAGCGGGCCGCGGCGGACCAGGGCCTCGCGGGCCAGGTCTTCGCGGCCGACTTCGAGGGCGCGCTTGGCTTGTTCGCCGCGCTTGTCGTAGTCCGCTTGTAGTTGCTTGAGCTGGATTTCCAGGCGCTTGCGGCTTGTCGCTACCTCTGCGACGCCGCGGCGCACCTTCTGTAGCAGCTCCAGCTGCTTCTCGTAGGACAGGTCGAGCTGTTCGACCGGATTTTCGCGGCGTTCAAGGGCCGCGTTGGCTTTGGCCTCGACGACCAGCTTCATCCGCTTCATGACGCCGCTCATAGACGCTCCCCGCCCCCTTCGATACCTGGGCCCCTACGCATGACACGGCCTGAGGCTCCGCGGGAGCCGGGGCCGGGGTACGGCAGAGTAGGGACGTTTCATGGGATCAACGCTTCCGTGGTGACCGTGGTTCCCAGGATAGACCGGGTGGAATCTCCTTCGGCACCGGTGGTGCGCCCGATTCCGCGCTGCGCGAGGTATGCCCCCGCCAGCACGATCACGCCGCCGGCGATCTGTGTCGCCGACAGGCGCTCGCCGAGTGTGACCCAGGCCACGACGGTTGCGGAGGCTGGCTCGACGTACGCCAGTCCGGCCGCCACCGTCGCCGACAGCCGCTGCACCGCTGCCGCGCCGGTGAGGTAGGACAGGATTGTGCTGATCAGCACGATGAACGCGGCCAGCGTCCAGCCCGGCAGGTGGTGCGAGCCCAGTGGGACCGAGTGCCCCAGCACGTGCCAGGGTGCGGACCACGGCGCGGCCAGCGGGGTGAGTACCACCATGCCGACGGTCATGCCGCCGGTGGTGAGGGTCAGGGGGTCGACCGTGCCGGACAGCCGGTCGATCAGTAGGAAGTACGTCGCGTTTCCGGCGCCGGCGCCGAGTCCGGCTGCCAGGCCCACCGCGTCCAGGTGCACCCCGGACCAGATCTGTACCACGATCGCCAGCCCCAGCATCGCCACTCCGACGCCGATCGCCGACTCGCGCGCCACGTGGGTGTGCCGCACCAGCTTCTCCCAGCCGACCACCAGCACCGGCCCGGTGAACTCCAGCAGGATCGCGATCCCGACCGGTAGCCGGGAGGCCGCCACGAAATACAGCACCTGGCATGCCGCGACCGCCACCAGTCCGTAGACCGCGATCGGCCACTTGTTCCGCACCATCGTCGTCAGCTGCCCGGGCCGCCGCAGCGCCAGGCACAGCGCGACCAGCACCACGACCGTGCCGATCAACCGCACCCACACCGCCTGCAGCGGGCTGAACCCGGTGGCGATCAGGGCCTTGGCGAACGGGCCGCCGGCCCCGAAGGCCACCGAGGAGACCACGCCGAACAGGACGCCGGCTGTGGTGCGGTTGACGGAAACGGGGCTGCTCACATCCCCGAGAGTAATAGGCGCCGACCGGCTTTGTCCTTGACGATCACCAGGCGAGGCCGAGTCGTGATCAGCAGGTCACGCCAGCAGGTGCACCGCCTCGGCGAACGCCTCCGGCGCCTCCTGCGGCACGTTGTGCCCGACCCCCTCCACCTTCCGGTACTCGAACCGGCCGGTGAACAGCTCCCGGTCCCCGGAATCGGCGAACGGCGGCCCGCCGACCCCGTCCGCTCCGGCTTCCAGGACCACGGTCGGCACCACGATCTCGGTCCCGAAGGCCAGCCGCTCCTCGATCGCCTGATACCGCGGATCGCCCTCGGCCAGGCCGTACCGATGCCGATAGGAATGGATGACCACTTCCACGAAATCAGGGTTGTGCAGACTCGGCGCGCTCGCCGGGAACTCGGCTGAGGCGGCCTGCCACGTCGGCGACCACGTTCGCCACAGCAACTCGCACAGCTCCTCGCGGTTCCGCTCCAACCCGCGCCGTCCGCGCTCGCTGTGGAAGTAGTACTGGTACCAGTACGTCGCCTCCCACTCCGGCTTCGACGGCTCGCCGGAGTGCGCGATGTCCTGCACGTTGAAGCCGTCGACCGTGACCAGCCCGCGCACCCGCTCCGGCCACAGCGCCGAGACGATGCACGCCGCGCGCCCGCCCCAGTCGTAGCCGCCGACGATCGGGCGGTCCAGCCGCAGCGCGTCGATGAAGTCGATCAGGTCCTGGCCGATGGCGCCCTGCTGCCCGGACCGCAGATCGGCCTCGGACAGGAAGCGCGTCCTGCCGAAGCCCCGCAGATACGGTGCGTATACCGAATAACCACCCCGCGCCACCAGCGCCTTGGCGACCTTGTCGTAGGCGCGGACGTCATACGGGAAGCCGTGGAGGAGGACGACGGGAATCCCCGAGGGGTCCCCTGCGTGTTCATAGGCGATGTCGAGAACGGGCGTCGCTACGTGATCCAACGCAGTGAAGGTCATGAGGAGAGCTTCGCATAATCGCTCGCGTAAGCCTCGAAGAAAGCTGCCTCCGCCAGCACTGAATTGCGCAGTTCAGACAGCAGTACGCGCTCGTTGGGACCGTGCAGCTGGCACGCCGCGTCTTCGGCCCCGAACAACAGGATCTCAGCACTCGGAACGGCTTTCGCGAGCCCGTTCACCAACGGGATGGCGCCGCCGCTCGCGGCCTGCGTCGCGGCCGAACCCCACGCGGCCTTCAGCGCGGTCGCGGCAGCCTGATAGGCCGGTCCGCCGGTCCGCGCGGCGAAGCCGGGGCCCGCGTCCTGGGGCGTCACGGTCAGCTCGACGCCGAACGGCTTGGCCGCCTCCAGATGGCGCACCAACGCCTGCTGCGCTTCCTTCGGGTCCTGCTGCGGATGGATCCGCAGGTTCACCAGAGCCCTGGCATACGGCACGACGGCCAGCGCCGCGGTGTCGACGGCCGGCGCGTCCAGGCCGACCACCGTGACCGCCGGACCGCTCCACAGCCGCTCGCCGAGGCCGCCGGTGCCCAGCAGCGGCGTACCGGGCTCGACGGTGGCCAGCGCGCGGAACTCCTCGTCGGTGTACGCGGTGCCGGACCACGGCTCGCGGCGCAGGCCCGGGACGGCGACGTCGCCCTTGTCGTCGTGCAGCGTGGCCAGCGCGGCGATCAGGGTGAGCAGTGCGTCCGGGGCGGCGCCGCCGTACAGGCCGCTGTGCCGCGCCTCCTTCAGTGTGTGGACCTCCACCAGCACCTCGGCGTCCCCGCGCAGGGCGGTGGTCAGCGTCGGGGTGCCGGGGCGGATGTTGCCCATGTCGGCGATGACCATCGCGTCGCAGGCGAAGGCGGCCGGGTTCTGCGGCGGGTAGTCGTCCAGGATGCTGCCGTACTCCTCCTGGCCTTCCAGCACCAGGCGGATGCCGACCGGCGGGCGGCCGTCGAAGGCGCGCAGCGCGCCGAGGTGCACGGCCAGGTTCGACTTGTCGTCGGCGATGCCGCGGCCCCGGATGGCCGGGCCGTGCTCGGGGTCGGTGTACTCCGTCGGGGTGAAGGGCGGGGAGGCCCACGCCGCCTCGTCCCCGGGCGGCTGGACGTCGTAGTGCCCGTAGAGCAGGACGGTCGGGGCGCCCGGCGTCGGGGGCGGGATGTGGCCGGTGATGATCGGGGAGGTGTCGGGCAGCCGCAGGTCCGCCAAGTCCTGGACGCCAGCCTCGCGCAGCAGTTCGACCAGCAGGTCGTGGCACTCGACGACCTTCTCCTGCGGATAGCCGGGGAAGGCGATCGAGGGGATGGCGGCCAGGCGCTTGAGATCGGCGGCGACACCGGGCATCAGGGCGTCGACTTTGGCGGTGAGCTGCGCGATGTCCATGCGGTCAGTAACTCATACCCAACCGCGGCGCGCCGCCTGGGCGCCGATCTGGAAGCGCGAGGCGGCACCGAGCCGCGCGGCCAGATCGGCGACGCGGCGGCGCACGGTGCGCTCGCTGATGCCGAGCTGGCGCGCGATGACGTCGTCCTTCATCCCCGCGTTCAGGCACTGCAGGATCGCGTGGTCCTCGGCGAGCAGCTCCGGATTCGCTCCCGCCCGCGGCGCGAACAACGGCACCGCCTGCGTCCACACCGCCTCGAACAGCGCGATCAGTGCCTCGCAGAGCCCTGAGGCGTGCACGACGGCGCAGCGCGAGTCGGCGTCGCCGGCGCCCGGTTCGGACAACGGCAGGATCGCCTCCCGCCGGTCGGCGACGACGAGCTTGGTCGGCAGCGCCGGAGCGGCGCGTGCCTGCTCGCCGAGCTGGACGAGCGCTCGTACCCGGTTGGTGCGGTCAGGGTGGTCCAGCACCTCGGCGGCGTAGACGGCGCGCACGGCGACACCCCGCGCCAACGCGCCGGTCTCTGCCTCCGAGTCGCCATAGTTGGACGCGACGTATGGCGGCGTGTCGAAGGCGAGGATCTCGGTGTCGGCGCGCGCCATCAGATCGTGGAACCGTGCGGCGATGGCCGAGCGCCCGACGATCGCCTCGACCGGCCGCGCCGCCCCGGTGCGCACCGCGCGGTCGTGGAAGCTGGCCGACAGCTCGTCGATGGTCTGGGTCAGCCGGTCCAACTCGGTCCGCCGCTCCCGCAACAGCCCGGTGAGCGCCACCCGCGGGTCGACCGGCACCACTGCCGCCCCGTCGCGCAGCGCGAGCCCGAGTTCGGTGAGCCGGCGGACGCTGCGGCGGACCTGTTCCGGCGGGGCACCGAGGTCCTCGGCGAGGGTCGCCGGGGTGTGCGGGTCGCCCGCGGTGAGCAGGCGGCGCAGGACGGATTCGTCGAAGGCTGACAGGCCGGCGGGGATCAACACGGGCGCAGCCCGCCGTCGCCGCCGGTCCTGACCAGCTCAGTCTCCTGTGCCACGGTGATCCCCCTCCTGATTCCCCTCCTGCGATCAAGAAGCGGCCACACTATAGCGCCGTCCGGCCGGAACCGGCAGGTGTCCGGTAACGGTCAGGGAAAACGCTTCCACCTCGCGGTACGCCGCTGCCAGCATCCCTGTCACCGCTTCCGGCGCCGGCTCCCGCATTCGGCCGGGTCGGAAGCGTAGTCATCAGCACTCTGGGATGTAGGGAGATCACCCTTGCCTGCGATACCTCTACGCCGTCCATGGATGGCGGCGGCCGTGGCCGTGACAGTCTTCGGCTCGACGGCCGGTGTGGCGAGTGCGGCCGGTGCGTCCGCCGCCGGGTCCGCCGCCCCGTCCCCGTCATCCGCGGCCACCTTCCGGCTGACCGCGGATCAGGTTCGGAGCCTGTCCGCGAAGTACACCGTCGGTGTCGACAGCACCGGCACTGTAGCCCAGCGCGTCGGGAGGGCGCAGGCCGCGGTGGCCGGCGTGAGTGCCGACCCGGCCACGTCGGCCGCGCCGAGCGCGCCGAGTGCGCCGGCGACTGGTTCGGTGGCTGGTCAGGCCTCGAACTCCGGCCTGTCCTTCACCGCGGACCAGCAGATCGAGACCGCGCGCGGCCTCGGTCTGACCGCGGCCGTCCCCGGCAGCGACGACTGGTTCCATGTCGACACCTCCGGCCAGGTCCAGCGCGTCGGGCGGGACGGCAAGCCGGTGTGGACCAAGACCGAGCAGGGCCTGGCCGCGGACTGGGGTCTCAAGGGCACCGTTCCCTATCTCCCCGAGCCGCCACCGCTCGACATGTTCGCCGGCTACGACCCGATTTCCGGCACCGGCGTCGGTTCCGACCAGACCTTCGCGGTCGGCGACTTCGGGGGTGGATCAGGGCACGACATCGCTGTCGCCTACACCCTCGGCGCCAGCGCGGCCTTCCCCTTCACCGTTCCGGACTCCCCGCTGACCCACTTCGCGTCCTTCGTCACCGTCATCGACGGCCGCACCGGCAAGACGTTGTGGCATCAGGTCTATCCCGGTTACGTCAACCGCCTCGCGGCCGGGGCCGGGGGGCTGGTTGTCGGCGACGTCACCGGCCCGATGTGGGGCATCGAACCGGCGTCGTCGTCCGGTGAGAGCCGGACCAGCGTCTCGCTCGTGAAGTTCCACAAGTCCGGCGCCGCGGTGGCCGGCGCCACCGCCTGGACGTACGACACCCAGGTCCCGTGGGCCGCGCTCGCCACCATCACCCCGACCGCCGACGGCATCGCGACCGGCTGGACCGACACCCCCATGGGCCTGGGCACGCCGCGTCCCGCCGACGGCCACGTGATCCTGCTGGACGCGGCCACCGGCAAACTGAAGCTCGACGTCCCGACCCCCGGCTACCCGCGCATCGTCCGCGACGATCCCGAGCGGCACCGGCTCGTCGTCGCCGAGGAGAACGACCCCGAGGACGCGATCAGCTGGCAGCTCACCGCGATCGACCCGAGGACCGGCGGCCGTCAGGTGCTCGCCGACCGCACCGGCACCTTCGTCACCTCGCTGCGGGTCGCGGACTCGGACAACGGAGGCCATAAGAACCCTGCGTATGTCGCGACCGAGCTGACCATGGACATGTCCGGCTCCCAGCCGCTCCCGGTGAGCTCGTCAGTCCTCTCCTTCACCGCGCGTGGCAAGAGCCTGTGGAGCACGCCGATCCCGGCCGCCTTCACCGGCGATGCGCCGGTCGTCGGCGGCATGTTCCTGCCGGACGCCGACAAGGCGAGCGTCGTCGTCACCACCCAGGACCCGCAGAACCCCACCGAAGCCGTCCCCAACGGCCCCGAGGGCACGCAGGTCCTGTCGTTCGACGCCCGCACCGGCAAGCTTCGCTGGCGCCAGTCCGGCGCGGTCGGCACCGGCTTGGAGCCCGCGCAGTGGGGCGACCGCATCCTGTCGGTGGCCGCCGACCAGACCGCCTACGCGTACAAGATCTCCAACGGCGCCCCGGTGGCGACCCAGCCTCAGCTCGGCGACCTTTACGCCGGCGTCCTCGTCCCCGGCCCGACCACGGTGAAGGACGGCGTCAAGAACATCGTCGCGGCCGGGCAGAGCCGCGGCGTGTTCCTGCTCGACGGCCATCCGCAGCCGAACGGCGTGCCGAAGGTCCTGTGGACCGCGACCGTGCAGGGCGCCGTGCACCACGCCGAACTCGTCGACGACGGCCGGCAGGTGCTGGTCGCCGCGACCGGCGGCTGGGACCTGATCGACGTCGCGACCGGCAAGGTCACGGTGGCCAAGGACGTCCCCGGTGCCTACACGTGGTCGGTGGCCGCCACCGGTTCGGGTAAGAATGCTGAGATCATCGACCCGACCCACGCGCTCACCGCTTACGGCCTGAACGGCCGGCAGCTGTGGACGTTCAAGCCGGCCGGCAGCGCGGTGCGGTTCAGCAACGCGACGGTGGACGCCGACGGCCACGTGATCGC
The DNA here is from genome assembly GCF_041262085.1 of Catenulispora sp. GAS73. Lineage (NCBI taxonomy): Bacteria > Bacillati > Actinomycetota > Actinomycetes > Catenulisporales > Catenulisporaceae > Catenulispora > Catenulispora sp. GAS73. Next base: position 7,986 of record NZ_JBGCCM010000035.1, read on the forward strand.
CGAGTACGCCACCGCGGCGGGTGACACGGCGCCGAAGGACGGAGTCGTGTCGGTCGACGCCCGGACCGGCAGGACGGTCTGGGACCTCCCGGCCGATCCGTCGGTGCTCAGCACCGGCCAGTTGCAGGCCGCCTATGCGAGCCCTGACATCCCCGGTGCGGACGGCCACGGTGTCGCTCTGGCCTGGGCCGCCAAGGACAACAGTCGCTCGGGCACCACCCTGGTCGAGGTCCGCGACAGCCGCACCGGCGTCGTGCTCACCTCGCACACCGGCGGCGGATCGACCACGAACATCGACTTCAGCGCCGATCCGAAGGACGGCCTGGCCTGGTACCACTTCGCCGTCATCAGCCGGTTGCTGCCGGACGGCAAGACCTGGACCGACACCGGCATGTTCTCCGACACCTTCTCCGGCGCGTTCGCTACCTCGACCGGCGGCTCGACCGTGCTGCTGGACTCGCCGTTCGGGGCGCAGGCGTACGACCCCGCACTGTTCGACGGGAACAACGACTACCCGGGCGAACTGGCGCAGACCGGACCGCTCGATGACGCGCACCAACTCGTCGTCGACGGCTCGCAGGTGCTGGGGCTCGAACAGGACATCCGCGAGTGGGGCGTCAACGACGAGTGGATGGGGTCGTTCTACTTCGATCAGGACTCGAACATGCACGGCGTGACGGTCTCGACCCTGACCGGCACGCTGACGCCCGGCGCTGCCAAGAAGTCCGCGCCCAAGCAGCGATTGAAGGCCACCACCCCGAGTGCCGCGCCGACGACGCCGGTGATGGACCCGACCGGCGGCAGCCTCGCTCCGGACTCGGTGATCCCGGCGGCCCTGGCGACCGCACCGCCGCTCCGCGGCTACACCCCGGCGCAGATCCAGCACAACCTCGCGCTCAAGGGCGACGGCAGTGGCCAGACCGTCGCGATCGTGGACGCCTACCACCACGCGGCGCTCCCGAGCGACCTGAACGTCTTCAGCAAGCAGTTCGGCCTCCCGCCGACATGTGACAGCGCGGCAGCCGGTGCCGACTGCTTCGACTTCTCCGTCCACACCATGCCGGGCACGACCGTCGACGGCGGCGGCTGGGACGGTGAGGCCGCGCTGGACGTCGAGTGGGTGCACGCCGTGGCCCCGCACGCGAAGATCGTCCTCGTCGAGGCGCAGGACCCGACCATGCAGCACCTGAACGAGGCCGTGGACGCCGCGGCGGCGTCGCACCCGGCGGCGGTCTCGATGAGCTACGGCATGAATCGCGAGTTCTCCGGCGAGTCCTTCTACGACAACCGGTGCCTGTTCACTGACACCGTCTGCGTGGAATCGGCCGGCGACAGCGGCAATCCCGACGGCTACAGCGCCACCTCGCCGAACGTGCTCTCCATCGGCGGCACCACCTTGAAGCTGGACGCCGCGGGCACCACGGTGAGCCAGACCGCGTGGCGTGGCACCGGCGGCGGTCTGTCGTTCTTCGAGAAGCGTCCGGCGTACCAGGACGGTGTGAACCCCGCCGCGCATCGCGGGACGCCCGACGTCTCGGCGGTCGCCGATCCGCAGACCGGCGTCGCCGTCTACTACACGGACGCGACGCAAGGCCGTTCCGGCTGGGCCGAAGTCGGCGGCACCAGTTTGTCGGCGCCGATCTGGTCGGCGATCCTGGCGACCGCCGATCAGGCTCGTGCCACCCTCGGCAAAACGCACCTGGCCTCGGCCGACGGCTCGGTGTTCCGCGACGTCTACGGCCTCGGCTCCGCGCTCGTCGATGTCACCTCCGGCAGCAACGGTGCCTGCCCGCCCGCGGAGTGCTCGGCGCACGCCGGCTACGACACGGTGACCGGTCTCGGGGCGCCGGCGCCCGGAGTGGACCAGGCACTGGCGGCGAAGCCGTAGGCCTTTCCCTTGTAGATGAAGCTCGTAGAAGAAGGAGGCGATGCCCCGGCGGTACTTCCCACCGGGGCATCACTCTTGTTGGATGACTCGCACACGCCTACGATGAGCCTCCCGAGAACATGAAGATGCTTCACGTATCTGGAGCGCGCCTTGTCTACCGAGACCTCGCACGGCCCCGGCACCACGTCATCGCCGTTCGACGCGGAGCCCACGGCGAACGTGCGGGCACCGTGGATCACCGGCTTCGTGTTCGCCGGCCTCGGCTGGCAGGTCGCGAGCCAGGTGCCCAGCACCTTCACGGTGCCGCAGCAGATCAAGGACATCGACCCGGCCGGGCACGTCGCGGACTTCGCGTGGGTGAACACGATCGGGACGCTGTCGATCCTGTTCCTGGGGCCGCTGTTCGGGATGCTGTCGGACCGGACGGTCTCCCGCTTCGGGCGGCGGCGGCCGTGGATCGCCTTCGGCGGCGTCGCTGGCGCCGGTGCGCTGGTCTTCAGCGGAACGCAGAACTCGGTGTGGGGCGTCGGCCTCGGCTACCTACTGCAGACGGTGTTCGTGGCCGCACTCGCCGCCGGGATGGTGACGATCGTCCCGGACCAGGTGCCGTCCGGGCAGCGCGGCATTGTCCTGGGCTGGGGCGGGGTGCCGCAGGCCGCCGCGCTGATCGTCGGCGGGGTGCTGGTCTCGCTGTCGAAGGGGTACGTCGGGCAGTACGCGGCGCTGGCTTCGCTGATGGTGTTCGTGCTGCTCTTCGCGTGGCGGGTCGGGGACCCGCAGCTGCCGCGGGAGCGGCGCGAGCCGTTCAGTTTCCAGGCCTATCTGGCCAACTACCGGATTCAGGTGCGGCAGTTCCCTGACTTCGGGTGGGCGCTCGCGACGCGGTTCCTGATGGTGCTCGGCTACGGTCTCGGGACGCTGTACACGCCGTACTTCCTGAGCGATGTGCTCGGATTCAAGAACACCCCGTCCGACAAGAGCAACGACAGCCACCTGCTGATCGTGGTCGCGGTGAACAGCGTCTCGACGGTCGCGCTGGTCGTGATCGCGGGCTGGCTGTCGGACCGCTGGGGGCGCCGCAAGCCTTTGGTGGCCGCGGGATCCGCGGTGATGGCCGTCGCGGCGGCGATGATCGCGGTGCATCAGACCTGGGGCATGATGCTCGCCGCGGGTGCGGTGCTCGGTCTCGGCTACGGCGTCTACCTGAGTGTGGACGGCGCGTTGGTCACGCAGACCCTGCCCTCCGGTGCCGACCGGGGACGCGACATGGGTTTCGCGAACTTGATGACGATCATCCCGTTCGCGCTGGTGCCGCCGATCGCCGCGCTGCTCATCAAGTTCGCGGGTGGGTATGCTGCGCTGTTCTGGGCCTCGGCGATCGCTTCGGCGGCCGGTGCCGTGTGCATCAACAGGATTCGCGGCGTCCGCTAAAAGAAACGGGTAGATCGGTACCAATGACTTCACCATCACGCGTCCTCGTCATCGGTATCGACGGGGTTCGTCTCGACGTGCTCCGCGAGGTCCGCACCCCGCACCTCGACGCGGTCGCGGCCGAGGGCTTCCTCGCGCCGGTGCGCATCGACGACGCCACGCCGACGTGGTCCGGGCCGTGCTGGGCGACCGTCGCGACCGGCGTCTCGGCGGCCAGGCACGGGATCACGCACAACGTCTTCACCGGGCACCGGCTCGCGGAGCATCCGGATTTCCTGACGCTGGCTTCGCTGGCCGGCAAGCGGACGTATCTGTCGGTCGGGAGCTGGGAGCCGTTGGCGACGGCGGCCTGCGGGGGGCCGTTGTTCGCGGCGCCGGACCGGGTGACGTTCACGTCGTACGGCCTGGACTGCGAGCGCGGGGACGAGGCGGCGACGGTCGATGCCGAACGCGAACTGGTGGCCGCGGACTACGACGTGGCGTTCGTGTACCTGGGGGATGTGGACGAGACCGGGCACGAGCTCGGCGTCGGAGCGGAGTACCGCGCGGCGGTGGAGCGTGCCGACGCGCGGGTCGGGCGTCTGCTGGCGACGGTGCGGGCCCGGTCTTCGTACGCTGAGGAGCGGTGGACGGTGATCGTGGTGACGGACCACGGGCACGTCGACGCGGGCGGGCACGGCGGCGACAGCGATCTGGAGCGCACGGCGTGGATCGCCGCCAGCGGGCCGGGGATCGTGGCGGGCGCCGAGATGGGGACGCTGCGGCATGTGGACGTCGCGGCGCATGTGTACGAGGCGATCGGGCTCGGCGAGGCGATGGCGGGGCTTCCGTTGGAGGGGAAGCCTTTCGCGAGCGTGTGACGCCGGCCTGTCCCCGGTGGCCCGGGGCAGGCCGGCAGCGGGCACCGCATCAGTTCTTGCGGACTCGGAACTGTCGCACCTCCTGCGGCCAGCCACAGGCCACCGCGATCTTTCCGGCCCACAGCCGCGCCGCCTCCTCGTCGGCCACGTCCACGACGGCGAAGCCGCCGAGGTACTCCTTGGACTCGATGTACGGGCCGTCGGTGAACAGCGGTGTGCCGCTCGACGCGTCGACGCTGAACACCGGGGCGGCGTCGTCCAGGCCGCCGGTGAAGACGAAGACGCCGGCCGCCTTCATCTCCGCCACCAGCGCCCGGACGGCCTTGGCCTTCTCCTGCAGCTCCTCGACCGTGTGGTCCGGTACCCACTCCTCGTTGAAGGCGATGAGGTACTCGGTCATGGCTCCTCCTTGTCCCGGCGGCTTCGTTCGGCCGCCTCTCATCTACCCGACGAACGGCTCGCTCCGGATCCGACAGGCGGCCGGAGATTGTCAGGAACCTTTGGCCTCCACACGCTTCGGGAACGGGATCCGCATCAGGTCCTCGGCGATGTGGATCGGGCCGTCGAACTCCTCGGCGGCCTCTACCAGGTAACGCGCCGGGGCGGTGTCGATCGGGTAGCGCTGCGAGAAGTGCGTGAGCACGAGCTCGCGGACGCCGGCGTCGGCGGCCAGGCGCGCGGCCTGGCGCGCCGTGAGGTGGCCGAACTGGCCGGCCAGGGCTTCTTCGGAATCGAGGAACGTCGCCTCGATCACCAGCAGGTCGACGTCGGCGGCCAGCTGTTCGGCGCCGGGGCAGCGGCGGGTGTCCATCAGGAAGGCGAAGCTCTGGCCGGGCTTGCGGACGCTGACGTCCTCCAGCCGGACGTCGCCGAGGCGGCCCTCGGCGCGCAGGCGCGCGATGTCCGGGCCTTTGATCCCGGCCGCGTTCAGCTTCTGCGGCAGCATCCTGATGCCGTCGGCCTCGTCGATCCGGTAGCCCTGGCAGGGGATGCCGTGGTCCAGCGGGGCGACGGTGAGGGTCAGGCCGCCGTCGAGGGGGTACGTGCGCACGCCGGTGGCCGGCTGCGTCGCGATCTTCGCGCGGGCGTGGTGCGGGGTGGCGAAGCGGAGGCGCTCGAAGTACTCCTCGTGTTCGCCGGGGAAGTGGCAGACCACTTCGTGCGGGACGTCGTCCAGGGACATGCGCTGCAGGACGCCGGGCAGGCCCAGGGCGTGGTCGCCGTGGAAATGGGTGACGCACAGCCGGGTGACGTCGCTGACCGACAGGCCGGCGAACTGCATCTGGCGCTGCGTGCCTTCGCCGGGGTCGAAGAGGAAGCCCTGCTCGTCGAAGCGGAGGAAGTAGGCGTTGTGCGCGCGGTAGCGCGTCGGCACCTGTGAGGCGGTGCCGAGGATGACGAGCTCGCGCATCATCGGCGGGCCTCCTGTTCGACGCCGGCGCGGACGCGGTCCCAGGACCAGCCGTCCGCGAGGAGGTGGCTGACCAGGCCCGCGTCGAGGAGCGCCAGGATCGTGTAGGCGCGGAACTCCGGGTCGCGGTCTTCGGTGAAGAGCATGGTCAGGTGGGTCTTCCAGAACTGGTACACGCCCAGGCGGTAGCGGGCGCCGGGGGCGGCGGTCTCGGAGGCGAGCAGGAGATCCAGGTGGGCCTGCAGGTAGTCCAGGTACGCCAGCACGAAGGCCACGCGGCGCTCGGTCTGCGTGGCGGCGTCCGGCCCGAGCGGCGCGGGGCCGCTGATCATCGCGAGCTGGAGTTCCTTCTCCCGGTCGTCGAGCAGGGCGGCGACCAGCCCGCTCTTGTCCCGGAAGCGCCGGTAGACGGTCCCCTTGCCGACACCGGCCTCCTGCGCCACCGCGTCGGTGGTCAGCGCCTCGACGCCGCCGTGCGTGTAGAGCCGCCAGGCGGCCTGCAGGACCAGGGCCCTGTTGCGGGCGGCGTCGGCGCGCTCCCGGGGCGGCTCGCCGGCGAGGGGGAGTCCGGGCCTGGACGGTTCGGACATGGACTCATTGTAGACAAGCGGACCCCGGTCCGCATACTCTGGAGTCAGACAAGCGGACCCGGGTCCACTTAGCCCACGAAACAGGAGGCCCAGCCATGACCACCCTCATCACCCGCGACGAGCTGAAGGCCGCGATAGACAGCGGCTCGGTCACCGTCCTGGACGCCCTCGCCGGCGCCTACTGGGAGAAGCAGCACCTGCCCGGCGCCATCCCGCTGCACGCCGACCACGTGGAGGAGGTGTACGCGGAGCTGCTGCCGGACCGGGACGCGCTGATCGTGACGTACTGCTCGAACGCGGCCTGCCCGAACAGCCAGGCGGTGGCTGGGAAGTTGGAGCGGCTCGGGTACACGAATGTGCGGAAGTACCGGGAGGGGATCGAGGACTGGGCCACTGCCGGGCTGCCGCTGGAGTCGGGGGAGCTGCGGGTTTCAGGGAGCTGATCGGCTGGCCGGGCGCGGCGCGGCGCACGGCGGCACTGCACGAAGCCACTGCGGCGCGCGGCACGGCGCGATGCAGCCGATGGCGGCGGGTCATGCGGCCCGATGCTCGGCGGCGCGGCTCGGCAGAGTGGCGCGTGCATGCAACCGCGTGGACGCACCAAGGTGCGAGATCGTGGGGCGCGGCGGTCCGGGCAGTGGCCCTGCTCTTCGGCGCGGTGCACCAGGAGAGCGGCAGCGTGGTGCAGGCCGCAGGGCAGGGCATGCATGGCGCGGCGCAACGGGAGAGCGACAGTGCGATGCAGGCCGCAGGGCAGGCATGGCGTGGCTTGGCCTGGCGCGGTGCGGCGTGGCGGGCGGAAGCGGGGTGCAGGCCGCAGGGTATGGCATGCATGGCGCGGCGCAACGGGAAAGCGGCAGCGTGGTGCAAGCCGCAGGGCAGGCTTGGCATGGCTTGGCTTGGCGCGGTGCAGCGCGGCGGGCGGAAGCGGGGGTCTCGCCGTAGCCTGAGCACATGATCAGGATCTGCTTCTCCGGCGTCACGGGCTGGACCGCGTCGGCCGTCGTCGCGGCGATCGAGGGCTCGGCCGATCTCGTGCTCGTCTCGGGGGTGTCGCGGTCGGCGGCGGGGAAGTCGCTGGCGGAGGCGGTCGGGTGTGCGGCGGAGGGGCGGGTGTACGCGTCCGTGGCTGAGGCCTTGGCTGCGGGGCCGGTCGATGTCGTGATCGACTACACGAGTGCGGCGGCCGTGAAGCAGAACGCGTTCGAGGCTGTGCGGGCGGGTGCGCATGTGGTGATCGGGTCCTCGGGTCTCACCGCCGAGGACTATGCCGAGCTCGATGAGGCGGCGCGGGATCGTGAGGTCGGGGTGATCGCCGCGGGCAATTTCTCGGTGATGGCCGCGGTGTTGCGCAAGGCTGCGGCGCTCGCCGCGGAGCACTTGGACCGGTGGGAGATCATCGACTACGCCAGTGCCGGCAAGCCCGACGTGCCGAGTGGGACGGCCCGCGAGCTGGCCGAGACGTTGGGTGCGATCCGGCGTCCGGTGCCCGCGGTTCCGCTCGACGAGCTGCGGGGTCCGGTCGAGGCGCGTGGTGCGGACGTCGACGGCACCCGCATCCACTCGGTGCGGCTGCCGAGCTACGTCGTCAGCACGGAGATCATCTTTGGTGGGGCCGGCGAGCGGCTGGTCATGCAGCACGACGCGGGTCCCGATCCCGCGCCCTACGTCGCCGGCACGCTGCTCGCCGTGCGCCACGTCGGTGACGCGGTCGGTGTGCGGCGCGGTCTCGACTCGTTGCTGTTCGAGAGTTGAGTGTCGCCGCGATCCCCGCACCACCCCCGCACCACTCCCACACGTCCCCGGCGGCTCGCCGCACGAGCCACCGAGGACCCCGCCGTCGCCGCGGCGCTACCCGCGCGGGCGGTCGAGCTCGACGTTCTCAAGCACGCCGAGCGCGTCCGGGACCAGGATCGCGGCCGAGTAGTAGGCGCTGACGAGGTAGGAGATGATCGCCTTGTCGTCGATGCCCATGAAGCGGACGTTCAGGCTCGGCTCGAACTCGTCCGGCAGGCCGGTCTGGTGCAGGCCGACCACGCCCTGCTCGTCCTGGCCGGTGCGCATGGCCAGGATCGAGGTGGTGTGGCCGTCGGTGATCGGGATCTTGGAGCACGGGTAGATCGGGACGTCGCGCCAGGCGAACACGCGGTTGCCGTCGACGTTGCCGGAGGTCGGGTACACGCCGCGCTTGGTGCACTCGCGGCCGAAGGCGGCGATGGCCTTGGGGTGCGCCAGGAAGAACTTCGTGGAGCGCCGCATCGACAGCAGCTCGTCCATGTCGTCCGGGGTCGGCGGGCCGCTGTGGGTGTGGATCCGTTGCTCGTGCGCGGCGTTGTGCAGCAGGCCGAACTCCGGGTTGTTCAGCAGCTCGCTCTCCTGCCGCTCCTTCAGCGCCTCGACGGTCAGCCGCAGCTGCTGCTCGGTCTGGTTCATCGGGTCGTTGTAGAGATCTGCGACACGGGAGTGGATGCGCAGCACCGTCTGCGCCACCGAGAGCTGGTACTCGCGCGGCTGCAGTTCGTAGTCCACGAACGTGCCCGGCAGATCGGCCTCGCCCTCGTGGCCGGCGGCCAGCGAGATCTCCGCCTCGCCCTTCTTGTTCGTCGGCTTGGCCCGGCGCGCCACGTGCGAGGCGAGCTGCGTGCGCAGCGCCTCCGAGCGGTCCAGCAGCTCCTGGAACGCGCTCAGCGGCAGCGCGAGCAGCACGCCGGAGGTGGTGGCGCGGGCCCCGTAGCCCCACGGCACCGAATCCACGACGCCGCCGGCCACGGCCTCGTCGCCCAGGTGGTCGCCGCCCGCGAACGACCCGACGACCGTGGTCTCGCCGTACTTGCCGGTGCCGACCTTGGCCACCTTGCCGTGCCCGACCACCAGGATCTCGGTCACCGGCTGCCCGGCCTCGGCCAGCTGCTCGCCGGCGGCGAACCGGCGCTGCGCGAACCGGCCGGCCAGTTCGGCCAGCAGCGCGTCGTCGTCCAGGCCGCGCAGGATCGGCAGCTCGGTCAGCGTCGGGGGCAGGACCCTGATGTCCTCGCCGGTCTGGTCGAAGGCGACCCGGCCGCGCCCCACCGCGTGCGACAGCCGGCGGTTCACTCGGTAGGTGCCGCCGGAGACCTGCACCCAGGGCAGCTTGCGGAGCAGCCACCGCGAGGTGATGCCCTGCATCTGCGGAACGGTCTTGGTGGTCGTCGCCAGGTTCCGGGCGGCGGCCGTGCTGAGGCTGTGCTGGCTGTCCGGGACGATGTCCTGCAGGACGTGGTCCTGGGGCGTGGAATCCGTGGTCGGCATGCCTCCACGTAACCAATGTCCGTCTCGCCCGGGCAATATGCGCTTTGTTACTTCGTTACATCGAGTGATAAGCACCTGCCGGCATTGACGCGGCGCCCCAGTGGGTCACGGGCCTTATGAGAGCCCTGATCCGCCGGGACGCCACGCGGGCGCAGGGGGAACCTGCTAGGAAATGGCGAAGTCGTCCGCGTAGACGTCGCCCTGGCTGTACCAGCCGTGGACGAACACCGTCACCTTCCCGGTGGAGTCGGTCGTGAACGGCACCGACAGCTGTGTCCACCCCGACGCCGAGGTCCACGCGCTGCCGCTGGCCCCGCCGCTGACGCCGACGAAGGCGTAGTTGCCCTGCACCCACGCGGTGAGCTTGTATGCGTGGTTCGGCGTCAACCCGCTCACCGCCTGGTCGCACTCGCCGGTCGCACTCGCGGTCGGCGAGACCTTCGCGGCGTGCGACCCGGAGTGTACCGGGCTGCCGACGACCGCGTCAGTGCTCTGACACGTCCAGGGGCTGAACGAGCCGGATTCGAAGCCGCCGTTGACCACCGCGCCGCCCCCGCCGCCCGGACCGGTCACCGTCAGCGTGAACGTGGCGCTGTGGCTTCCTGAGGCCGCAGTGCCGGTGACGGTGATCTGGTACGTGCCGGCCGGGGTGGTCGAGGCCGTGGCCACGGTCAGCGCAGACGTGCCGCCGGCCGTCACCGAGGTCGGGCTCAGGCTCGCGGTGGCCCCCGAGGGCGCCCCGCTCGCCGTCAGCGCGATGCTCTGCGCGGTGCCGTTGGTGACCGCCGTGGACACCGTCGCCTTGGCGGTCCCGCCCTGAGCCAGCGAGGCCGACGTCGGCGAGACGCCCACGGAGAAGTCGTTCGTCGGCGGCGGAGTGCTGCCGCTGGTGAACGGCTCGAAGGTGTTGCTGAAGTACCACGTGCTCTGCGCGATGCCCGAGCAGCTGTCCGAGCCGCCGGTCCCGACGCAGCCGCCGTTGTCACGCTGCAGCGCCCAGAACGAGATCTCGGCGATGCCCTTGGAGTTGGCCCAGCTCAGCACCGGCGCCGCGTCCGAGGTCTGGAACGTCTCGGCCGCGCCGTAGTCGTCGATGCCGGGCATCTCGGTGACGCCGACCATGCCCCACAGTTGCGAGGCGGACTTGCCGGGGTAGAGCGAGGCGAGCTGACCTTCAAGGCCGGCGGCGGCGGTCTTGGTGTCGTTCGCCATCTCGTGCGTCGCGCCGTCGTAGTAGTCGAACGTCATGATGTTGACGACGTCGACGCGGGCGTTGTTGGAGACCGCGTTCTGCAGTACCGCCAGCCCCGAGCTGGCCAGACCGCTCGTGGTCGTCGGCAGCGTGTAGCTGAACTGGACGGTGCGACCTACTCCCGCGGCCCAGTCCTCGACCATCTTGATGGCCTTGTTGCGGCGGTCGATGCCCGCGGTGTTGGTCAGCGAGTTGTCCTCGGTGTCCAGGTCGAGCCGGGTGACGTTGTACGTCGTGATGACGTTCTCGTACGCCGCGGCGATCGAGCTCACATTGGTGCAGCTGTCCGCGATCTCGGTGCCGCCGTGGTCGGCGGCGTACCCGCCGAACGACGGGATGACGTCGCCGCCGGTGGACCGGATCGTGGCGATGGAGGACCCGTAGGTCGACGACGAGATCGGGGTCGAGGTGTCGCCGTCCCAGTCGACCGTGCACGAACCCGCGCTGGCGGTCTGGACGAACGCCATCGTCAGGTACTTGGCGCCGGACTGCTGGCTCAGTGTCGCCGGATCGTCGCCGTTGTAGGCCTCGAAGTAGGGCGCGAAGACGTGCGCCGGGATGGGGGTGCCGGTCGACGCGGCCGGTACCGCCGTGGCGGCATGGCCCGCGGCGCTCGACGCCAGGAGGGCGCCGGCGCTCGCGGCCAGCGTCGCCGCGGCGGTCGCGAGCACGCGGATATGACGGCCTGTCCGTTTCATGTTGCTCCCAGATGGCAGGGCGTTGAGCAGGACTGGATCTGTACCGAACCAAAAGCTCGAAAGAGGCGGCCGCCCTGGAGGACATCATTGGACTAGACCAGAGGTCTGTCAAGGTTCCTAACAATTCGACTTGCCACAACCTGCGACGCGGCGTTTTCCAGGGCCTCGCAGGTGCGTGAAATGCGCGGAAAGCAACAATCAGAACCCTGAGTCGGGTATGTGGTTGTTCGCCACGAACCTCACGGCGAGCGCAGCGCGTCCACCGCGATGCGGGCGGCGGTGCCGATCACGGCATCGGCGGCGGGCAGGACCGAGGCGGTGGAAGCGGCGCGGGTGAAGACCGCGACGGCGTAACGGCCGCCGTCGGGGTATTCGATGACGCCGGCTTCATGGCGCAGTGTCGGCAGCGTGGCGGTTTTGCCGCTGACCCGGACGTCGTCGAACGGGAAGCCGGAGGCCATACGGTGCGTCCAGGCCTGGAGGCCGAGCAGCGCGCGCAGCTCCTCGGCCGTCTCGCCGGAGCAGACCTCGTCACGCCACACGGCAGCGAACAGTTCGGCCATCTGGCGGGCCGTCGAGCGGTTGGTCAGCGCCGGATTCAGGACACTGATATCGGCGAAGGCGGCGGGATCGGTCAGGTTCGGTTGGGCCCGCAGCGCGTCCCTGATGGCCGCCATGTCGTGCACCGCGACCGTGTCGGTCAGGCCGAGCTCGGCCATCGTGCGGTTGACGGCGTCGAAGCCGACCGCACGCCACAGAATGTCGGCGGCGGCGTTGTCGCTGACGGCGACCACGAGGGTCGCGAGGTCGCGCAGGGACATGCGCACGGCGTCGCGCATCACGGCGAGGCCCGCCAAGCCCGGCGTGCGCTCGCCGGCCGGGATGTCGATCTGGCGCGTACGGTCGAGGCGGCCGGCGGCGGCTTCTCGGTACAGGGTCACGAGCAGGCACACCTTGTGGAGACTGCTGGTCGGCGTCAGCTGCGTGGCGGCCACGGAGACCGAGGCGCCGGAGTCGATGTCCAGCGCGTGTAATTGGCCGGCGACGCCGGCGTCGGCGAAGGCGGCGTTGATGCGCGTCACGGCGCGGCGAGTAGTGGCGCTGGAGGGCGAGACGGCTTCACTCACAACGCGAACTCCGTTTCCGGTCGGGTGGCGCGTGGACGCTCGGCGGGTGCCGCGTACATGCCGGCGTGGACGCGCAGCGCGAGGTCGGCGGCCTCGGCGAAGACGCGCACGGCCGGACCGTCGTGCCCGGCGCGCCAGACCGTGGACGTGCGCCAGGACAGCGGCCGGCCGGTCGGCGGACGCCAGGTGGTGCCGGGTTCCGGCGGCGGCTCGGGGATCAGCGCGACCAGGTCGGCTCCCGACAGGATGAGCGCGCGGGTGAATTCGAGCCCTTCGACCGTGCGGATCGCTGTCGGCGTGAAACCGTGGCGCGCGCACGCGGTCAGCGTCTCGTCGTGCAACGCCGGGCTGTTCGCGCGCGGCGGCATGGCAAGACCGCGTCCGGTCAGGGCTCTGAGATCTACCTCCGGCTGGGTCGCCAGCGGATCGTCCCCGCGCAGCAACACGCCCAACGGTTGATGCAACATCGGCCCGAACGACAGTCCCGCGGCCAGACACGGATGCCGCACGATCCCCGCGTCCAGCGTGCCCGCCGCCAACTCCGCGGTCTGCTCGGCCGTGGTGAGCTCGCGCAGATCGAGCTCGCTGCCGGGACTGCGCTCCTGGAACGCCGTCAGCAGCGCCGCTACCGCCGCGCCGCCGAGGTGCGCCGGCACTGCTGCGCGCAGCGTCCCGACCTCGCCGTCCTGTAACCGTTCCACCACCGAACGCAGGCGGTCGGCGGCGTCGAGGACGGCCTCGCTCTGCGCCAGCACCAGCTGCCCGGCCGGGGTCAGCACGGCGCCGCCGCGTCCCCGGTCGAACAGCCGCACCCCGAACTCCCGCTCCAGCCGCTGGATCCGTTGCGACAGCGACGGCTGGGCCAGCCGCAGCCGAGTGGCGGCCCGGCCGAAGTGCTGTTCCTCAGCGACCACGCGGAAGTACCGGAGGTGCGCCAAGAGGTCCATGACATTGGATCATAGCCACTTCGCTATGGATGCGTTTCCCATACGACTCTTGGACAGGATCACGAGGCGCGCGCTTTCCTTGCGAGCTATGGCAGGCATGCAACGGCGGGGACGCCGCACTTCAAGGACCGTCACCGCGGCGGTCGTCACGGCCGCGGTGGTGGCGACCGCGTCCGTGGCGCTCTGGCTGCGGTCCGACCACAGCGGCACAGGAACTTCGCCGACGGCGCAGACCGGGCCGGGTAGCGGCACAGCGTCCTCGGGGGCGGCTGGGGCGGCAGGGGCGGCTGGGTCCGGCGACGCGCCCTCGACACCGGACGCGGTGGCGAAGGGCTTCCTGGCGGCGTGGGCGTCGGGCGACTACCCGAAGGCCGGTTCCCTCACCGACAACGCGACCGCCGCCGGTCCGCGTCTGCAAGCGGTCATGAAGTCGCTGAACCCCAAGTCCACTCAGCTCACCCTCGGATCACAGATCCCTGCGACCGGTGGCACTCCGGATCCGGCGACCCACTACAACTTCAGCGTTGTGGACACCTTCGACGGCGGCTTGCAGTGGACCTACACCTCGATCCTCGCGGTGGTCCCGGCGAGTGGGAGCGCGAGTACTCCGCTGGTCCACTGGTCCTCGGCCGTCATCCATCCGCAGCTCGGCGGCGCGGCGAATCTCACCGCGACCCCGCCGGCGGCGACGGTCGTCGACGACACCGGTCTGCCGTTGCAGGCGTCGGCGCATCCCAGCCTGGGGACCGTGCTCTCGCGGCTGGCGACCGCCAAGCCGTCCGGCGCTCCGGCTCCGACCGCGCTCCAGATCAACTTCGTCGACGCCAACACCGGCGCGACGCTCGGCGGGACCGAGCCGGTCACCATCGGCGCGCCGAGCGGCGGCGCCGCGCTGCAGATCAAGTCGACACTCGACGACCGCGTCCAGACCTCCGCCGAGCACGCGCTGGCCGCGTACCCGGAGTCCGGCATGGTGGTCATCAAGCCGAGCACCGGCGGCGTCCTGGCGATGGCTAGCAACTCGCAGAGCACGGCGGGCTTGGCCTATCACGCGCTGCGGGCACCGGGTTCCACGTTCAAAGTGATCACGACCGCGGCGCTGCTCCAGGCCGGACTCAAGCCGTCGGATTCGGCGCCGTGCCCGGCGATCTCGACCGTGGGGTCGCAGCACTACCACAACGACGAGGGCCTGAAGAACGGCTACCCGAACGCCACCCTGACCGACGCCTTCGAGCAGTCCTGCAACACCTCCTACGTCGGTCTGCGCGACCGGCTGTCAGGCCTCGGGGCGCTGGAGAACGAGGCGAAGACGCAGTTCGGCCTGAACCAGCCGTGGGACATGGGGCTCGGCTCGGCGACGTACTGCACCGCGGGCAGCGAGCAGGTTCCCGCGGCCGACGGCCAGGAGCGCTTCGCCGCCGAGACCTTCGGCCAGGGCGACATCACGATGTGCCCGCTCACGATGGCCTCGGTGGCCGCGACGGTCGCGAACGGCACGTTCAAGCAGCCGATCCTGCTGCCGGGGCAGAGCCAGGTCCCGGCGACGCCGCTGCCCGCCGGGGTCGACAACGATCTCAAGACTCTGATGCGCGGGGTGATCACGGAGGGCACGGCCACCTCGCTGCGCGGCATCAGCCCGACGCTCGGCGCCAAGACCGGCACGGCCGAGCGGCAGAACGGGGATCTGGACAGCTGGATGATCGCGATGGACCCGCAGCACGACATCGCCGTCGCCTGCGTGGTGCTCAACGGCGGATTCGGCAACGACAAGGCCGGTCCGGCGATCAAGGCGATGCTGAACGGGATCGGGATCGGGTGACCCGAGCCGGGCACCGGATCCGAGAAGCGCGGTAACGGACAACAGAAGTACGGCGCCTTTTGGACGGCGGGCCGACCACGGCCCGTCACTTCCGTCCAGAAGGAGTCTGATGCGCAACCTCCGCATCGCCGCCCTGGCCGCGGCAGCGCTCGCCGCGATCGCCGCCGCGCCGGTCACCACCGCCGCGGCGTCGGCGTCCTCCGCACAGTCCGCTTCATCGGCAGAGCCGGCAGCATCGGCGGCGCACGCGAAGCCGCTTCATGCGAGCTCTGAGAAGGGCACCGCACGCAAGGCCGGTGGCGGCGGCCAGCTGTCCCTCCAGACCAACGGTACGCAGGGTGTGGTGTCGCCGAATCCGCAGGTGTATCTGGTGTTCTGGGGTAGTCAGTGGTCCAGTGACCCAGCTGGTGTCGCCACCGACATGCAGGCCATGTTCAAGGGGCTGTACGGCTCGTCCGACACGTGGGGCACGATCCTCACGCAGTACTGCGAGAACGCCGCCGCCGGTACCGTCACCTGCCCCGCCGGCGCCACGTTCGTGGCCCACCCGGCGTCCTCGCCGCTGGCCGGCGTGTGGTTCGACAACGCTTCCGCGCAGCCGAACCGTTCGTCCAAGTCGCAGCTGGCCGCCGAGGCCGGCAAGGCAGCCGCCCACTTCGGGAACACGACTCAGACCCCGAACCTGAACGCGCAGTACGTGATCGTGTCGCCGACCGGGACGCACCCCGACGGCTTCGGTCCGCACAGCAGCTTCTGTGCCTGGCACGACAAGACCACGTCGAGCTACGGGACGCTGGCCTACACCAACCTGCCGTACATCCCCGACCTCGGCGCGGGCGCCTGCACGACCTTGACTGACGGTCGCGTGCTCTCCGGCATCGAGTCGACCGAGACCCACGAGTACGCCGAGACCGTCACCGACTTCTGGCCGACCGCCGGGTGGTACAACTCCGGCGGCGGGGAGATCGGCGACGAGTGCGTGAACCTGGACGCCTACGAGACCTTGTCCACCGGCACGTTCGACGTGCAGGGCCTGTGGTCCAACAGGGCGAACGCCTGCGTCACGTCCGGCTGACGCGGCGCGTTAGTACGGACGCTGTCATAGGGCGGTTATCCGCCCTATGGCGGTACGGCCCTCACGAAGAGTGAAACGCCTGGTAGCACCGTAGTTCGTGGGGTGCGCGAGTTGCGAGGATCAAGGTGTCAGAACACCGCGCCACCGCATCCGAAGGAACGTCTCATGCGCACTTCTCGTCTCGTCGCCGCTTCTCTGGCCGGGGTCGTCGCTTGTGGTCTCGTCGTCTCGACCACGCTTCCGGCGTCGGCCGTGGCGTCCTCCAAGCCCGCCGAGGGGGAGACGCTCAAGCTGCCCGCGCCGATTGGCCGTTACGCCACCGGCGAATCGACCTTCCGCCTGGTCGACAACAGCCGGTCGGATCCGTGGACGCCGAACCAGCCCTTCCGCGAGCTGATGATCAGCGTCTTCTACCCGGCCGTGCACACCGGCGGCAAGCCCTCCACCAACCAGTTCCCGGCTGCGGCGTCCGCTCTGATCGGCGCCAGCTTGGACAGTGGCAACAACCTGCCTGCCGGTCTGGTGAACTGGGCCGCGACTAAGACGCACTCGGTGCAGGACGCCGCTATGGCGCCGGGGCGCTTCCCGGTCGTCCTGTACTCGCCCGGTGCCGGAGACCCGAGGGACTCGAATGTCACGCTGGTGGAGAACCTGGCGTCGCAGGGCTATGTGGTGGTCACCATCGACCACACCGGGGAAGCGCCGGCCACGGAGTTCCCGGACAGCCATGTGGTCGGCAACGCGCCGTTGCTGGCGGCCTTCGCTCAGGTCGGGGACGACCAGGCGGCGGCCACGGTCCTGCTCACCAAGGTGATGGACATCCGCCTGGCTGACACCCAGCTCGTTTTGAACCGGCTGTCGAGCCTGCCGCACCGGCTGACCGCCGGGATGAACCTGAACGACATCGGGATGTTCGGGCACTCCGCCGGCGGGTTCGAGGCGGCGGAGACGATGTACCACGACCCGCGGGTATTGGCCGGCGTCAATCTGGACGGCACCTTGGAGTTCACCGAGAACCCCGACGGCACCCACCTGAGCCAGGTCGCGCTGCACGGGCTGAAGCAGCCGCTGCTGCTGATGGGCAGCACCGGCCGCTACCCCAGCAGCATCCACGTCGAGCCGTCGTGGGCGTCGTTCTGGCAGCACCAGAAGGGGTGGAAGGCCGACGTCACCCTGAACGACTCGCAGCACCAGTCGTTCACCGACGCCGAGCCGCTGCTGGCGCAGTTGGCGGGCAAGGTTCCGGACTCGACGCTGACCTACGACAACGGGACGGTCGACGCGAGGCGTGCGGTGGCGGCCGATCGGGCGCTGGTGGACTCGTTCTTCGACCGGTTCCTGAAGGGCCACGACAACCACCTGCTGGACGGCCGTGGCGCGTCGCAGTACCCGATCACGTTCGTGAAGTAGGACTCGTCCGCCTCTGCGGCGGGTGTCCCTCCGGTCGCTCAGCCGCGGTACGGAGGATGCCCGCCCCAGTTCCACTTGGGCATCGGGGCGTCGTACTCCTTCACGCCGGACTGCGAGTTGATGACGGCCAACCGGGTGCCCCATTCGATGTAGCCGGTGAAGGCGGCGCGGAACTCGGGGTCGTCGGGGAGGCCGACCTCGTCGGCGGCGTCCATCAGGAGACTGACCCAGCGGCGGCGCTGCTTCTCCTGGATGCCGCGGCCGAGGTGCTGGCGGATCATGTGGCGGTAGCCGCCGTGGGAGTCGGTGTAGGTGCTGGGGCCGCCGAAGACCTCGCCGAGCCAGACCGCGACGTGTCGCGGGTGCTCCGGGTTCATGCCCGCGAACAGCGGGTGGAGCAGGTCGTCCTTCAGGACCTCGCGGTAGAAGGCCTCTGTCAGGCGGAGCAGGGCCTCTTCGCCGCCGAGCCATTCGTAGAGGCTCGGGACGGCGCCGCCGTCGCCTCGGACGGCGGTGTTCTTGTAGTGGCGCCGGTCGGTGATGTCGGCTTCGTAGGCCTTGAGGTGGTCCTCGTCCGGGGTCGGCGACTTCTTCGTCGAGTTCCAGGTGGTGCGGAAGACGTACTGGTCGGGTTCGTCGACGCCGCGGGTCAGTTCGTAGCCGACGCACTCCGGGTCGGCGGCGAGTGCGGCGGCCGCGTCGGCGTAGGCCGCCTCGAAGTCGGCTGCGCGCTCGGCGGGGATGCGATAGCGGATGTACTCGACGGTCATGCCGCCAGCCTTTCATGGCGCCTTCTTATCCGGGCCGATCCGCCGCTGTAACATACGTGGCGGTGCTGTGCCTGTGACGCCCCGCCTGTCGTCTCGTCCACTACCTCGCCGACCCGGGACCGCCGATGACTTCCGAGCACAGCTTCCGCCCCACGGCCGAGGACGCGCGGCTGGTGAAGCTGGCGCTGCCGGCGCTGGGGAACCTCGTCGCCGAGCCGCTGTTCCTGCTGGCGGACTCGGCGATCGTGGGCCATCTGGGGACGCCGCAACTGGCCGGGCTGGCGGCGGCGAGCGCTTTGCTGGCGACCCTGACGTACCTCTGCGTGTTCCTCGCCTATGGGACGACGGCCGCCGTCGGGCGGCGGATCGGCGCGGGGGATCTGCCGGGGGCGGTGCGGCAGGGCGTGGACGGGATGTGGCTCGGGGTGATCCTCGGCGTGGTGCTGGGGCTCGCCGGGATCGTGTTCGCGGCGCCGCTGGTGCGGGTGTTCGGGGCGTCGCATGAGGCGGTGCCTTATGGGGTGACCTATCTGCGGATCGCCTCTATAGGGCAGCCGGCGATGCTGCTGGTGCTTGCTTCTACAGGCGTTCTGCGAGGTCTGCAGGACATTCGCACGACACTTGTAGTGGCGGCGACCGGCGCCGGGATGAACGTGGTGCTGAACCTGCTGCTGGTCTATCCGGCGGGGATGGGGATCGCCGGTTCGGCTACCGGCACGGTTCTCACGCAGTACGGGATGGCTGTCGCCTATGCGGCGGTCGTCTATAAGGCGGCGCGCAAGTATGGAGCGCCATTGCGTCCGGACCGCGAGGGGATTAAGCAGGCCGCGACGGCGTCCGTCCCGCTGCTGATCCGCACGATACTGCTGCGGATCGCGCTGCTGGCCGGGACCATCCTCGCCGCGCGTTACGGGACCGAGGCGCTGGCGGCGCAACAGGTCGCGTGGTCGCTGTGGGGGTTCCTCAGCTTGGTGCTGGACGCGCTGGCCATCGCCGGGCAGGCGTGGATCTCGCAGCTGCTCGGGGCCTCGGACGTGCCGGGCGCACGGCGCGCGACACGCCGCACGATCGAGTGGGGCGTGGTGGTCGGCGTCGTGCTGGCGCTGGTGGTGCTGGCGACGCGGCAGGGCTTCATCCCGCTGTTCACCGAGGACCACGCGGTCCGCAACCTGCTGGCGGACGTGCTGCTGCTGGAGGCACTGTTCCTGCCGATCGCCGCACCGGTGTTCGTACTGGACGGCATCCTCATCGGCGCCGGCGACGGCCGGTTCCTGGCCTGGGCCGGCATCGCGACGACCAGCGCCTACCTGGCCGCCGCGCTCGGTTCGTACCACCTGCGGCAGGGCCTGATCGGGCTGTGGTGGGCGCTCGGGGTGTTCATGCTGGCGCGGCTGATCGCCCTCGGCGCGCGGATCCGGACCGACGGCTGGATCGTGACTGGCGCGGACCGCGGCGCCAGCGGCGAGGGTACGGAGGCTGCGACGGCCGCCGCCGAGGTGGCAGCGGTGACGCAGACGCCGTGAGGCGGGGGCTGTGTCGCGCTACTTCGCCCCCGGCACCTGAACCGCCTTGGCCAGCCAGGGCAGCTCCTGCACGAACGCCGCCTGCGCGAAGGTCCACGAGTGCTTCCCGGAGCCGGTCCAGATCTGGTTCGGGACGTGGTCCTTGTTGAGCGCGGCGGAGAGTTGCTGGGCGTGCTTGGGTTGCGCGGACTCCTGGTCGCCGACGGCGAACATGCCGGAGAAGGTCTTGGGCCACTTCTTGTGCTTGGCCAGGATGGTCAGGGGGTCGTCGGCGGCGTACTCGGCCGCGTCGCCGCCGTACAGGGCGGCGATGGTGGAGTTCTTGTCGCCCTTGTTGGGGCCCAGGTCGCCGCTGATGTCGAGGAAGTGGCCGAAGACCGTGGGGTGCGTGAGCGCGAGGTCGACGGCGCAGGTGCCGCCCATGGACCAGCCGGCGACGGCCCACTTGGCCGGGATCGTCGCGGTGCCGAAGGTCTTCTCGACGTAGGGCGGGATGTCCTTCACCAGGTGGTCCATGGCTCGGCCGGCGGGGCCGTTCACGCACTCGGTGTCGACTTTGAAGCCGCCGGAGGCGTCGACGAAGACCAGGACCGGGGCGAAGCCGTGGTGCGCGGCGGCGTAGGCGTCGGCGGTCTTGACGGCGTTGCCGGCGCGGATCCAGTTGTCCGGGACCGCGAACTCGCCGCCGATCATCTCCACGACCGGGAGCTTGGGGCGGTGGGTGGAGCGGAACCAGGCCGGCGGGAGGTAGACGTACTCGCTGCGGTGCTGGAAGCCGCTGGCGGTGTCCGGGATGTCGACCTCGACGATGCGGCCGGTCCTGGTGTTGCCGTGGATGCCGCCCAGCTGCGCCAGGGTGACCTGCTGCGGCAGCGCCTGGTTGGTGAGCTCGCCGTACATGTCCGCCAGCGTCGGGTAGTAGCCCAGGCTGATGTCCAGCGCGTCGGCGGCGGTGAGCACGGCCAGCACCATCGCCAGCGGCGCCGCCGTCCGCTGCCACCACCGGGAGCCGCGCCAGCACACGATCGCCAGGCCCAGGGCCAGGGCGAAGACCGCGAGCCAGCACCAGAGCCCGAGCGGCAGCGGATCGGAGATCCCGCCGACCGTCCGGACCAGCACCGCGCACAGCACGCCGAACAGAACAGATCCCCCGAGCACGATCGGCAGGCGCTTGAGCAGGAACTTCCGGTCCCGCAGCCGTCTGCGTCCGATCGCGACGACGACCAGCGCCACGGTGAGCACCCGGAGGGTCCACGGCAGCCAGCCGTCCAGCAACGACACGTCCACGGGCTCGATCTTCTCGGGGGTCCTGTCAGTTCTGGGTAAGGGTCGCCTATCCACCCGCCGCAGGCCACCGGCCCCCGGCGCTGGCACAATGACCGCATGGCGGTCACGGACGAGGCGATCGAGAAGATCAAAGAGATGATCATCAAGGGCCGGCTGCGGCCCGGCGACCGCCTGCCCAAGGAGGCGGACCTGGCCGCGGAGCTGGGGCTTTCGCGCAGCTCGCTGCGGGAGGCGGTGCGGGCCCTGTCGCTGATCCACGTGCTGGACGTCCGGCAGGGCGACGGTACTTACGTCACCAGCCTGGAGCCGGCGCGGCTGCTGGAGGCGATGAGCTTCGTGGTGGACTTCCACCGCGACGACACCGTTCTCGAATTCCTTGAGGTACGCCGCATCCTGGAGCCGGCCGCCACCGCGATGGCCGCGCAGCGCATCACCGACGAGGAGGTGGCCGACCTGCGCGCGCACCTGGCGCTGATCGGCAACGCCCCGACGGTTGAGGACCTGGTGCGCAACGACCTGGAGTTCCACAGCCGGATCGCGGCCTGCTCGCGGAACGTGGTGCTGGGCTCGCTGCTGGACAGCCTGTCGGGGCCGACCACGCGCGCGCGGGTCTGGCGCGGGCTGACGCAGGAGGGGGCGCTGACCCGGACGCTGATGGAGCACACGGCGATCCTCGACGCGCTGGCCGAGCGGGACTCCGAGGGAGCCCGGGCGTGGGCGACGATCCACATCGTGAGCATCGAGCAGTGGCTGCGGAACACGTTGAGCGAGAAGCGGTCGGCGCAGGGGTAGCAGGCCGGGTGCCAGAAAGCCGAAAGCAGAAAGCAGATAGCAAAGAGCGGCCGGGCGCTGGTTCTGCCAGAACCAGCGCCCTACCGCTCTCCACATCATTCTTGCGCGGCGCCCGAGGTGTAGCGCGAGACGACCAGCGCCACCAGGATCACCAGGCCGTCGAAGAACTCGATGTCGTTCGGCGACACGTGCCCGAACGTCAGCACGTTCTCGATCAGCCGCAGCGTCAGCACGCCGGTGAGCGCTCCGAACAGCGAGCCGCGCCCGCCGTTCATGCTCACGCCGCCGATCACCGTCGCGGCGAACACCTGGAAGATCTTCCCGGTGCCGGCGCTCGCCGAGGCGGAGCCCAGGCGGCCGGTGTAGAGCATGCCGGCGAAGGCGGCGAGCATCGAGCCGATGATCAGGACGATCCAGACCGTGCGCTCCACGCGGATGCCGGCGGCCTTGGCGGCGCCCGGGTTGCCGCCGATCGCGTACACCGCGCGGCCGTGGCGGTACCAGCCGAGGGCGATGATGCCGACGGCGAACAGGATTCCGCAGATCCAGACCGACGCCGGCTGTCCGAGCCAGACGGTGTGCCCGAGGTAGGCGAACGACGGCGGCAGCGTGAAGATGGTCTGGCCGCCGTCGATGACGATCACCAGGCCGTGCAGCATCGTCAGCATTCCGAGGGTGACGACGAAGCCGTTCAGGTTCATCTTCAGGATCAGGAAGCCGTTCACGGCCCCGACCGCCGCCCCTACCAGCAGGCACACCGGGATCGCCATCCACTCGGCGCCGAAGCCCAGGCCGTTGAAGCGGTTCCCGGACGTCGGCAGCACCAGCCACAGCGCGATCACCGGGGCCAGCGTCACCGTCGACTCCAGCGACAGGTCCATGCGGCCGCTGATCAGGATCAGCGCCTCGGCCAGGACCAGCACGCTGAGCTCGGTGGACTGCTGGAGCATCGCCAGGAAGTTGTCCGAGGTCAGGAAGTCCGGCGATTCGATGAAGCCGATCAGGATCAGCAGCGCCATCGCCGGCAGCAGCGAGAACTCGCGGAGCCAGCGGGTGCTCGGGCGGCCGAACCGCCCGGTCCGCCCGGCCGGGATGGTCTCGGCCGCGTCGGTCATCGTCGTGGCCTCACTCATGGCCGGGCCTTTCGTTCGCGATGGTCTGGTCTTCGGCAGGCGCGGCCGGCGTGGGGCCGCTGAGTCCTTCCACGTCGCTGAGTCCTTCCACAGCGGCGATGAGTTCGGCGTCGCTCCAACCGCTCGGGAACTCCCCGACGACCTCACCCCTGAACATCACCACCACCCGGTGGGCGATCCGCAGGTCGTCGAGCTCGTCGGAGACCAGCAGCGCGCCGCAGCCCTCGTCGGCGGCCTGGCGCACCGTGCCGAGCAGCGACTCCTTCGACTTCACGTCCACCCCGGCGGTCGGCCGGATCAGCACCAGCGCCTTCGGCGAGTTCGCCAGCGCGCGGCCCATCACCACCTTCTGCTGGTTGCCGCCGGACAGCGCGCCGACCGGCTGGTCCGGCCCCTCGGCCTTGACGTCCAGCCGGGTCATCAGGGCACTGCCGGCCCGGCGCAGCGAGTCGCCGGTGAAGAAGCCGTGGCGGCCCAGCCGGTCCATCGCGGTGAGCGTGATGTTCTCGGCGATCGGCCGCATCGGGACCACGCCCTGCGCGTGCCGGTCTTCGGGGACGAAGCCGAGCCCGGCGTGCAGCGCGTCCGGCACGCTCCCGGTCCGCACGCTTTTCCCGGCGACCGCGACGGCCCCGGCGCTCGGCCGGTGCAGCCCGGCGACCGTCTCGCCGAGCGCGACCACGCCCGAGCCGCCGGCGCCGGCCAGGCCGACGATCTCGCCCCGGCCCACCGAGACCGAGAAGGCGGAGTAGGCGCCGGGCAGAGTCAGGTCCCTGATCTCCAGCGCCGGAACGGTGTCGGCCGGCGGGGAGTAGGTGTCGACCGCGTACTGGGCCCGTTCCGAGCGGTCCTCGCCGGTCATGGCCTCGATCAGGGCGTCCTTGTCCAGCCCCGCGACCGGCGCGGTGAGGATGTGCCGGGCGTCGCGGTAGACGGTGACCGTCTGGCAGACCTCGTACACCTCGGCCAGGTGGTGCGAGATGAACAGGAATGCCACGCCGGATTCCTGCAGCCGCCGCAGCCGATCGAAGAGCCCTGCGATCTTCGCGCCGTCCAGCTGCGCGGTGGGCTCGTCCAGGATGATGAACTTCGCCCCGAACGACAGCGCGCGGGCGATCTCCAGCACCTGCCGCTGGTCCACGGCCAGGGTCGCGGCGGCCGCGGCCGGGTCCACGTCGATCTCGTACTCGGCCAGCAGATCCGCCGCGCGGGAGCGCAGCGCCTTCCAGCTGATCCGGCGCAGCCCGTCGGCCTGCCGGTTCAGGAACAGGTTCTCGGCCACCGACAGCGTCGGGATGATCGTCGACTTCTGATAGACACACGCGACCCGCGCCTGCCAGGCCGCGCGATCGGACACGGACGGCGCCGGCTCGCCGTCGAACAGGATGCGCCCCGCCTCCGGCCGGGCCAGCCCGGTCAGCAGCGACACCAGCGTGGACTTCCCGGCGCCGTTGCGCCCGACCAGCGCGTGCGCCTCGCCGGGGGCGACGTCGATGCCGACGTCGATCAGGGCGCGGGTGGCGCCGAAGCTTTTGGACACGGCGATCGCCGTGGCGACGGGGCGGCCGGTGGTCCCGGCCGCCCTTTGGTCTTGCGTCGTCATCGGGCCGTCACTTGCCGACCTGGTTGCCCCACAGCGTGGGGTCGTCCACGTTCGCCGAAGTCACCAGCGGCGCGGGCAGCTGGTCCTCCAGCCCGTTGGGCAGTGAGATGATCGTCGAGTTGTGGTCCGTCGGGCCGGGGGAGAAGGTCTTGCCATCGGCTGCGGCCTGGGCGTAGAAGAGCCCGTACTTGGCGTACAGGTCGGCCGGCTGGGAGACGGTGGCGTCGATCTGGCCGGCCTTGATGGCCTGGAACTCCGCCGGGATGCCGTCGTTGGAGATGATGAAGATGTGCTTGGGGTCGGTCGGCGGCACCAGCAGGTTCTTCTGCTTGAGCAGGGACAGCGTCGGCGCCAGGAACACGCCGCCGGCCTGCATGTAGATGCCGTTGACGGTGCCCGCGTTCAGCGCGTCCTGGAGTTTGGAAGCCGCGACGTCGCCGGCCCAGTTCGTCGGCTCGGCCTCGATCTTGATGTTCGGGTAGTTCTGCTTCATGCAGTCGCCGAAGGCCTGCGAACGGTCGCGGCCGTTGATCGAGGTGAGGTCGCCCTCGAACTCCACGATCCGCCCGGTGCCCTTGAGCTTGTCGCCGAGGAACTGGCAGGCCTTGGTGCCGTACGCCTTGTTGTCCGCGCGCACGACCATGTAGACCTGCCCCTTGTCGGGGCGGGTGTCCACGCTGACCACCGGGATGTGCTTGCTCGCCAGGTCCTCCAGGGTGCTGGCGATGGCGCCGGTGTCCTGCGGGGCCATCAGGATGACCTTCGCGCCCTGGCCGGTGAGCGTGGTGACGTTGGAGACCAGGACGTCGGTCTGGTTGTTGGAGTTCGTGGCCGGGAGCGCGTTGATCTTGCCGGAGCTGACATCGCCGTTGACGTACTTCGCGTAGCTGTTCCAGAAGTCGGAGTCCGACCTGGGGAAGTCGATGCCTATCTTCTTGCCGCCGCCGGAGGCGGACTTGGAGCCGCCGCGCCCGCAGGCGGCGGCGCTCAGTCCGAGCGCCGCGACGGCCGTGAGGGCCAGAACTGTTCTCGACGTACGGTGCTGCCTCATGACCGTCCTCGTTTGTGGAGGGTGAGCTGAGAAATGGGGGCGGGTGTGTGTTCTGTGTCACTTGCCGTTTCAGTCATCCGATGTATAGCCCTGGGAGCGGGGGCTGTAAAGACTGCGGAACACAATCGTTACCGGGATTTGCTAGATCCACTCCGGAAACCGCCAGGCCGACCTCGGTCCGGGAAGTGAGAAGGATCTTGAATCCCTTGACGATAGATCCGATGTTTGCCTAGAGTCCCGGAACGTGAGACTCCTCCGCCTGGGCGAGCCCGGCCGCGAGCGCCCCGTGCTGCTCGCCGCCGACGGCCGCTACTTCGATCTGACCGGTGTCATCGGCGACCTGGACCGTGCGTTCTGGGTGGACCAGGGCACGGATGTGGTCCGTGCCGCGGCTGAGGCCGGCACCCTGCCCGAGCTCCCGGCCGACGAGGTCGCTGGATTGCGCGTCGGCGCCGCTGTCGCGCGCCCCGGCAAGGTGGTGTGCATCGGGCTGAACTATCGGGACCACGCCGAGGAGACCGGTGCGCCGATCCCGCCGCGGCCCGTCGTTTTCATGAAGGACCCTTATACGGTCGTCGGGCCGAACGACGACATCCTCATCCCGCGCGGCTCGGTGAAGACCGACTGGGAGGTGGAGCTCGCCGTCGTCATCGGTGCGCGGGCCCGCTACCTGGAGTCGCACGAGGACGCGCTCGGCGTCATCGGCGGCTTCGCGGTCAGCAACGACGTCTCCGAGCGGGAGTTCCAGCTGGAGCGCTCGGGGCAGTGGGACCTGGGCAAGTCGTGTGAGACGTTCAATCCGCTCGGGCCGCACCTGGTCACCGCGGATGAGGTCGCCGACTTCCAGAAGCTGGGCCTGCGGTTGAAGGTCAACGGCGAGCAGCGGCAGAACGGCAACACCGAGAACATGATCTTCGGGGTGGCCGAGGTCGTCCACTACCTCTCGCAGCACATGGTGCTGGAGCCCGGGGACGTCATCAACACCGGGACCCCCGCGGGCGTGGCGCTCGGCATGGCCGACCACCCCTACCTGCGCGCGGGCGACGTGGTCGAGCTGGAGATCGACGGGCTGGGATCGCAGCGCTCGAATCTGGTCCAGGCATGAGCCGGATCGTCGGTTTCGAGACCTTCGACGTCCGGTTCCCCACCTCGCGGGAGCTGGACGGTTCGGACGCGATGAACCCGGACCCCGACTACTCCGCCGCCTACCTGATCCTGCGCACCGACGCGGGAGACGGCCTGGAGGGCCACGGCTTCACCTTCACCATCGGCCGCGGCAACGACGTGCAGGTCGCGGCGATCGAGGCGCTGCGCGAGCACGTCCTGGGCCGCGACGTCGAGGAGGTCTGCGCCGACCCGGGCATCGTGAACCGGGCCCTGATCGGGGACAGCCAGCTGCGCTGGCTGGGCCCGGAGAAGGGCGTCATGCACATGGCGATAGGCGCGGTCGTCAACGCGCTCTGGGACCTGGCGGCCAAGCGTGCCGGCGTCCCGCTGTGGAAGCTGCTGGCCGACGGCGATCCGGAATGGCTCGTCTCGCAGGTCGACTTCCGCTACATCGCCGACGCGCTGACCGCCGAGGAGGCGCTGGAGCTGCTGCGGCGCGGCAAGGACGGCGCGGCCGACCGCGAGGCCACCCTGCGCGCCCAGGGGTATCCCGCCTACACCACCTCGCCGGGCTGGCTCGGCTACTCCGACGAGAAGCTGACCCGGCTGGCGCACGAGGCGGTCGCCTCCGGCTTCTCCCAGATCAAGCTGAAGGTCGGCGCGGACCTGGCCGACGACGTCCGCCGCTGCCGGGCCGCGCGCGCCGCGGTGGGGCCGGACATCCGGATGGCGATCGACGCGAACCAGCGCTGGAACGTCGGCGAGGCGATCGAGTGGGTCAAGGCGCTGGCCGAGTTCGACGTGTACTGGATCGAGGAGCCGACCTCCCCGGACGACGTGCTCGGGCACGCCGCGATCCGGGCCGCTGTGGCGCCCGTGAAGGTGGCCACCGGGGAGCACGTGCAGAACCGGATCGTGTTCAAGCAGCTGCTGCAGGCCGAGGCCATCGACTTCGTCCAGCTGGACGCGGCGCGGGTCGGCGGGGTCAACGAGAACCTGGCGATCCTGTTGCTGGCGGCCAAGTTCGGCGTGCCGGTCTGCCCGCACGCCGGCGGCGTCGGGCTGTGCGAGTTGGTCCAGCACCTGTCGATGTTCGACTTCGTGGCGCTGACCGGCACCACCGAGGACCGGGTCGTGGAGTACGTCGACCACTTGCACGAGCACTTCGTGACGCCGACCGTGGTCACCGGCGGGGCGTACCAGGCCCCGACCGCGCCGGGCTTCTCCGCGGAGATGTTCCCGGCGACCCTGGAAGCGTATTCGTTCCCTGACGGCTCGTTCTGGCGCGCGGACCGAGGAGAGGGCTGAGATGCAGGACATGCGGGACTTCGAGGGGCTGAAGGCGGTCGTCACCGGCGGCGGCTCGGGCATCGGCGCGGCCACCGCGCGGCTGCTGGCCAACCGCGGCGCGGCGGTCGCGGTGCTGGACCTGGACCCGGCCGCGGCGATCAGCGCGGGGCTGCACGGCTTCAAGGCGGACGTCTCCGACGACGCCTCGGTGCGCGCGGCGATCGCCTCGGCCCGGGAAGCGCTCGGCGGCCTGGACATCCTGGTCAACAACGCCGGCATCGGCGCGGCCGGCACCGTCGAGGACAATCCCGACGAGCAGTGGATGAAGGTCTACGACGTGAACGTGGTCGGCATGGTGCGCGTGACGCGCGCGGCCCTGCCGGCCCTGCGCGAGTCGCAGCACGCCGCGATCGTGAACACCTGCTCGATCGCCGCCACCGCTGGCCTGCCGCAGCGCGCGCTCTACTCGGCGACCAAGGGTGCGGTGCTGTCGCTGACCCTGGCGATGGCCGCGGACCACGTCCGCGAAGGCATCCGCGTGAACTGCGTGAACCCCGGCACCGCCGACACCCCGTGGGTCGGCCGCCTGCTGGACGCCGCCGACGACCCGGCCGCCGAGCGCGCGGCGCTGGAGGCGCGGCAGCCGATGGGCCGCCTGGTCTCGGCCGACGAGGTCGCCGCGGCGATCGCGTACCTGGCCTCGCCGACGGCCGCCTCGGTCACCGGGACGGCGCTCGCCGTCGACGGCGGAATGGCAGGGTTGCGCTTGCGTCCCGTGGGACAGTGACTGCATGTCAAACACCATCGGCCGCGGCGTCGCGCTGACCGAGCTGTCGTTCGGCGCCGCGGCGCTCGGCAACCTGTTCACCGCGGTGACCGACGACGAGGCGCGCGCCGCCGTGGACGCCGCGTGGGACGCCGGCATCCGCGCGTTCGACACCGCGCCGCACTACGGTCTCGGCCTGTCCGAGCGGCGGCTCGGGGCGGCGCTGCGGGAGCGGCCGCGCGGCGAGTTCGCCGTGTCGACCAAGGTGGGGCGGATCCTGGAGCCGGTGGCCGATCCGGTCGGCCTCGACGACGAGGGGTTCGCGGTGCCGGCGGCGTTCCGGCGGGTGTGGGACTTCTCCGGGGACGGCGTGCGGCGCTCGATCGAGGCCAGCCTGGAGCGGCTCGGGCTGGACCGCGTCGACACCGTCCTGATCCACGATCCCGACCGGCATGAGGACCAGGCGATCGGGGAGGCGTTCCCGGCGTTGGCGAAGCTGCGCGACGAGGGCGTGATCGGGGCGGTCGGCGTCGGGATGAACCAGGTGCGCGTGCCGCTGCGGTTCGTGCTGGAGACCGACATCGACGTGGTGCTGCTCGCCGGCCGCTACACGCTGCTCGACCGGTCCGGCACCGAGCTGCTCGACCGGGCGGCCGCGCATGGCGTGGACATCGTCATCGGCGGCGTGTTCAACTCCGGGCTGCTGGTCGATCCGAAGCCGAGTTCGACCTACGACTACGCGGCGGTCCCGCCCGAGATCCTGGCCGAGGCGTTGCGCCTCAAGGACATCTGCGAGCGGCACGGCGTCCCGCTGCGCGCCGCCGCGCTCCAGTTCCCGCTGCGGCATCCGGCCGTGCGGTCGGTGCTGATCGGCGCCCGGTCGCCGCAGGAGGTGCGCGACTGCGTGGAGATGGCGCGGGTGCCGATCCCCGACGCGTTGTGGGCAGAGGCCTGAGATGCGCGTCGCCCTGTTCATCACCTGCTACAACGACGCGCTCTTCCCCGACACCGGCAAAGCCGTCACCGCCGTGCTGGAGCGGCTAGGCCACACGGTCGAGTTCCCGGCGGCGCAGACCTGCTGCGGCCAGATGCACTACAACACCGGGTACCGGCGCGAGGCCGATTCGCTGGTCGGGGCGTTCAACGACGCCTTCCGCGGCTACGACGCGATCGTCACGCCGTCCGGCTCCTGCGGTGGCCACGTCCGGCACCACCACAAGACCGAGACGGCGCCGAACGTGTACGAGTTCTCGGAGTTCTTGGTGGACGTCCTGGAGGTGACCGATGTCGGCGCCTACTACCCGCACCGCGTCACCTACCATCCGACCTGCCACAGCCTGCGCATGCTGCGCGTCGGCGACAAGCCGTTGCAGCTGCTGCGCGCGGTCGAGGGCATCGATCTGGTGGAGCTGCCGGAGGCCGAGTCGTGCTGCGGGTTCGGCGGGACGTTCGCGATGAAGAACTCTGAGACGTCGGTGGCGATGCTCCAGGACAAGATGGGGAACGTGAGTAAGACCGGTGCGCAGACGCTGTGCGCGTCGGACAACTCCTGCCTGATGCACATCGGCGGGGGACTGGGGCGAGTTAAGTCGGGTGTCAGGACCCTGCATCTGGCCGAGATCCTGGCGGCGACGCGATGAGCCGCGATGAAGTCAACGTAGTGTGGCTGGGGTCGCCGACGTTCCCCAAGGCAGCACACGACGCGTTGCAGGACACGCAGCTGCGCCGGAATCTGAAGCACGCGACCACCACCATCCGCGACAAGCGGTTGAAGGCTGTCGCAGAGCTCGACGACTGGGAGACGCTGCGCGAAGCCGGCTCGCAGATCAAGGACCGCGTCATGCGGCACCTGGACGAGTATTTGCTTCAGCTGGAGGCGTCGGTCACGGCGGCCGGCGGTGTCGTGCACTGGGCCGAGGACGCGCGCGCGGCCAACGCCATCGTCAGCGAGCTGGTGCGGGCCAAGGGCGCGACCGAGGTCGTGAAGATCAAGTCCATGGCCACCCAGGAGATCGGGCTCAACGAGGCCCTGGAAGCCGAGGGCATCGAGGCCACCGAGACCGACCTCGCCGAGTTGATCGTGCAGCTGAACGACGACCGGCCCTCGCACATCCTGGTCCCGGCCATCCACCGCAACCGCACCGAGATCCGCGACATCTTCAAGCGGGAGATGGGCAAGCATGGCGTCGCCGCGCCGGACGATCTGACGGACGAGCCGCGAGTGCTGGCCGAGGCGGCGCGGGTGCACCTGCGGGAGAAGTTCCTGCGGGCGAAGGTGGCGATCTCCGGAGCCAACTTCGCGTGCGCGGACACCGGGACCGTCGG
Source organism: Catenulispora sp. GAS73 (assembly GCF_041262085.1). Classification (NCBI taxonomy): domain Bacteria; kingdom Bacillati; phylum Actinomycetota; class Actinomycetes; order Catenulisporales; family Catenulisporaceae; genus Catenulispora; species Catenulispora sp. GAS73. The sequence continues at coordinate 39,429 of NZ_JBGCCM010000035.1, forward strand.
GGTCGTGGAGTCCGAGGGCAACGGCCGGATGTGTCTGACGCTGCCGGAGACGCTGATCACGGTGATGGGGCTGGAGAAGGTCCTGCCGTCCTTCAATGACCTGGAAGTGTTTCTGCAACTGCTGCCGCGGTCGTCGACGGCGGAACGTATGAACCCTTATACGTCGCTGTGGACCGGTGTCACGCCTGGCGACGGACCGCAAGAGTTCCACCTGATCCTGCTCGACAACGGCCGGACGAAGACGTTGGCCGACACCGAAGGCCGGTCGGCGCTGCACTGCATCCGGTGCTCGGCGTGTCTGAACGTGTGCCCCGTTTACGAGCGGACCGGCGGTCGGTCGTACGGATCGGTGTATCCGGGGCCGATCGGGGCGGTGCTGACGCCGCAGTTGGTCGGGGTCGGGACGTCTGAGCATGCTGATTCGCTGCCGTTCGCCTCGACCCTGTGTGGCGCTTGCTACGACGCCTGTCCGGTGCGGATCGACATCCCCGAGATGCTGGTGCACTTGCGGGCCAAGGTCGTGGACTCGCATCGGGGCGGCGTGCCGAAGCCCGAGGCGTTGGCGATGAAGGGCGCGCTGGTGGTGTTCGGGTCGCCGCGTCGGTTGGCGATGGCCGAGCGCTTGGGGGCGATGGCGGGGCGGCTCGTGGGAATCCGCGGCGGACGGTGGCTGCCGGGGCCGGCGAGGAAGTGGACGGGAGCGCGGGACGTGCCGGTGCCGGCGCGGGAGCCGTTCCGGACGTGGTGGCGGAAGGCGGGACGGCCATGAGCGAGGCGAAGGCGGCGATCCTGGGGCGTATCCGCTCGGCGCTGCGCGATGTGCCGGGTGACGAGCGTCCCGAGGACGTCGAGGTCACCCGCGCTTACGTCGACAGTCATGCGACCGGGGGCGTCGTCGACCTGTTCGTGGAGCGCGTCGAGGACTACCGGGCCACGGTCGCGCGGGTCGGCGAGTCCGACGCGCCGGCTGAGATCGCGCGGATTCTTGCCGAGCATGGTGTCGAGAACCTGGTCGTGCCTCCGGGCTTTCCGGAGGAGTTGCTGGCTGCGTATCAGGGTTCTCGGTTGGCGGACGATCCGCCGCTGACCCCCGCCGAGCTCGACGCGTCGGACGGCGTGATCACCCTTGCCGCGCTGGGGATCGCGCTGACCGGGACCATCGTGCTGGACGCCGGGCCCGGGCAGGGGCGGCGCGCGCTCTCGCTCGTGCCGGACCTGCACCTGTGCGTGGTCCGGGCTTCGCAGGTCGCCGCCGACGTGCCGCTCGCGCTCCGCACACTGGTGCCGGAGCGGCCGACCACGTTCATCTCGGGGCCGTCGGCGACCTCCGACATCGAGCTGGACCGGGTCGAGGGCGTGCACGGGCCGCGGACGCTTGCCGTTGTGTTGATTTCTGGGTGAGTCTGTTTATTTCTGAGACTTCGGCTAGGCTGGGGCTGTCCCACTCGCTCTCCGCGGAGGTCTGAACAAGCATGCGTTTGCTGGTCATCGGTGGCGCCGGGTACGTCGGCTCGGTCACCTCCGCGGTGCTGGTCGAGGCCGGGCACGAAGTCACCGTCGTCGACGATCTGTCCACCGGGCACCGGGACGCCGTGCCCGCCGGCGCCGCCTTCCGGCACGCCGACGTGCTGGACCAGCGGCAGCTCGGGGACGTGCTGCGGGCCGTCACCGAGCAGGGCCCGATCGACGCGATCCTGCACTTCGCGGCGCGCTCGCTGGTCGGGGAGTCGGTGGCCGAGCCGGCGCGGTACTTCCGGCACAACATCACCACCACGGCGAACCTGCTGGAGGCGATGCGCGACTACGGGATCGGGACGATCGTCTTCTCCTCGACCGCCGCCTGCTACGGCGAGCCGGAGGCCACGCCGATCACCGAGGACATGCCGACGGTGCCGACCAACCCCTACGGGGCCTCGAAGCTGGCGGCCGACCAGATGCTGACGTTCGCAGCTCCCGCGTACGGCATCGCCGCGGTGTCGCTGCGGTACTTCAACGTCGCCGGCGCCTACGGTGCGCAGGGCGAGCGGCACGAGGTGGAGACGCACCTGATCCCGCGGCTGCTGGACGTCGCGGCCGGGAACGCGCCGGAGGCCTCGGTGTTCGGCACCGACTACCCGACGCCGGACGGGACCGCGATCCGCGACTACATCCACGTGCGGGACCTGGCCGAGGCGCACCTGCTGGCGCTGGGCGCGGCGAAGAAGGGCGAGCACCTGATCTGCAACCTGGGCACCGGGACCGGGTTCTCGGTCTACGAGGTGCTGGAGGCGGTGCGCAAGGCGACCGGGGCGGCGGTTCCGGCCGCGGAGAAGCCGCGGCGTGCGGGCGATCCGGCGCGGCTGGTGGCCTCGGCGGAGCGGGCGCGGACGGTGCTGGGCTGGAGCCCGGAGCGGACGGAGCTGGCCGAGACCGTCGCGGACGCCTGGGCCTTCTATCGTCGTTAGTCGCTCATATCGGCCCTTGGGCGATTTCCGGGGCTGATATGCAGTGTGGTGTTTTGCGGACAACAAAAAGCCGCATTCGGAAGCGGTGTTCCGAATGCGGCTCGCGTTATTGCCGAAGAGGATCCCTCAGAGCGGACGGACGTCCTCCGCCTGAGCGCCCTTCGGGCCCTGGGTAACCTCGAACTCGACGCGCTGGTTCTCCTCCAGCGAGCGGTAGCCGCTCGACTGGATGGCGGAGAAGTGCACGAACACGTCCGGGCCGCCCTCATCCTGCGAGATGAAGCCGTAGCCCTTCTCGGAGTTGAACCACTTGACTGTCCCCTGAGCCATCCTGCTCTCATTTCCTGCTTGAAGAACCATTGTCGGTCTGTGGTCTTAGACGAGAAGGGCCCGGCGGAATGCGATCCGCTGGGCCTTTTAACACCGCGAACTACGACCTTGGCTGCGAGTGTACGCGATCATTCCGGCCTCGGCGAGAGTGTGGATCATCGCTCAGATCACGATGCAGCCACGACTCGATCACGTCGCAGGCCGGTTCTGCTCATAATGCGCGCTGCGTGCTGACCGATCTACACCCCGGGCTCGGTGCTGATGCGTCTACCCTTGACACGAAGAAAGTCGGCAGTCCAAAGGAGAACCGCCCGTGTCCGCCTCACCCAGCGTGTCCTATTCGATCACCGTCCGTCTGGAGGCTCCCTCCTACGGCAACGCGGTGAGCGGGATCACCAGGGCGGTGGAGGACGCCGGCGGTGTGGTGACCGGTCTGGACGTCTCCGGGTCGAGCCGGGACCGCCTGCGCGTCGACGTCACGATCGCGGCCAGCAGCGAGGAGCACTCCAAGGCGATCACCGACGAGCTGACCAAGATCGAGGGGGTCGAGGTCGGCAAGGTGTCCGACCGGACGTTCCTGATGCACCTCGGCGGCAAGATCGAGATGAGCTCCAAGGTCGCGCTGCGCAACCGCGACGAGCTGTCCATGGCCTACACGCCGGGCGTCGCGCGGGTGTCGCTGGCGCTGGCCGAGAACCCGGGGGACGCCCGGCGCCTGACGATCAAGCGCAACACGGTCGCCGTGGTCACCGACGGCTCGGCGGTGCTGGGGCTGGGGAACATCGGCCCGATCGCGGCGCTGCCGGTGATGGAGGGCAAGGCGGCGCTGTTCAAGCAGTTCGCCGGGGTGGACGCGTGGCCGCTGTGCCTGGACACGCAGGACACCGAGGAGATCATCATGGTGGTCAAGGCGATCGCGCCGGGCTTCGCCGGGATCAACCTGGAGGACATCAGCGCGCCGCGGTGCTTCGAGATCGAGCGCCGGCTGCGGCAGGAGCTGGACATCCCGGTCTTCCACGACGACCAGCACGGGACCGCGATCGTGGTGCTGGCGGCGCTGACCAACGCGCTGAAGGTGGTCGGCAAGAAGCTGCAGGACGTGCGCATCGTCGGCTCCGGCGCGGGCGCCGCGGGCACCGCGATCCTGAAGCTGCTGATCGCCGCCGGCGCCACCGACATCACGGTCGCCGACTACCACGGCGTGGTGCACGTCGGCCGCGACGACGTCAACGGCGGCGCCGGGGACGGCGGCGACGGCGGCGAGGACCTGCGCTGGGTCGCCGAGCACACCAACCCCGGCAACCTCAGCGGCACCCTGAAGGAGGCACTGGCCGGCGCGGACGTCTTCATCGGCGTCAGCGCCCCGCGCATCCTGACCGGCGACGACATCGCCACGATGGCGCCCGGCGCGATCGTCTTCGCGCTGGCCAACCCGGAGCCCGAGGTGGACCCGGACGACGCGCTGGCGCACGCGGCCGTGGTCGCGACCGGCCGCAGCGACTACCCGAACCAGATCAACAACGTGCTGGCGTTCCCGGGCGTGTTCCGCGGACTGATCGACGCGCAGTCGAACAACGTCACCCCGGAGGTGCTGGTGGCGGCGGCGCGGGCGATCGCGTCGACGGTGGGGGACAGCGACCTGAACCCGAGCTACATCGTGCCGAGCGTGTTCCACAAGGACCTGGCCAAGACGGTGGCCGAGGCCGTCGTGGCGGCGGTGAAGGGCGAGCAGGCGGAGTAACGCGTGGTCGCGGTGCGGATGCAGGAGTAGCGTCCGCACCATGGGTACTGGGACGAAACCGGCGGGACGTGCGGCGGGACGGGCTCAGAAGCTGCCGATGCAGGGCCTGGTGAACGCCATCACACGCGCGGCCTTGAGCACCCCGGGCGTGGCCAAGGGGGTCGGCCGCAAGCTGATCCTGCTGTACGTCTTCGGCCGCCGGAGCGGCAAGCGGTACGCCATCCCGATCGCCTACATGGAGCACGACGGGAAAGTACTGGTCGGCACGCAGTTCGCCTGGAGCCGCAACCTGCGCACCGGCGACCCGATCCAGGTCAGGTACAAGGGCAAGCTCCGCTCGGCCGACGTCGAGGTGGTCGAGGACGCCGACCGGGTGGCGGACCTGTACACGCTGATGTGCCGGGACAACCACGCCTTCGCGAAGTTCCACAACATCGGCTTCGACGCCGAGGGCACGCCGGATCCGGAGGCGGTGCGCGAGGCTGTGCGGCTGGGGGCTCGGGCGATTCTGTTGACGCCGCAGGTTGGGTGAACCGCACCGCCGAGAAACCAAGCAGCCAGGCCGCCTGGTAACCGACCCGCCAAGTAGCCAGCCAGCCAAGCAAGCAGCCAGCCAGCCAAGCAAGCAGCAAGGCCGCCAAGCAAGCAGCAAGGCCGCCAAGCAGGCAGCAAGGCCGCCAAGCAGGCAGCAAGGCCGCCAAGCAGGCAGCAAGGCCGCCAAGCAGGCAGCAAGGCCGCCAAGCAGGCAGCAAGGCCGCCTGGCAACCAGCCAGACCGCGAAGCGACCAACCAGGCTGTCCGGCAACCGAGCCGCCAGACCGCCAAGCAACCAGCCAGCCTGCCAAGCCCAAGCCCAAGCCCGAGCGCCACCGCCGCCGACCCGCCGGCCGAGGACTGCGAATCGGCCGAGCCAAGTGCTTGCGGCGTGGGCGATCCGGCCGCAGCCCTGGCTCGGCACCCCCGCAAACGACGAAGCGCGGCGGTCGCGACCCAATTCGCGACCGCCGCACGGTCCGTGTGAAGTGCCCCTTGCCCGCCCTCGCCGTCGCGGATCTGCACGTGGTGGTGAGGTGTGCGCTGTGCGCTGTTACCTGTGCGGTGTGCTGGGCTGCGTTGTGTGGTGGGGAGTCGAACCCCGGCACTGCCCTTCGTGCACCATGGAGAGCCGAGATTTCCCCGTCGGCTCGTCGGGGTCGTGCACGCTTCCGCGGCGGTTACCTGCTTCACACGGTGGACCTCGCCTTGCGGCGGGGTCAGTCCTGAAGGTCGACCTCCCAGTTGGCGCGTTGGATGCGGACGTCGAGTTCGCGGAGTTCGCGGCTCAGGGCGTCGCTCTGGGCCCGCAGGGTTGCGACCGGGAGGGCTGACAGCATCTTCAGTTCTGAGCGCAGTTGGCGTTGGTAGCCCGCGTTCTTGCCGGCGGCGGCGTCGGCTGCGGCGGTGACCACCGAGTGGCGCATGCGCAGGGTGTCGCGGCGGGCCAGGGCGTCGCTGAGGGTGCCGTCGGGGCCGATCGTCGCCGCCGCGTTGGTGCGGTTGATGCGGCGGATCAGGTCTTCGAGGCGGTCCAGGACGGTGCCCGCCTCGGCCAGCAGGGCCGCGGCGTCTTCGGACGGCTCCTCGCCCTCCTGGTAGCGCGCGTTGGCCACGATGCGGGCCTTCAGCTGCTCGGCGCGGCGTGCCGCGTCGGCGCGCAGCGCCAGTGCTTCAGCCACTTTCATTCCGGTCACCCCCGAGTTCGGCGCCGATACGTTCTTCGGCTGCATCAGTATCGGGGGTGGTAAGTGGTTGTGCACCCGGAATTCCGTCCCGTGCCTGGAATTCGGAGGAATCCCGATCAGGCCGGAATCCCCATCTCCACGTCCGCGCCCAGCGCCGAGAGCTTCGCCTCGAAGTCCTCGTAGCCGCGGTGGATCAGGCTGATGCCGTGCACCGTGGACGTGCCCTGGGCGGCCAGCGCGGCGATCAGGTAGCTGAAGCCGGCGCGCAGGTCGGGGATGGTCAGCTCGGCGCCGTGCAGTTTCGTGGGGCCGGAAATGACCGCGGAGTGCATGAAGTTGCGCTGGCCGAAGCGGCACTTGCTGCCGCCGAGGCATTCCCGGTACAGCTGGATCTGGGCGCCCATGCGGTTCAGCGCCTCGGTGAAGCCCAGCCGCTGCTCGTAGACCGTCTCGTGGATGATCGACAGGCCCTGGGCCTGCGTCAGCGCCACCACCAGCGGCTGCTGCCAGTCGGTGGACAGGCCCGGGTGGACGTCCGTCTCCAGCGCCAGGGCGCGCATCTGGCCGCCGGAGTGCCAGAAGCGGATCGAGGGCTCGCCGGGGGTGTCGTCGACCTCGAAGTCTCCCCCTATGCGGCGGAAGACGTTCAGGAACGTCATCATCTCGCCCTGGGTGGCGCCGACCACGCGGATGTCGCCGCCGGTGGCCAGGGCCGCGCAGGCCCACGACGCCGTCTCCAAGCGGTCCGGGATGGCGCGGTGCGTGAAGCCGTCGAGCTGGTCCACGCCGATGATGCGGATCACGCGATCGTTGTGGACCGAGATCATGGCGCCCATCTTCTGCAGCACCGCGATCAGGTCCACGATCTCCGGCTCGGTGGCCGCGTTGGAGAGTTCTGTCACGCCCTCGGCCAGCACCGCGGTCAGCAGCACCTGCTCGGTGGCGCCGACGCTGGGGTACGGCAGCCGGATGTGCGTGCCGCGCAGCCGCTCGGGCGCCGAGATCAGCAGTCCCTCGGGGCGCTTCTCGACCACGGCGCCGAAGGCCCGCAGCGCGTCCAGGTGGAAGTCGATCGGCCGGTCACCGATCTTGCAGCCGCCCAGGTCCGGGATGAAGGCGCGGCCCAGGCGGTGCAGCAGCGGCCCGCACAGCAGCACCGGGATCCGGCTGGTGCCGGCGTGCGCCTCGACCGCGGCGTCGCTGGCGCGCTCGACCGAGGCCGGGTCCAGGATCAGCGTGTCGGGGCTGGCGCCGCGGGTCACCGAGACGCCGTGCGCCTCCAGCAGGCCCGTGACGATCCGCACGTCCGAGATCGACGGCACGTTGTGCAGCACCGATTTACCGTGTCCGAGCAGCGCGGCCACCATCGCTTTGGGGACCAGGTTTTTCGCGCCACGGACCTGGACCTCACCGGACAGGGCGGCACCGCCGTGCACTGTCAGGACGTCGGAGGCGGTGCTCGGGGCCATGGTTCTCCACAGGTGTGTGCATCGGACCGCTCGCGTGGGGCAACGCAGAGCGGGACGGGTCGGCGGCTGGTCCAGGGTACTCGAACACGGGGCGCATGCGGTCGAAGCTCGCGAAGATCGCAGTTGGTGCGAGCGCCGTCCTCGCCCGGAAGCCCTGTGTGGGCAACAGGACGTACTGATTCGAACGCTGAGGGTCGCCGATCGCCGTCCCGCCGGGTGGCGGAAGGTCAACAGAGCGTCAAGAGGCGGTCGCGGACGCGCGGGCCTTGGGGCAAAAGGCGCCAGCGGGGGTCCGGGTGCGGGATCATGTGTGCCATGACGGACGCAGGGCGCGACGCGGGGGAGCAGGACGGCGGCAGAGTGCCGCTGGAACGGCTGACCGGCAAACTGCTGGTCGCCACCACGGTCCTGGTCGACCCCAACTTCGACCGCACGGTGGTGCTGGTCGTCGACCACGACGACGACGGCACCCTGGGCGTCGTCCTCAACCGGCCCGGGAGCCTGGACGTCGAGGACGTGCTGGAGACCTGGGCGCCGCTGGCGGCCGAGCCCCCGACGGTGTTCCTGGGCGGCCCGGTCGCGCTGGACTCGGCGCTGGGCATCGCCTGCGTGCGTCCGGAGGCGGCGGTGCCGGGCGAGGAGCCGCTGGGCTGGCGCCAGTTCTCCGGCCGCCTGGGCCTGGTGGACCTGGACGCGCCCCCCGAGGTGCTGGCCCCGGACCTGACCGCGCTGCGGATCTTCGCCGGGTACGCCGGCTGGGGCCCGGGGCAGCTGGCCGGCGAGCTGGCGCAGCGGGCCTGGTACGTGGTCGAGCCGGAGCTGGCCGACGTGTTCACCACCGAGCCGGAGGACCTGTGGCGCCGGGTGCTGCGCCGCCAGGGCGGGACCATCGCGATGGTCGCGAACTGGACCGAGGACCCTGATCTGAACTAGCGGTATCGGCCGGCGGTGTCAAATGTCTGATACGGCTCCGGACGGCCCGGAGCCGCGCACGGGACGCGGCGCCGGGCTGACGACTGGCTGTGAATCGCGCCGCGAGCGCTATTGCGTGGAGCTCAGCCCCGAGCTGATGTCCTTCATGCTCGGGATCTCCGAGCCGACCGCGCCGGTCTTGAGCAGGATGCCGTACAGCACGACCGCCAGCCCCAGCACCAGCGCCGCCTGCGCGAACGAGCGCGACCGCAGCTTGTTCTTCCGCGTCCACAGGCCCAGGACCAGCAGCGCCAGCAGCACCGCGAGCAGGCCCAGGATGATGTGCGCCCACGACTGGTAGGAGACCCAGTCGCGCTGCACGCCGAACGGGTCCTGCTTGGTGCGCGGGACGTTGTTCTTGAAGTCCGACCAGGTGCGGGCCGCGTCGTGGGCCTGGACCAGCGGGTTGACCAGCAGGTAGGCGCCGGCGGCCAGGGCCGCGACGAGCAGCGCCAGGACCGAGGCGGCGTCGATGCCGGGCAGGAAGGTCGCCGCGATGCCGGTGTTCGGCGCGTTCGGGTCGGCGGGTTCGGCGAACTCGGGTTCTCCGTCGGTGGGGGAGACCCAGGTGTCCTCGGCGAAGGCGCCGGTCGCCGGGTCCTGCGTCGCCGGAGCTTCGGCGCCGGGCTGGGCGGTGGCCTCGCCGGGCTGGCTAGGTCGGCCGGGCTGGTCGGGCTGGTCGGCGGCGCGCGCCGTCGCCTGGCTCATCGCGGCCTCGACGGACTCGGCAGGCTTCGCGGCGCCGGCGGTCTCGGCGGGCTTGGCAGCCCCGGACCCAGCCGGCGCCGGCGCCGTGGGCCGGTCGGCCGAACCACCAGGGGGCTGGCCGGTGTTCGGGTCCGGCTGGGTATTCGGGTTCTCGGTCACAGCATCAGTCCATTCATAACGGTTCGCACCATTGTGACCGGTTGGTAGCCCCCATCCTCGGGCGGCGCGCGGCGCGCGGTCGATGCCCCTTGTTAGCTACCCGCAGGTAAGTCATATTTGAGGAATCGTCATGTTCCACCTCCGTAGCACCCCCTCACCTGCTAGGAGTACCTGTGAACAGAACACGGCGCAGACCTCTCATCGCCCTGTTCGCGGCCACCGCGCTCGCCGGCGCGCTGGTGTCCGCCTGGAGCGGGACGGCGCAAGCCACCACCCACGCGGGCCCTGCGGCCGTCGTCGCGATGGGCGACAGCGCTATCTCCGGCGAAGGCGCCGGGACCGACACCGGCGACGACTACGTCGCCGGCACCGACGGCCCCAGCGACTACTGCCACCGCAGCACCAAGTCCGAGATCTTCGACACCGGGCTGTCCGGCCTCACCCCCTTCGACGTCGCCTGCTCCGGCGCGCAGACCGGGGACGTCGCCTCGCTCCCGCAGTACTCCGCGGTCACCGGCAGCGGCGGCGGCGACTACGGCGAGCCGAAGCAGGACACCCAGCTGACGGCCATCGCGAAGACGAACAGCGTGAAGATGGTCGTGCTGACCATCGGCGCGAACGACGACTTCGACTTCACCGGGATCATGGAGTCCTGCCTCAACCAGTACTTCCCGATCCCGCAGTCGCAGGGCTGCCGGGACACCATCGGCACCGCCGAGATCCAGCGGCGGGCCGCGGCCGTGCAGCCGAAGGTGATCGCGGCGATCGAGGACGTCCGACAGACCATGCGTAACGCCGGCTACGCGGACTCGGACTACCAGCTCGTCTTCCAGTCCTACTTCACGCCGATCACCCCGGACCTGCGCTCGGGCGTCGACAATTACGTCAGCAAGGTCTCCAACGGCTGCCCGGCCGCCACCGAGGACCTGGCCTGGGGCCACAACCTGGTGGTGCCGCTGTTCTCCGACGCGCTGCGGCACGCCGCCGAGCAGGTGCCCGGCGTGCGGTACCTGGACCAGCGGCGCGTCAGCTACGGCCACGAGGTCTGCGCGGAGTTCACGTCCTCGCCGTACGAGTACACCAACGGCGACGTCATCGACACCTCGGAGATGACCCGCAACGGCTGCGACCAGAAGGTCCTGTTCGGCGGCCTGATCTGCATGGACGAGATTCGGCAGTCCTACCACCTGCGGGTCGCCGGCTACCGGGGCGAGGGCGCGTGCCTCGGCGAGTTCTACGCGTCGGCGAACGCTGAGTCGTACTGCACGCTGGACCAGCAGGACGGCACCACGATCCGGCCGCTGAATCCCGGCCGGCCCTGGATGGACCAGGTCGACGACGGCGGGTGGTTCCAGCTGACCAGCAAGGTGAGCGGGAACGTCTGGGACTTCTCCGGCGGCGGCTCCGACGGCGACTCGACCAACGGCCGGCCGTTGATCACCTACGCGGCCACCGGCGGGCTGAACCAGTCCTTCGTCACCGAGATCAAGTCCGACGGCTCCTACGAGGTCGACTTCAGCGGCAACCGGAACATGTGCCTGGACGCCACCGGCGGGCAGGCCGCGGCCGGGGTGAAGCTGGAGCAGTGGGGCTGCAACGGCAACGCGAACCAGCACTGGTTCTTCAAGCCGGAGGGCGGCGGCTACTACGCCGTGTCGTCGGCGCAGAACCAGAACCTGGTCGCCACGGTCGGCGGCTCGACCGACGGCTCCGGGAATCCGGTGGTCGAGCTCCAGCCGTATTCGGGCGCCGCGGACCAGCTCTGGCAGCTCAACGAACTGGGGATCGTTTACCTGCACGGCTAGCCCCCGTGACCTGCAGGTAACGATCCAGTGCCGCGTCGCGCCGCAACGCTGCTCGCCGGGGGGCGGCGCGGCATAGACTCAAGAGCATGAGCACGCCGACTTTCGAACCGGACACGGACACCGGCGGCTCGACGATCGTCGAGGAACGCGTCGAGTCCGACTACCGCTACGAGCCCGGTGATGAGGAGCGCTTCGCGCACTACGCCGAGCGGGACAAGATCATGGAGGCGTCCGTCTTCGGGACGCCGCTGGTGGCGCTGTGCGGGAAGGTATGGGTGCCCTCGCGGGACCCGAGCCGGTTCCCCGTGTGCCCGGAGTGCAAGGAGATCTTCGAGGGCCTGGAGCCCGGCGGCGGTGACGGCGACGGGGACGGCGGGACGAGCTGACCGGGATGCTGAGGCCGGACGGTTTCGGGCCGTCCGGCGACGGGGGATTCGGGGGCGATGCGGGCGGTGCGGTGCCGGCCGGCGGTCATGCGCTGCCGGTGCGTGCCGCCGGGAGCCCGGAGGGTGCGCTGGTCTTCGGCGGCGAGGGCGAGCGGCCCGGCTTCGAGCTGGGCGCGTACGAGACTGACGAGGATGACGGCGAGATAGGCGGCGCGGCCAAGGCGTCGGAGGCGAGCTGGTTCGACGGTTCGGGTACTTCAGGTGCTTCGGCTGCTTCGGGCCCTTCGGTCGCTTCGGCCGGGGCAGGTTCAGCTGGCGCGGGCGTCTCAGCCGCTGCGGGAGTGCCCGCAGACGGTCCGGTGCCGGACCCGGGAGCCGATCAGCCGCTGCCCGCTGTCGGCCCCGGCCTGGCCGGCTCCCCGGTAGCGGCCCCGCGCTCCCTGTTCGGCCCGCAGAGCGTGGTCGAAGCCGTGCAGGTCCTGGCCGAGTACCCGGACGCCGTGATCATCGCCGGCGGCACCGTCGCCATGCCGGAGATCACCGAGGGCCGCCGCCACCCCGGCGCGGTCCTCACCCTGCACCGCTGCGCCGAACTGCGCGGCTGGTCGACCGGGCCCGGCGAGGTGCTGCTGCACGCCGGTCTGACGCTGGCCGAGATGCAGCAGCGCGATCTGCGCCAGCAGGTCCCGGCGCTGAACCAGGCCGCGCGGACGATCGGCGCGCCGCACGTCCGCGCCGCCGCCACCCTCGGCGGCAACCTGGTGGTCGGCCCGGCCTCGGCGGACCTGCCGGTGGTGCTCGCCGCGCTCGGCGCGTCCGTGCTGGTGGCCTCCGCCGACGGCGTGCGCACGGTCTCCGTGTCCGACTTCTACGACCGCGACGGCGTCCCGCAGCTCACCCCCGGCGAACTCGTCGTCGGCGCGCGGGTGCCGGTCGTCGAGGGCATGCAGGGCTTCATGAAGATCGGGGTCCGCGGCGGCATCTCGCGGTCGATCCTGTCGATCATGCTGGCCGTGGATCCGGCACGGCGCAGCGCGACCTGCGTCGTCGGCGCGATGGCGTTGGCCGCGCTGCCCTCCGGCACCGGCCGCGGCGGGCTGCCGACCCTGCTGCGCGCCGACCACGCCGACCGCTGGCTGGCCGAGCAGGTGGACTGGGAGGCCGGCGCGATCGCCGACCCGACCGTCTACGAGACCTTCGGGCGCCTGGTCGCCGACTCGCTCGTCTACGGCGACGGGGGCGGCACGCTCGGCGGGGGCGGCGACCCGTATCGTCGGAAGGCCGTGGAGATCTGCGCCCGCCGGGCGCTGCTGCGCGCGCTGCCGCCGCTGGGCTGGCTGGACCAGGTCCGCGAATTGCAGAAGCGGGCCGACTTCCAACGCGCCAAGCAGCGGGTCGAGCGTGCTGAGCAGGCGCGGAACCAGGACCGGTAGCCGGTAGTTCAGTAGGACAGTGGGACGTGTTGGGCCGCCGGCGTCCGCCGGCACCGCCGGGCGAAGGGGATGGACCAGTGAGCCACAGGTGAGCGAGTCGGCGGTGGAATGGCCGGCCGTGGGCCTGACGCTGCGCGTCGACGGGCACGAATATCCGGTGCCGCAGGTGTGGATCGGCGACTCGCTGCTGGCGGTGTTGCGCGAGCGCCTTGACCTCGACGAGCCGCGCGACGGCTGCGGGGTCGGCGAATGCGGGTCCTGTCTGGTCACGCTCGACGGCCGCCTGGCGGCGGCCTGCCTGGTGCCCGCGGTCGCCGCGGCGGACCGGGACGTGCGCACACCCCAGGACGCCGCCTTCGAGGCCGCCCGCGAGGCGGTCGCGGCCTCTGGCGCCAGCCCCTGCGGGTTCTGCGCCCCCGCGCTCACCGTCGCCATCACCGATCTGTTGCGCCGCATGGCCGATCCCGGCCCCGCGGCGGTCCGGGAGGCGCTGGCCGGACTGGTCTGCCGCTGCGCCGAATCCGGTCGCTGGATCGAGGCGGTCGCCCGGGCCAAGGAAGCCGGGATCGCGGACGCCGCCGCCGAGCCGGAGGACGCAGCCTCGTGACCGAGCCCAAGTTCCCCGCCGACCTGCGGGCCGAGGGCATGCTGTGGATGGGCGTCACCCGCTCCCCGCACGCCAGCGCCGCGATCCGCGGCCTGGACATGCGGCCGGCGCGCGCCATCGCCGGCGTGCACGCCGTGCTCTCCGCCGCCGACCTGCCCGGCTACAACTTCCACGGCCCGCGCTCCATCGACCAACCGGTGCTGGCCGCCGACGTGGCCCGGTACATCGGCGAGCCGGTGGCCGTAGTGGCCGCCGAGCATCCGGCGCTGGCGCGCGCCGCCGCCGAGCGGGTGCGCGTGATCTGGGACCCGCTGCGGCCCCTGCACGACCCGGATCAGTCCTCGACGGCGCCGCCGATCCACCCGGACGGCAACGTCCTGCACACCACCACTCTGGCCTTCGGCACCGATCCGGCGACGCTGGCCGATCCGGCGAGCGCCGAGTCCGCCGGGCGGAAGATCGTCGAGGGCGAGTACGTCTTCGACGGCGTCGCCTCCCGGCCCGCGGCTCCGGCCGTGGTGATCGCGGTGCCCAACGGCGAGCGCGGGATCGAGATCTACGTCGCGACCGTCTCCCCGCGCGGCGACCGCGAGGTGGTCGCGCAGTGCCTGGGCCTGCCGGTGGAGAAGGTGCACGTCATCCCGACCCGGGTCGGCGGCGCCGACACCCACCGCGAGGATGTGGGCCTGCAGGTGCAGGCGGCGCTGTTGGCGATGGCCACCGGCCGGCCGGTGAAGGCGGTCGTCCCGCGCGACGCCCCGGCGCATCCGGGACGCCCGGCGGCGCAGTTGCGCTACCGGCACGTGGTCGGCGACGACGGGATCCTGGTCGCGGTCGAGGCCGACATCCTGCTCGACGGCGGCGCCTACGCCTCCACCACGATCGACATCCTGGAGGAGGCCTGCCGACTGGCGGTCGGGCCCTACCGGGTGCCGAACGTCCGGGTCACCGGCCGCGTGGTCCGCACGAACAACCCGCCGACCGGCCGGGTGCGCGGCGGCGGCGGGGCCTTGACGTGCGCCGCGTACGAGGCGCAGATGGACGCCGCGGGTTCGGCGGTCGGGCTGGGCGGCCTGGAGGTCCGGCTTCGCAATCTGCTGCGTCCCGGCGACCTGGTTCCGGACGCGAGCGACCCGCTGGGTAAACCGGCCGCGGCCCCGGTGCCGATCCCGGACTGCCTGCACGAGATCCTCGACACCCCGATGCCGAACTTCCCGCCGGGACCGGACATCCGCGAATACCCGGGAACCGTCGGGCGGACCGGGGAGCTGACCCGGATCCGGCGCGGGGTCGGCGTCGCGCTCGGCATGGCCGACCTGTCGAACCCGACGCAGCTGGGGGAGTACGCGACCGCCGTCGTGCTGGTCTCGATGACCCCGGACGGCCCGGCCGCGACCGTGGCCTGCTCGGCCGTGGAGACCGGCTCGGGTCTGCACGACCTGATCCGGGTCACGGTCGAGCGCACCCTGGGCATCTCGCCGGAGCGGGTCGCGGTCCGGGCGCCTGAGGACCCCGGTACGCTGCCGTCGTCGTCGGCGGTCACGCATCCGGCATGGGTGCACGGCAGCGCGGTCGAGGCGGCGGCGAAGCAGGCCCGTGCCAAACTCTTCCGGTCGCTGGCCGAGCAGATCGGCATCGACGGCGGGCTGCTGAAGGTCATCGACGGCTACCTGGTCTCGCACGACGACGTCTTCCACCTCCCCCTCGACGACGCCTACCGGCAGTGCCTCCAGTCCGGCCGCGTGGTGCGCGGCGACGGCGAGTTCCGCATGGTGACCATGCCAGCCCTGACAGGCACCTCGGACGCCGCCAGCGTCGCGGTCGGCGCGGTGCGCGCGGTGGTGGACGTGGACACCGAACTCGGCTTGGTGAATGTGATCCAGGTGGCGATCGCGCAGGACGCGGGCCGGGTCGCGGTCATGGACCGGGCCGTGCACCGGGTCGCCTCCGGAGCCGTGGCCGGCGCCGGCTTCGTGCTGTCCGAGGGCTCGGACCTCCCGTTCGGCTGGGGCGAACCCTCGACGATGGACGCCCCGGAGGTCGTGGTCGCCGCCCTCCTGGAGACCGCGGAGGAAGCGAAGGAAGAGATCGGCCCGGACGGCCTGCCGGTCGCCGCGCCGCCGCTGGGCGGCATGAAACCGGTCGGCGACCTGTCGGTGATGGCGACCCCGGCCGCGGTGCTGGCCGCGATCCGGGACGCCGTCGGGGATCCGCAGGCCGGGTCACCGCTTCGACTGCCGTTGCGACCCGATCGGGCGTGGTGGGTTCTCGGGTGAGGTAATCTCGGGGGTCGGTCCTCACGGACCGCGCGTTCGAAGGCGTGAGAAGGCACAACAAGCGGGTGGAACACGAGGAGGAACCGTGAGTATCTCGGCGGCCTCCCATCTATCGCCGTCCTACCCCGACCGGGCCGCGCGCGGCACCGCGGGGCGGCTGCGGGCCTGGCAGCAGGCGGCGCTGGACCAGTACATGGCGCGCGAGCCGCGGGACTTCCTGGCGGTCGCGACCCCCGGCGCCGGCAAGACCACGTTCGCGCTGCGCATCGCCACGGAGCTGCTGGACCGGCACGTGGTGAACACCATCACGATCGTGGCGCCGACCGAGCACCTGAAGACGCAGTGGGCTGAGGCGGCGCACCGGGTCGGGATAAAGATCGACCCCAACTACAGCGGCGTGACCGGCGGCACCTCGCGGGACTACCAGGGCATCGCGGTGACCTACGCCGGCGTGGCCGCGCACCCGATGCTGCACCGGAACCGCGTCGAGGGTCGCAGGACCCTGGTGATCCTGGACGAGATCCACCACGCCGGCGACTCGAAGTCGTGGGGCGAGGCGGCGTACGAGGCCTTCGAGCCCGCGACCCGGCGCCTGGCCTTGACGGGTACACCCTTCCGCTCGGACACGAACCCGATCCCGTTCGTCACCTACGCCCCGGACAACGAGGGCATCCGCCGCAGCATCGCGGACTACTCGTACGGCTACGGCGAGGCGCTCACCGACGGCGTCGTGCGGCCGGTGGTGTTCATGTCCTACGCCGGTCGCATGCGCTGGCGCACCAAGGCCGGCGACGAGATCGCCATGCAGCTCAACGAGCCGATGACGAACGACGCCGTCAAGCAGGCCTGGCGCACCGCGCTGGACCCGGCCGGCGACTGGATGCCGCAGGTGCTGCGCGCGGCCGACCGCCGGCTGCGCGAGGTGCGCCGCGCGATCCCGGACGCCGGCGGCCTGGTCATCGCCACCGACCAGGGCGCGGCGCGGGCCTACGCGGACATCCTCAAGGACATCACCGGGCAGCGGCCGACCGTCGTGGTCTCGGACGACCCCGACTCGTCGAAGAACATCACCGAGTTCTCAGAGAACGACGACCGCTGGATGGTCGCGGTCCGCATGGTGTCCGAGGGCGTGGACGTCCCGCGCCTGGCGGTCGGCGTGTACGCCACCGGCATCTCCACGCCGCTGTTCTTCGCACAGGCCGTCGGCCGCTTCGTGCGGGCCCGCCGGCACGGCGAGACGGCATCGGTGTTCGTGCCCTCGATCCCGATGCTGCTTGAGTTCGCGAACGAGATGGAGAAGCAGCGGGACCACGCACTGGACAAGCCGACCCAGGCCACCACGACCGAGGACGTGTGGGGCGAGGAGGAGGCGCTGCTCGCGGAGGCCAACCGCACCGAGAAGGAGCAGGGCTACGAAGAGGAGCTCTTCACCTTCCAAGCGCTGAACTCCGAAGCCGAGTTTGACCGGGTCCTGTACGACGGCGCGGAGTTCGGGCTCCCAGCCGACCCCGGCTCGCGCGAAGAGGCGGAGTACCTGGGGCTGCCGGGCCTGCTGGATCCCGAGCACATCAAGGTTCTGCTGGCCAAGCGGCAGCAGATGCACCTCAGCAGCGCACGCAAGAAGGCGCTGCTGCGCTCGCAGGCCGAAGCGATCGTCGGGGCCGAGGAACGTCCGGTGATGACGCGCAAGCAGCTGCTGGAGCTTCGCAAGGAGCTGCAGGGGCTGGTCGGCGCCTGGCACCACAAGACCGGCAAGCCACACGGCACGATCCACGGCGAGCTGCGGCGAACGTGCGGCGGCCCGGCGGTGGCGCAGGCTACTGCTACGCAGTTGCAGAAGCGGATCGACATGGTGCGGCGGTGGGCTGCTGAGGGCGGGTATTAGGCGCCGGCTGGTTCCCTCAGCAGCAAGCCGAGGACGAGTCCCGCGATCGGCACGGCGCACAGCACCGTCAGCACCCCCTGCGGCCCGCTGTGCTCGGCGATCAGGCCGAACACCGGTGCCAGCAGCCCGCCGGCGCTGACCCCGAGCCCGAGCGTGACGCCGGCCGCGGTTCCCGGCCGTCCCGGCAGGTAGTCCTGGCCGAGTTTCACCAGTACGGCGAACGGGATGTTCAGCGCGAGCCCGGTCAGGACCGCGAAGGCCAGCGGCGCGATGCTGCCGGGGCACACGCGCAGCGCGAGCAGCATCGGCACCGTCAGCGCGGTGCCGAGTTGCACCGTGCGCACCATCCCGAAGCGGTCGGCGATGCGTCCGCCGAGCAGCGTGCCCACGACGCCGCCGACCAGGAAGGAGGCGAGGGCCGCGCCGGCGAGGGTGCGGGAGGCGTGCAGGTGCTTGAGCCAGTACAGCTCGATGAAGGTGTTGATGCCGAAGAACGCCGCCGAGCGGACCACCTCGACGCCGGTCAGCGCGGCGAAGGGGCCCCAGCGGTCCCGGCCGCCGGTCGTCGTGGCGTGCGCGTGCCGGGCGCCGCTGCGCTTCTTGAGCAGCACCAAGGCGATGAGCCAGGCCGGCGGGACGAACAGCGCTGTCGCACCGACGCCCCACGCGTCCAGCGCGGGCGTCGCCAGCACCGGCGCCAGGAAGAAGCCGACGCTGCCGCCGGCCGCGAAGACGCTCATCGCGCTGGCACTGTCCCCAGCGGCCTCGCGGGCCGAGCGGCCGGCCGCGGGGTGGAACATCGCCACTCCGAGCCCTGATATCAGGATGCAGAGCCAGACCAGCGCGTAGGGGCCCGCCAGACCCGACAGCCCCACGCCGGTCCCGGCGACCGCGACGCCGACCGCGGCCATCCGCGGCAGCCGCCACCGGTCCACGACCAGCCCGATCGCCGGCTGCGGGAGCGCGCTGCCAAGCGTCGCGGCGAGTGTGAGGCCGGAGGCGGCGAGGTAGCTGTAGTGCCGCTCCAGGACGAAGTAGGGGACGCTGGCGGGGACGAGGCCCTGGTACATGTCGTCGACGGCGTGCGCCAGGCCCCAGACGGCCATGCGGTTGCGGACTCCGCGCGCGCTCGCCGAATCGGCGTCCGGCGCTGCCGGTGTTCTTGGTGCGGTCAGGCTCATAGCCCCCACAATCGCCCGGCGCGACCTTGTCCGGCTTCCGATATCCTGCCGATCAATGTCGGAAAACCGCCTGATCCTCACCGGCCCCACCCGCCACCCCCTGCTGCCCGGCGAGCAGGTGGAGCGCCACGACCACGACGTGAACCAGCTGGTCTACCCGCTCAGCGGGATGCTGGAGGTCGCCACCTCGGCCGGGGTGTGGATGGTGCCCCCGCACCGCGCAGCCTGGATCCCGGCCCGCGTCCCACACGCGCACCGCGCGCACGGCCCCACCGAGATGCGAACCCTGATCTTCCCAGCCGCCACCAACCCGCTCCACCTGGACAGCCCAACGGTCCTGGCCGTGGATCCGCTGCTCCGCGAGCTGATCGCCGCCCTCACCACCGAGGACCCGGGCCCGCGCCAGCGCCGCAACCTCGAACAGGTGGCGCTGGACCGCCTGCGCACCGTCGACGAACTCCCGCTGCGCCTACTCTGGCCGCACGACGACCGCCTCACAACGATCGCCCGCGCCCTCGCCGACAACCCCGCGGACGCCCGCACCCTGGCCGCCCTCGGCCGCGAAGCCGGCGCCGCCGAGCGCACCCTCAGCCGCCTGTTCCGCGCCGAAACCGGCATGACCTTCCCACAGTGGCGCACGCAACTGCGGCTCCAGCACGCGATGGCACTGCTGGCGACCGGCGAGGCGGTGACGACGGTCGCGACCGCATGCGGCTTCGCGACGCCAAGCGCGTTCATCGAGACCTTCCGGAAGGCCCTGGGGACGACACCGGGCCGGTACCGGGCGAGTGCGAATCCCCCGACGGGGTAGATCGATGGTCGTGATGAGGTCGCCAGAAAACGCCACCACGCCGCCCCGCAACCACCCGGCCCAGCCTTCTCTGATGGCTCATCAGATGACATACTCCGCGCCATGACGCCCAAGGGACTGAAGCGCACAGCGCAGACGCTCGCCCGCCAACCCTGGTTCGTGGCAGTAGGCAAACACACGATCCCGCGCGTGGACCGCGTGCTGTACAAGGTGACACGCGGCCGCGTCGGCGCCATGAGCCCCTCGGGCCTGACCGGCCTGCTGCTCACGACGGTGGGCCGCAAGACCGGCAAGGAACGCTCCGTACCGCTGCTCTACGTAGGGCACGAGGGCAAGTACTACCTCACCGGCTCGAACTGGGGCCAGGAACACCACCCGGTGTGGACGCTGAACCTGATGGCCAACCCCGAGGCGACGCTGACGGTCAAGGGCAAGAAGATCCCAGTCACGGCCCGCCTGCTGGAGGGCGAGGAGCGCACGGCGATCTGGCCGGTGCTGACGACGACCTGGCCGAACTTCGACGTGTACACCGAGCGGAGCGGCCGGGAGCTGCGGGTGTTCGAGCTGACGCCGCGGTGAGTGGAACTCGCCTTGCTGCCTGCGGTTGGTGACGGGCCAGCGCGACCGGCCCCGTGGTGAGGGGGTCCGAAGGACCATGCGGGGTGTTGGTTCTGGGTCCCTCGCCGCGTCGGCGGGCGAAGCCAACCTGGCCGGTTTGGTGGTGTCCAGCCGGACGGAGCTGGACCACAGCAGCAGCGATGCGGCTTGACGCCACCAAACCGGGCTGGTTCCGTAAGGCGACGACGTGGCGAGGGGCACAGAACCCTGGTGACCACAAGCAACACCGCCACCGACCAACGCAACGCAGGCAACAGCGGATAGAAAGCCGACCAGTCGCGGGCCGCCGCCGGACAGCCGGACGCGCGGGTCGCCCCCTCGCTGTAGAGCGCCCGCCGGAGGCCCCACCACGCCCAACGATTGCCGCCTACGCAACGCGTGCGCAGTGACTCGGACCGGTGCGTGGTTGTGGACACGAAAACCGGCGGCCGCCAGCGCAACATGCGGGGCACAACCGAACTGCGTCCCCTTGCGAGGCCATCAAACCATTGGCGAAGCCGTCAAAAAACGCCTGTAAACCACAAGCGAACCGCAACCTGAGCAGCGCGCCGAATCAGCTACCCAACACCGGCAACAACCGCAGATACAGCAACCCCCCACCTCACATCAACGCCGCCGAAATCTCCCCCGCAGCCTGAATCACCCGAGGCGCAACAGCCCCCACATCCAGCGGCGCGAAAGACACCACCCCAACACTCGCCTCCAACCCCGGCACCGCCCGAATCGGCGCCGCGATCCCGTGCGCCCCAGCCTGAAGCTCGCCCTCGCTCACCGTGTACAGCGTCGCAGCGTCCTGAATACCACCGCCTCCCCCACCCCGCCCCACCCCCGACCGTCCCAGCAAGATCGCCTTCCCCGCCGCCCCCTGCCCCAACCGGTGCCGCGACCCCACCCGATACGCCATGTGATAGTCCGTCCAAGTCGGCTCCACCACCGCGATCGCCAGCCCATCCGGCCCCTCCGCGACCGTCAAGTGCGCCGTCGCGCCCACCGCCTCGGCCAGCCGCCGCAGCGGCGGCGTCGCGGCCTCGCGCAGCAGCGGGTGGACCCGCGCCGCCAGCCGCAGCACCCCGACGCCGAGGTGCACCCGCCCGTCCGCATCCCGCCTCGCCAGACCGTGCGCCTCCAGCGTCGCGACGAGGCGGTAGCCGGCGGTGCGCGGGGCCCCGACGCGTTCGGCCAGTTGGGCGACCGTCAGGCCGGAGGTGGCGTCGGCCAGTGCCGTGAGCACGCGGATCCCCCGGTCCAGAGTCTGGCTGGTCTCCGGTTCCGGCGTGGGATCGGTGCGGGTCATACGCGCAGCTTAGATTGTGCGTGGACCATACTCGACGAATGGGCATCGACGACGATCTGTTCCGCAGGCAGCGGCTTCTCCAGAACGAGGCGGACGCCGTCCTCGACGACCTGGACCTCATCGCCGGGCTGGAGGCCATCGGCGACCCGATCCGTACCGGCAGCTCCGCCCTCGGCGTCATGGTGAAGCCGGACATCGACATGACCACCGCCTGCGCCCGCCTCGACCTGCCGGCCTTCGACGCCGTCGCGCACCTGGCGACCCGGCTGGCCCGGCACGAGCGCGTGCGCCAGGTGACCTTCCGCGACGACACCGGCAGCTGGAACACCGAGCCCGACAACTACCCCGACGGCCTGTTCCTCCAGATCCAGTACCGCTCCCCGCGGCCGCGCGACTGGAGTCTCGACCTCTGGTTCGTCGACCAGCCCGAGCGCCAGCCGGACCTGGGCCACCTGCGCACGCTCCTGCCCCGCCTCACCGACGAGACGCGCGAAGCCATCCTGCGCATCAAGGAGGAGTGGACGCCGCGCCCCGAGTACGGCCGTCAGGTCAACGGGACTCTGATTTATGAGGCTGTGCTTGATGGGGGAGTACGGACGCTTCCGGACTTTGCGGAGTGGCTGGCGCAGGACCTAGCCGCTTCGATGTCGGATACCGCTTTGAAATCAGATACCGCTTGAAAATCAAATACCGACCCGGCCTAGGCACCCGCCCCACCCGCTCGCGCACCCTCCGCCCCACCCAAAGCCACAGCCCGGTGGGCAAGAACACCGCGTCGCCGACCATCATCGCCGCCGAGAACAACGGCAGCCCCATCACCACCGCGATCGAGAAGTGCATCCCGACCAGCATCACCAGGCACGGGTACTTCAGCCACTTGCTGAACACGGCGAACGGGAAGGCGATCTGCACGAACACCGTCAAGTACGCCACGATCGCGATCGTGACGCTCTGCCCCGCCATGAAGTTCGACAATCCCGGCCAGGGCCGGAACCAGTCCAGATGCAGCGTGTAGTACAGCGCGGTCCCGTTCTGCCAGTCCGAGCCCTGCGACTTGTACAGCCCGGCCGCGGCGTAGACCACGCAGATCTGCGCCGCTATCACCAGCACTGCGGCGTTGTGCAGGAAGGTGACGATCTCCTCGCGCGTCCGGTCCAGCTCGGCGACCGCCTGCCAGCCCCGGGTTTTCGGCCAGGCGAACTCGGCGATGCCGGCCGCTTCCCGCTTCGCGGCCTGCCGGCGCTTGCGCCGCGCGTCCAGCGACCAGCGCGCGCCGCATCGGCTGAAGGCCAGGTAGATGGCCATCAGGCTCATGATGTTGTCGCCGCCGTCGGTGAGGAACACGTTGCGGCCGGTGAACGCCATGAGAGTGAGCGCGAAGCAGATCGACGTCACACGCGTGCGCCAGCCCAGCACGAACAACACGCAGACCAGGATCGCCACGTGGTACCAGAACTCGAACCAGGCGTTGCCGCCGTGGCCGAGGAACGTGTACCACCAGCGGTCGACGGCGAACCAATCCAGGCCGGGGTCGTTGGCGAACTGCTGGTTCAACGACGAGGTCCAGGGCGCGTTCGGGCCCCACAGCGATTGGCGGTTCGGGTACTCGTGGAGCAGGAAGATCAGGTAAAGCGAGCCGTAGCCCATCCGCAGGACCGCCGTGCCGTAGAGCGCGACCGCGTGCGTCGTCAGGTAGGTCAGCGTCGTGCCGGCCTTGTGGACGGCCCACATCAGAGGCTCCCGGCGGAATGGCGGGCACTGCTCGGCGGCCACCGCGAGCGCGGCGGCGGCTTCTGCGGCTTCGACGCTGTCGACGCTGTCGGCAGTGTCGTCGATGTCCGAGGTCACGGAGCCACGCTCCCGTTCGGGCAGCCGTAGGAGACAGCGTCGGGGGAGACCTGCCGCCACGGGATGATGTGCACCGCCGGCTGCTGCACCTGGTTCGGCGCGTCGGCCGGCGCGATGTCGGTGGTGGTGACCCGGAACTCGATGTTCATGATCTTGCCCGGCGGCACGCCGTCCTTGGCGCTGCGCGGCTGGATCCGCTGCATCGCGATGTTCACCAGGTACTGCCGCGTCATCTCGGCGCGCCCGGAGGTGCCGACGTCGGAGGAGTCGTGCGTCGTGAGGTAGGCGTCGGTCCACGCCCGGCGCAGCTCGTTCTGCTCCAAGTGACCGGGGAAGGGGTTGTGCAGAATGGTGTCGTAGTCCATCTGCGACAGGTTGTACCAGGGTGTGACGCTGCTGTAGCAGTCGGTGGAGACCCTGGCCTCGACGGTGAAGTTCTGGGACATCGGGTTCGGCGCGAACAGCCGCCAGTTCTGCTCGAACCACGGGTAGACCCATTTGGCGATGGGGGTCGCGAGCCTGGTGCTGACCGTGTTCGTCGGCGAGTTGGTCAGGAACGTGATCGTCAGGTGGTACAGCGCCAGGAACGAGATGCCGAGGACGGCGACGCCCAGGACCGCCCGGGACCACCACGGCCGGGGAGCCTGTCGAGGAGGGTCGGGGGCGGACGCGGCGGGTTCCTCGATCGGCTCGGACACGCAGCAAACCTAACGGATAGCCGTACCCCCGGAAACGTCGTTCTGGCAAGTCGTGACGTCCGTGACCAAATGCGACTCCTGAGAAACCTCTGGAGCAGTCCTTACCCTTCCGAGTGCTCGGTGGCGCACACCTCGGTCAGCGGCAGCACCCGGTAGGGCACCGGGTTCGCCATCGCGATCACGGTCGAGGTCCGCTGGATGCCCTCGAAGGAGACCAGCTTGTCGATCACCCGCTGCATGTCCGCGTTGGACCGCGCGACGATGCGGCACAGCATGTCGCCGGCGCCGGTGATGGTGTGCATCTCCAGCAGCTCCGGGATCGCCGCCAGGTGTTCGCGGACCTGCGCGCCGCGGCCCTGCCGGATCTCCAGCGTGGCGAACGCGGTCACCGAGTAGCCGAGCGCGATCGGGTCGATGACCGGCCCGAAACCGCGTACCACGCCGCGCGCCTGGAGCCGGTCCAGGCGCGCCTGCACGGTCCCGCGCGCCACTCCCAGGCGTCGTGACGCTTCGAGGATCCCGATCCGCGGCTCCTCGGTGAGCAGGGCCAGCAGCCGGGCGTCCAGGCCGTCGATCTGCATCGTCGAGGGCGGTGGTTCATGCAGGGACATACCGGGTGGTTCCCTTCCATGTCGGTTTCGCGGTGATGTGTCGCTGATCACACTGTACAGAAATGTGGTCCGAGAGGCACTGGCGCTGAGCAGATTGTATAGCTCTCTGACCTCGCGTTGCGCAGTTTGATCTGCGGATCGAAGCTGGGACCATGACCGAAACCGCTGTCCCCGTCAACGCCGACGCCGACCTCACCGCCACCTCCGCCGACCCGTTCCCGGTCAAGGGGATGGACGCCGTCGTGTTCGCCGTCGGCAACGCCAAGCAGGCCGCCCACTATTACTCGACCGCTTTCGGCATGAAGGTGGTCGCCTACTCCGGCCCCGAGACCGGCCGCGCGGACCGCGTGTCGTACGTGCTGGTGTCCGGCAGCGCGCGCTTCGTGCTGGAGGGCTCGGTCCGTCCCGGCACCGACCTCGCCCGGCACGTCGCCGAGCACGGCGACGGCGTCACCGACCTGGCGATCGCCGTCCCGGACGTGTACGCCGCCTACGAGTACGCGGTCGCGCACGGCGCCACCGGCCTGGAGAAGCCGCACGAGATCGAGGACGAGCACGGCGTCCTGGTCCGCGCCGCGGTCGCCACCTACGGCGAAACCCGCCACTCGCTGATCGACCGGTCCCGCTACCACGGCGTCTACGCCCCCGGCTATGTCGAGCGCGCGCCGCTGGTCGAGCCGAACGCCCGCATCTTCCAGGCGATCGACCACTGCGTCGGCAACGTCGAGCTGGGCAAGATGGACGAATGGGTGGAGTTCTACCACAAGGTCATGGGCTTCACGAACATGGCCGAGTTCATCGGCGACGACATCGCGACCGACTACTCGGCGCTGATGTCCAAGGTGGTCGCCGACGGTACCCGCAAGGTCAAGTTCCCGCTGAACGAGCCAGCGATCGCGAAGAAGAAGTCGCAGATCGACGAGTACCTGGAGTTCTACGGCGGCCCCGGTGTGCAGCACATCGCGCTGAACACCGGCGACATCCTGGCCACCGTGGACGCGATGCGCGCCGCGGGCGTGGAGTTCCTGGAGACCCCGGACTCGTACTACGAGGACGAGGAGCTGCGGGCGCGCATCGGGACCGTGCGCGTGCCGGTCGAGGAGCTGCAGAAGCGCAAGATCCTCGTCGACCGCGACGAGGAGGGCTACCTGCTGCAGATCTTCACCAAGCCGGTGCAGGACCGTCCGACCGTGTTCTTCGAGCTCATCGAGCGGCACGGCAGCCAGGGCTTCGGCAAGGGGAACTTCAAGGCCCTGTTCGAGGCCATCGAGCGTGAGCAGGAGCGCCGCGGCAACCTGTGAGCCCCGGCTGAGGCGTCTACTGCAAAGGACGTAGTAGCTGGTCATCGTGCGGGTGTAGGGATTCCCCAAGGTTGCGTAAGGAATCCCGGCACCCGTACAGGTTTGGGCGGCGGTGTTCTAGGCTCGGTGATCGTGGAGAGTACACCGCGTCCCGGCTATTACCCCGACCCCTCAGTTCCCGGATACATCCGGTATTGGGACGGCTCGAAGTGGGTCCCGGGCACCAGCAAGCCGATGCCTAAGAAGGCCGGCGGCGCCGGGGACGCGGAGGGGGTTGTGGAGTCGGGGGCGGTGCCCCCGCCGCCACGGGCCGCGGCGGCCTCTTCTGCTTCTGCCGCGTCAGGCGGCGAGACGTCGGGCCGGGCGTCCATCGGACAGCTGACCTTCGACGATCTCCTTCCGATGCCGGACGAGGGGTCGCAGGATTCGTCGTACGACGACGATCTCGACCCGGCTGCCGCTACCGTGCCGAAGCCTCCGGCCTTCGCGCCGCCGCGTCCGCTGTCGGAGGTGAACTTCGACGACGCGAAGCCCTCGGAGTCCACGTTCCCGCATCGTCCCCCGGCGGACTTCCCGGGCGCGGCCCCGGAGCCGAGGCCTCCTGTCTTCACACCGCCGAAATCGTTGGCGGACACCAGCTTCGACAGCCCGCTGCCCGAGCCCCCGCGCCAGGCGCCGCCCCAGGTCGCCAGCGCCGCCGGGATGGGCATCTCGATCACCCCGGCGCCGGGTATGCCCGGCATGCCGGCCGCACCGAGGCAGACTCCGGCGCAGATGTCCGCGGCGAACCAGGCACTGCGCATCCGGCTGCTGCGTCCGGACGGCAAACCGTTCGACGGCCCGGAGATCACCACCGGACCCAAGCAGGGCGACTCGCCGAACGGCTCATCGCGCACCGAGTTCGACACCCCGCGCGGCCCGAAGAAGCAGGCCCCGAAGGTCGTGGTGAAGACCGGGCCGCTGGAGCGCGTCGGGCACACGCTGGCGGTCCTGCTGATCTCCGCGATCGGCATCGTGCCGTTGGGCTACCTGCTGATGAAGTCGGTGCACGACCGCGAGAACAAGCTCGCCGCGACGATCACCGTGCCGACGAAGATGAACGTGCTGGACACCACGTCCGAGGCCTACCTCGGCGGGATGGTCGTGGTGCTGCTGGTCGTGACGGTGTTGTACGTGACGCGCCTGAAGCGGCGGCGCACGCGGTAGGACGGTAGAACTTAGGCGGCTCGGGGCGGCCAGTCATCGGGGTAGTACTGGATGTGCAGCATGTCCGGGGTGCTGTGCCGGGTGCGTGCCGGCGGCCATCCGCCGGCGGCGAGTTCGGCGCAAACATGTCTGACGGCGTCGTGGTTGCGCTTGCGGACCGTCTCGGTCAGCACGGTGCTGAGCTCGTGTGCCGCTTGCCGGAAGGATTCGCGGCTGCCGGTGACGAAGAGCGTGTCGCCGGCCGAGTCGAAGTTCAGCAGGTCGCGGTACTCCCGGTAGTGCAGGCGGGTGTAGTCCATCTCGGCGTTGGCGAAGTCGGGGACTTGGATCTTGTGCGGTGCGCCTTCCCCGAGGCGGCCGCGTATCGCTTTCCATCGCGAGGGCCGGAGCTGGTGCAGGGCGTGCGACAGCACCAGATCGACGCTGCGGCCTTCGAACGGCGAGGCGTTGTGCCGGGTCGGGACGTGGATGATCGAGCGCGGGGACACGGCTGCGAGGGACCAGAGCGTGGCCAGTTGGCACAGGGCCTCGCGGTCGGCGTAGCCGGAGTACCAGAAGCTGTCGTCGTGCAGGACCAGGCGGGTGGCAGGACGGTCCGGCCGGATCACCCGGTGCTCGCGGCCGTCCAGGCGCACGCGGCTGATCCGGGTCCTGAGTTCCAGTCTCCCGGGCATGTCGGCCATCTTGTCCGCCGGCTACGTGCGGCGGCCAGCAGATTTCGGCCGCGCCGCCGCGCGTGCTCGTCGACGAGCCGGTCGGCCGGCGAGTCGGCGAGCCGGTGAGTCGCTGTCAGCCTTCAACCGCCGGCACGATCTCGACCCCGGCCGCGCTCATCTCGGCCAGCGCCGTGGCCGTCGTGCCCTCCGCGACCCCGGCCACCAGATCAGCCCGCAGCCGTGTGCGCAGCCCCAGCTTCACCGCGTCCAGCGCGGTCGCCCGCACGCAGTAGTCGGTGGCGATCCCGACCACGTCCACCTCGTCCACCCCGCGCGTCCGCAGCCAGTCGCCCAGCGGCGTGTCCGAGCCGTCCACGCCCTCGAAACCGCTGTACGCGGCCTGGAACGCGCCCTTGGAGAAGACCTCGTCGACGTTCGTGCGGTCGAAGTCCGGGTGGAACTCCGCACCCTTCGTCCCGGCCACGCAGTGCACCGGCCAGCTGGTCACGTAGTCCGGCTCGGCGGCGAAGTGCGACCCGGGGTCGGTGTGCCAGTCCCGGGTCGCCACCACGTGCTCGAAGCCGCCGCGGTCCGGTGCGGCCAGCAGGGCGCTCACGCCGGCCGCGACGGCCGAGCCGCCGGAGACCGGCAGCGAGCCGCCTTCGCAAAAGTCGTTCTGGACGTCGACGACGATCAGTGCGTGCGTCATGGTCGGCTTCTTTCGTCGGGCTGCGTCGGGCTGCGTCGGGCTGCGTCGGGCTGCGTCGGGCGCTGCTAGCTCGGGTACACCGTAGGGATCGCCGGCTCGCCGCGCGAGAGCTGTGTCGACCACGGCGGCAGCTCCGCACGCGAGGCCTCGTGGCGCTCGCGGATCTCGGCCAGCGTCGGCCGCGCGATCACCTCGCCCTTGGCGACGTACTGCATCAGCAGGTCGCGGCCCTCGGCCTTCAGCTCCTCCGGTACCGAGCCCGTCCCGACGACCTCCTCCTGCGCCACGCCGTCGGAGCCGATGCGGCGCCAGGCGAACTTGCGGCCGCCGCGGGTGGCCTTCTCAGAGGACTTCTTCGCCACCGGCACCATCGGTGCTTCCGGTTCCGCGCTCGCGCCGCGCGCCACCAGCTTGTAGACCAGGCCGGCGGTCGGCGCGCCGGAGCCGGTGACCAGTTGGGTGCCGACGCCGTAGGAGTCCACCGGGGCCGCGGCCAGTGCCGCGATCTGGTACTCGTCCAGGTCCGAGGTGACCACGATCTTGGTGTGCTCGGCGCCCAGCTCGTCGAGCTGCTTGCGCACCCGGTGCGCCATCCACAGCAGGTCGCCGGAGTCCAGGCGGACCGCGCCGAGGTCGGGGCCGGCGACCTCGACCGCGATCTTCACGGCCTCGGCCACGTCGTAGGTGTCGACCAGCAGCGTCGTGCCCCGGCCCAGGGTCTCCACCTGGACGCTGAAGGCGTCGCGCTCGCTGTCGTGCAGCAGGACGAAGGCGTGCGCGGAGGTGCCGGTGGTCGGGACGCCGAAGCGGCGGCGTGCCTCCAGGTTGGAGGACGCCGAGAAGCCCGCCAGGTAGGCGGCGCGCGCCGCGGCCACGGCGGCCTCCTCGTGGGTGCGCCGCGAGCCCATCTCCAGGCAGGGGCGGCCCATCGCGGCCGAGGTCATGCGGGAGGCCGCCGAGGCGATCGCGCTGTCGTGGTTCAGCACCGACAGTACGAGCGTCTCCAGCAGCACCGCCTCGGCGAACGTGGACTCCACGATCAGCAGCGGGGAGCCGGGGAAGTAGCACTCTCCCTCGGCGTAGCCGTGGACGTCGCCGGTGAAGCGGTAGCCGGCCAGCCAGTCCCGGGTGGGTTCGTCGACGATCCCGGACTCGTGCAGGAAGTCGCAGATCGCGGTGTCGAACCGGAATTCCTCCAGGGCGTCCAGGAGGCGGCCGGTACCGGCGGTGACGCCGTAGCGGCGTCCGTCGGGCAGCCGGCGGGCGAAGACCTCGAACACCGAGCGTCGGTGGGCGGCCCCGCTGCGCAGGGCGCCCTCCAGCATGGTGAGCTCATAGTGGTCCGTGAGGAGCGCGGTGCTGTTCACGATCTATCAGCGTAGTCTGGTGGGATGAGTGTCGCGCCGGTGGAGGTCGTTCCGGAGGCCACGGAGGAGACCCGGGCGGCTCCGGTGCAGGACCCGGTGTGGGTCACCGTGGTCTGGAACGACCCTGTGAACCTGATGAGTTATGTCACCTACGTGTTCATGACCTACTTCGGTTACAGCAAGGGCAAGGCCGAGCGGTTGATGCGGGAGGTGCACAACCTCGGCAAGGCGATAGTGTCCAGCGGCGGCCGCGAGCAGATGGAGAAGGACGTGGCCGCGATGCACGGTTACGGCTTGTGGGCGACCGTGCAGCGCCAGGACGGCTGAACGACCAGATCGGGGAACCGCACGTGCTCCTGCCTTTCCAGGCCGACCGCTCCGGGCGGATCGTCGGCGCGTTCACCGACGGCCAGGCGGACGTCCTGCGCTTCCTGCTCGCCGGGCAGCTCGCGCTGCTGGACGAGGAGGACCCGCTGGGCGAGGAGCCCGACTCGCTGGCCGCGGCCCTGGGCATCGCCGAAGGCCCGGTGAAGAAGCCGGACAACCCGGCGCTGGCGCGGCTGTTCCCGGACGCCTACGAGGGCGACCCCGACGAGGCCGGCGAGTTCCGCCGGCTCACCGAGCCCGATCTGCGCGATGGCAAGCGCGCCACGGCCCGGCAGGTGCTGGACGCGCTGCGCGACTACCAGCCCGGCGACGAGCTGGCCCTGGACGCCGAGCAGGCCCAGTCCTGGCTCGGCGCGGTCAACGACATCCGCCTGGTCCTCGCGGTCTGGCTGGAGATCGAGGACGACGACGACAACCCCTTCGACCGCATCGACGAACAGGACGACCGCTACGAGATAGTGGTCATGTACCACTGGCTCGGCGCGATGGTGGAATGGCTGGTCGAAGCCCTGATGGGCTGAGCGTTCCGGTATCCGGTCCCGTGCCGTCCGCGGGCCGGACCGCTGTGGCGAGTACCCGGCGCCACCCCGCACCGGGTGAAAGCTGGCGCAGGGCATTGAGTCGATTCCCGAGGTGTGCCAGCATCCTGCCTCATGACAGAGCCACTCGGCGTGGTGCCGTATACCCCTCGGAGGGTGCGGCCGCTCGGCCTGCTCGAGATCGACGACTGGCGGGTGAAGGTCCACGGGCTGTCCGCGACGCCCGGCGGGGACCTTGAGGAGGCGGCCCGGGAGGGCGCGCGCAAGGCTGCCGTGGAGGCGTTACCCCGCCCCGGCGTCGGGGGCGGGCGCTACGGGGTCGGATTCGTGATCGCGCACCGGTCGACGAACGCTTACTCGTACGTGGTCGGGTGGTGGTCGTACGGCTGCCTGCTGTCGACGGCCGCCTACTCGGCCCGGTTCTCCGAGCCGGCGGACATCGCGCGGGCGCCTTCGCGGCAGGCCGGCTGCGTGTGGGAGCTCGCGGTGATCGACCACGAGCGGCGGGCCTGGACCCGGACCATGCTGGGGACCAAGGCCGACGGTGACGTCGACGGGTATCTCGGGGCGGTGTTGTCCGGGAAGGTGTGACGTCGGCCGGCTGCGTCAGCATGCGATGACAACGGAACGGAGCGGGGCCCCTGGAATCCCAGGGGCCCCGCTCCGTTGTGACGCGATGGCGCGATCTGCTGCGATCTGCCGCGATCAGGCGCGGCGTACCGCTAGTTCGCCGAGCCGGACTTGCGCCGGGCGGCGATCAGCGCCCCGGCGCCGAGCGCCATGGCCCCGGCGCCGATCCCCGCGTAGTCCAGGACGTCCGTGCCGGTGTGCGGCAGCTGGCCGACCTCTTCGTGGTGGTGATGGTGCCGGTGCAGGTGCTCGTGGTGGTGATGGTGGTGCCCCGGCGGCGTCACCGGCGGGGGCGGAGGCGGCGGGAAGACCGGCGGCGGAGGCGGAGGCGGCGGGGGGAACACCGGCGGGGGCGGAGGCGGGAACACCGGCGGCGGGGGCGGGGGCGGCGGGAAGCAGTTCGGCGGCGGGGGCGGCGGGCACGGCGGGCCGGTGACACAGCTCGTGTCCTCGGTCCCGCTGTTCACGATGCCCGCGCCCACGGTGGTCCCGCAGACCTCGACCGGCGCGTTGACGCTGCCCTGCGCGACGGTGCCGGTGACGATCCCGGTCTCGCCGGTGGTGCTCGCGGCCGACGTCGTCGTCGGCGCGCCGGTGTTCACGCAGCTGTCGCCCTCGGCCGTGTCGTGGTACCCGCCGACCGCGGCCACGACGCCGCAGACCTCGGTCGGGATGTCGATCGGCAGCTGCGCGACGTTGCCGGTGGCCAGACCGTTGTTGCCGACGGCCCGGCCGTTGGCGGCCGCGCCGCCCGCGGTGTGGTTCACGCAGCGGTTGTCCAGCGCGGAGTTGAACACGCCGACCACGCTCACCGAGTCGCCGCAGGCGTCGATCGGGGCCTGGATCGGCACCTGCACGATGTTGCCGGTGACCGCGCCGGAGGAGTTCGCGGTCACGGCGCTCGCGCCGGAGCCCGCGGACTGCTGCGGCGTGCCGTACGCGTCCACCGAGCGGGCACGCATCGGGGCGTAGCCCTGCCCGCCGTGGTCACCGTGCTCGCCGCCGTTGACGCAGGTGGTGCCGGCGGCGGTGTCGTAGACCGCGACCACGTTGGCGGTGATCCCGCAGACGTTCAGCGGCGCGTCGACCGGGACCTGGACCACGTTCCCGCTCACCAGGCCGGGGGAGGAGGCGGCCACGGCGCGGGCGGTCGAGGAGGACTCGCCGCCGTTGTTGGCGCACAGGATGTCCTCGGCCGAGTCGTGTCCGCCGACCACGGTCGCGGTGTCGCCGCAGATGTTCGTCGGGAGCGAGACCGGGATCTGCACGACGTTGTCCGACAGCGCGCCCGGGTTCCCGGCCGCCACCGCGGCCGCCGAGCTGCTCGGCCCGCCGGCGGTGTCCGGGCCGTTGACACAGTGCTCGTCGGCGGCACTGTCGCCGCCGCCCAGCACGGTCGCGACCACGCCGCAGACGTTGACCGGGGCGTCGATCGGCACCTCGACGGTGTTGCCGGCCAGGAAGCCGCCGCCCCCGAGGTCGGCGGACTCCGCCTCGGCCGCCTGGGCCTCGGGACGGTCGCCGCCGGGGTGGGCCGGCCAGTGCGCGGTGGCTCCGGCGGCCTGGGGCGCCGGGGCGCTGTGCGGGGCCGTACCGGCGTGGTGCGGCGCGCCGGTGTGGTGGGGAGCCGCGGGGTGGTGCGGGGCCGCTGTGTGGTGCGGAGCGGCGCTGTGGTGCGGCGCGGCCGTGTGATGGGGGGCGGCCGTGTCGTGCGGTGCCGGGGCGTGGTGCGCCGGGGTGCTGTGGTGCGGCGCCGGAGCGTGGTGCGACTCCGCGCTGTGCGGCGATGTCGGAGCGTGCGTCGTCGGGGCGTGCGATGTCGGAGCGTGCGACGCGGCCGTGTGGTGCGGCGCGGCGGCGTGCGGCTCGGTGGCCTTGTGCCGCCCGGTGTACTGCTTGACCTTCGGCGCGCTGACCGGGATGGCCGCGTGGTGTGAAGAGTCGCCCGTCGGCTGGCTCTTCTTCGCGTGCTCGGGGTTCTCGGGGTGGTTCGAAACCGCCGAGACCGCGGGCGCGGCACCAGTGATCAGCAGGCCGCCGGTCGCGACCGCGAGCGCGAGCCCGCGCTTGGTCACGTCGTGCATGCCAGTCCTCATTCTTCTCAGGGGGGTCCGGGCCGACAAAGCCCGTCACCGCCACAAACGCCCCTCGCCCCGCCGCGTCACGCCGGTGTGGTCCGTGCGGATGAATAGTCGTTCTGTGCGATCTATCGCGGAGTTGCCTCAGAACGCGCAGGTCGGAGCGGCTGTACGAGCATCTGTGCGAGGCGGTTTGTAAGCACTGTGGCCGAGCGGGAGAATCGGGCCCCATGACGGCTGATCCGACAATCGATCCGGCACCGCTCTTTGGTCCGGTACAGATCCGCGAGCTGGCTCTGAGCACCGCGGTCGAGGCCAAGGGCGCGCTCTACACCCTCGGCGGCGACTACATGTCCTCCCAGGCGGCCCGCACCGCCGCCAAGGACCTGGGGATGAAGGGCTGGCCGTTCTACTTCGGCGGCCGGGTCGGGGTCCTCGGGCCGGTCGCCCCGGAGGTGGTGCACGCGGTCGTCGGGTTCTTCCCGGCCGAGCTGGCGGTGCGGAGCTGGGAGACGGCCCGCGACCCGAAGCAGAGCCCGCCGCTGGACCGCGTCGTGGACCGCTACCGCGACGTGCAGCGCATGTGGGCCGACGAGTTCCTGGCCGCGCTCCCGGAGGACGAGGCGCACGAGCTGGCCGACATGCTCCGGGAGATCGCCACCACCTCCGAGACCGGCCTGTCCCCGCTGGCCGCGGCCTGGGGCGCCATGCCCGAGCCGGCCTCGGCCCGGCACCGGGTGGTGCACTGGGCGATGGTGATGCGCGAGCAGCGCGGCGGGCTGCACATCACGGCCGTGCAGATGGCCGGTCTGGACCCGCTGGAGGCGATCGTCGCCGGGCCGCTCGGCGAGGCCGGGGCGAAGTTCTTCCGCTGGCCGGCGCCCTACCCCCAGCCGGACGACGCCACGCGCCTGTTCCGGGAGCAGGCCGAGGAGATCACCGACGAGCTGGCGTCCCGGGCCTACCGCGGGCTGACCCCGGAGGCGGCCGAGCGGCTGCTCGCGCTGCTGTCCCGGGCGGCTTACATGGCCAGCGGGGGCGGCGTGGCGAACGCGCTGGCCGCGAAGGAAGCGAAAGAAGCGTAGGAAGCCCAGGGGGTTCGGGACGGTGCCGAGGCGCGGTCCTGAGCCAGGCTCCGGCTCGGTCTGGGCCGCGGCTCAGCGGGGGTTCTGCCAGGGGCCGTCGGGGTGCAGCTCCGGCGGCAGCCACAGCTGCGGCTGCACCGTCCGGCACCGCAGGCCGCACCCGGGCTGCCACGGGAACAGCCCGTGGCTGTCCGGCCAGACCAGCTGCACGAACGGCGGAACCGCCCCGCGGTAGAACCCGACGGCGAACCCGAACAGCGTCGGGTACCAGCCGGGGTGCACGCGCTTGGCGACCACCGGCTGCGCGTCCAGGATCCCGTCGATCTCGATGTCGAGCCCGAACGGCTTGTTGTCGCGGATCAGCCGGCCGGCCCGGTTCACGCGCTGCTGCATGTCCGGCAGCAGCAGGCCGAACAGCGACACCTCGGGGGCGCGGTAGCTGTGCCACAGCCCCACCGAGAACGCCCATCCGGGGGTGCGGGTGCCGGGCATGATGCCGATCGAGGTCCAGCCGGTGCGCCGCACGTGCGCGGCCGCCTCGCCGAACCATCCGGGGACCAGCGCGCGGACCGCGTCCTCTTCCTCTGCCGGTTCGGGGCCCAGCCCGGACATGTCGTCGTCGGCGAACGCCTCGTTCTCGGCCGCGGTGAGGGTGTGGCTGACCGCGTTCTCGCTGTCGCAGATCACGCAGTGGCACGGCGGGATGTCGGCCGTCACGCGACGCCGGTCTTCGTGTTCGCCCGTCGGTTCCGCAGGACCGCCGTGGCCAGGACTCTCCGCCATGATGTTCACGATATGCGATGAGTGCATGAGAGTACCTATCCAGGACGCCCGGAGTTCACCTTTCGGACGAAAGGCTCTCCCACGGTGTTCGCCCGGTCACGCAGGGCGTACGCTCACGCGCCGCCGAGTGTCACGATCGCGTCGGTCAGGAACCCGGCGACCAGCCCGAGCATGATCCCGTACGAGGTCAGCTCCTTCAGCCCGGTCCGGCGCGCCACCGCCAGCAGCTCGATGATCACGTACAGGATCGACCCCGCGGCCAGCGACAGGAACGCGACCGCGGTCGGCGTCGAGGTGAACTGCTCGCCGACCAGCGTCCCGGCGAAGGTCGGCCCGCCGCCGATCAGCCCGAGCAGCCCCAGGTACCGCCACGACGGCCGCTCGCCGACCGCGGCCATCGGCGCCACGATCCCGAAGCCCTCGGTGGCGTTGTGCAGCCCGAAGCCGATGATCAGCATCACGGCCAGGCTGATCTCGCCGTCGGCCGCCGAGTTCCCGATCGCCAGGCCCTCGGCGAAGTTGTGCAGGCCGATGCCGATGGCGATCAGCATCGGCAGGCTCGCCAGCCGGGAGATCAGCGTGCGGCGGTTCCCGTCTCCGCTTCCCGTTCCGCTCCCGCTCCCGAGCTCCGCGGCCGACGCCGCGCCCGGACCGCGCGCCGCGTGCTTGGCGACCCACCGGTCGAAGCGCGTCAGCCCCAGGAACGCGACCCCGATGCAGGCGCCCATCAGCAGGCCGTAGCCGAGGGCGTCCCCGATCCGGTGCGGCTTGTCGCTGAGCGCGGAGTCGACCGGCGCCCAGGCGTGGCTGAGGACGTCGAACAGCAGGAACAGCAGGATCCCGATGGCGACCGCGTTCAGCAGCGCGCGCAGCCGGGGCAGCGGGGCGCGCAGCCGGCCGAGCGGCAGGCCGAGGTAGATCGTGAAGCCGGCGATCGCGCCGAGCAAGGCGATCTGGGACGAGGACATGGCAGCACCTTGATTCGTGGCCGGGGACGGTCCTGAGGGTGGGGACCGGCGTGCAGGCTAGCCTTGCCTGCTTTTCCGGGACAAGCCTGCCCGCACAGGATGACCGCTTTACGCCTTTTGCCGAATTGTGACCCTCGCCTCAGCGCTTCGCGGTCGCCTCGACTTCGGCGAAGCCCGGCCAGAACGCGTCGGCGAGCAGCACCGCGGTCTCGTGCGGCCCGATGCCCGAGCCGTCGCGCAGCCGCCAGCGCGCCACTCGTTCGCCGGCGCCGACCAGGCCGTGCGCCAGGATCGAGACGCGGGCCGGGGAAGCCGCGGGCAGCCAGCGGCCGATGACGTCCTCCAGGAGCTGCGTCTGCTGGCCGCGGATCGCCTCGATCGCCTCCTCGGCGGGCCCTGCGACGATCACCGACTCGTTGAGCAGCACCGCCCAGGCCCGGCCGTGCCGGTCGGCGAAGTCGAAGTACGCCTCCAGGCCGGCCTCCAGGACGGCGCGCGGTCCGTCCGGCTCGGCGGCGGAGACGGCGTCGATCGTCGCGGAGTGCAGGTCCGCGCGGATCCGGGCCACGCAGGCGAGCAGGAGCCCTTCCTTGGACGTGAAGTACTCGTACAGCATCGGCTTGGAGACCCCGACGCGCAGCGACACCTCGTCCATGGACGTGTTCTGGAACCCGCGCTCGGCGAAGACCTCCTCGGCGGCGGCCAGGATCTGCTGCTCGCGTTCGGCGCGGGGCACGCGCTTGCGGCGCGGGGCGTCGGTCATGGCAGCGAACTCTATCGACTTCCTTTCCTACTCTCAGTAAGCTACCCGCCGGTAGGGTGCCGCCGAGCAGGGACCGAGCAGGGACAGGGGCTGGGAAGCATGGCCGATCCGCGATTCCACACCGTCATCGCCTTCGACGGCGCCGAGCTGCACGTCGAGGAGGACGGCGCCGCCGGCGCGCCGGTCACGCTCGTGCTGGCGCACGGCTGGACGCTGTCCGCCCGGGCTTGGCGCGCCCAGGCCGCCGCGCTGGCGGACGCCGGAGACGTCCGGATCCTGCGGTACGACCAGCGCGGCCACGGCTCGTCGACGCAGGGCGGCGCGTGGCTGTCCGGTGTCTCCGGCGCCGGCGCCGAACGCTTCGGTCCGGGGCCGTCGGTGGACCAACTCGGCCAGGACCTGGCCGCGGTGCTGGACCAGCTGGTGCCGACCGGCCCCGTCGTGCTCGCCGGGCACTCGATGGGCGGCATGACCATCATGGCGCTCGCCGATCAGCGCCCCGATCTGTTCGCCGCCGGCGGCCGGGTGGCCGGTGTGCTGCTGACGAACACCTCCAGCGGCGGGCTCTCGCGGCTCACGCTCGGATTCCCCGAGATCGTCGCCAAGCCGGTGCGGAACTCGATCATCAAGACTCTGCGAAAGATCGCGGCCAAGCCGGGCAAGGCCGACGCGGTCCGCGCGAAGCAGTCCGCGGGCTCGCGGCTCGCGGTGGCGCAGACTCGCTGGCTGCTGTTCGGGCGCAAGGCGCCGCGCGCGGCGATCGTGGAGTGCAACGAGATCATCAAGACGTGTCCCAGCGCGACGCTGGCCGGCTTCTTCCCGGCGCTGATGACGCACGACAAGCGGGACGCGCTCAAGAGCCTCGGCGGTACCGAGGTCGAAGTCCTGGCGTCCGCGCGCGACCGGCTCACGCCAGTGGGGCACTCGCGGCGGATGGCCGAGGAGATCCCCGGCGCGCGGCTGACGGTGGTCCCCGGGACCGGGCACGTGTTGCCGATGGAGCGGCCGCAGGTCGCCACGGCGCTGTTGACGAAGCTGGTCGCGGCGGCGCGGGCCCGCGAGGAAAGTGCCGCGTGACGCGGATCGCCGCGGCGTAGGACCGGACCGATGGACCTGTCGCAGGTGTCGATCGGATCCGGAAAACCGGATGTGGGGGCTCACGAGTTCGGACGGTGAACGACGGCTCGGCCGTGTCGGACCGGACCTGTCGATGCCTGTTGATGCCTGTTGATGTACCCGAACGATCGCCGTCAGCCCCCTGAAGCGCGACCTCCAGCCCGGTGCGCGAACCGTACCTCCGCGCACCGCGCCAGAAGGCGTCTCCACCTCATCTCATAGACCGCGCCAGCCGCCGGAACGGCTCGGCGCGGTCAGCGCGTCCGGCCGGTCAGGCCGCTGCGCGCTCGCCGGTCGTCACCAGCACCGCGAGGACCGTCCGAGACGGGATCGACAGCTTGGCGAAGATGCGCGACAGGTGCGCCTCGACCGTCTTGGTGGACAGGCCGAGGGCGCGGGCGATCTGGCGGTTGGTGCGTCCGTCCCGGACGAGCCGGGCGATCTCCATCTCGCGCGCCGTGAGGCGGTCGAGCGAGGCGGACCGCTGGGTGCTGACGGTTGTGGTGCTCATTGGTGTTCCCCCCTGTTGTGATGGTTGTTGCTGACGCCCCGTGCGTGCGGCCTGCAGGTTCGGCGCCGGCCGCGGCGCTGGGAGGCGTCGGTGTTCACCGTCCGCGTGGTGCTTGCGAGCGGCGTGGGGCGTGGTCAGGCAGGGAGATTGTGGTGTCGGCGATCTTCGGGCGGGCCGCGTCAGCGACTCCGTCCGACCCCGTGCGCGCAGAAGGCTTCGGCGCGCACGGTTGAACCCACACGCCAGCCCCGGCATTTCGATCGGCCAAATCCGACACAAGGGTCGGCAGGCCAATCCCCCCATCCTGGCCCATGCACTGAACTATAGGGTGGCGCTTGAAAGCGCGGTAGGGGTTCTCCCATAACGGCCCTATTTCAGCAGGGCGAACTGGCGTAGGCCGCCGAGGAGCCTGCTCCCGACGCGCTGGCGACCGCGTCGATATAAGGGGACGTGCCTGGGCCTGTGCACATGCCGTGTACGTCCAGCTGCGGAGCGATGTCGTAGGACGTCTTGCCCGACAGGTTGAACGACTGGCTCTGCGCGCCGATCGACCCCGGCGAGCCCTGCGACGTGGTCCCGGCGAACGTCACCGTCACGGTCACCGATCCGGTCCCGTTCGTGGTCACGTGCACATGCGCGGTGTAGTTGAAACTGCCGGTCTGGTCCGGGGTCAGCGACGAGACGCTCAGGGAGCTGACACCGCCCGCGGCCGGCGGCGGCGCCTGGTGCGTCGTGGTCTGCGGCGGCGGCGGAGGCGCGGCCGAGCTGTGCGAGGCGGGCGCAGTGGTCTTCGGCGCGGTGCTCGGCGGCGGGCTCGACTTCGGCGGCGCCGGCGTGGACGGGGTCGAGGACGGCGCGGGGGAGCCGGTCTCGGTCGGCGCCGTCACCGCACCGGGGACGGCGGAACCCGGAGAGCCGCTGCTGCTGCTGGCGGCGGTGGAGCTGCTGGCGCTCGTCGCAGGGGGCGTGGACGCGGTCTTGGTGGCGGAGTTCTTGTGAGTGGCCGCCACGAAAACCACGACGCAGGCCGCTGCGGCCACCACGGCCGCCAGCGCGTACCGGATGATGCGCCCGCGATCGACCGGCTCGACCGGCTCCGTCATCGGGAACACCGGCGGGGGCAGATCACTGCCGGGCTGGAAGTTCTCGAACTCGTCGCGGCCGGAGTCTCCGAACGCGCCGAACGCGCCGGAGTCGCCGGAGTGGCTTGAGCCGCCGGGCCCGCTGGGCCCGCCAGGCCCGCCGACGCGGCTGGAACCGATTGCCGCGGATCCCATGGCGGCGCCGGCCATGGCGGCTGTGGCGGGGACGGAGGCGCCCGCACCCCGGCTGGATTCCGATCCCGACGCCCGGCCCGGCGTCGTGCCTGAGCCCGCCCCGGGGCCCGGTTTCGGAACCGACTTCGGAGCCGGCGGATCGGGACGGAACAGAGGCCGTGTCAGCTCTTCGGCGCCTGTTCCGAGCGCGGCAGGACCGACCGGAGCCAGTGAGACGTGTGTCGAGTCGGCGTCGCTCTCAGCGGCGCGGCCACCGCCGGTCGGCCCCGGGTTCGGCGGCGTGCGGGGCACGCGAGGCGCCTCGGCGTCGCCGACGAGGCTGACGACCGGGGCGCGCGTACCGCGCGGACGGTCGGCCTCTGCCGGACCGCTGTTCGGCGGCGTGCGGGGTATCTGCAGGATGTCCGCGCCGACTCCGGTGTCGGCTTCCGCGTCGGCTTTGGTGGCGGCTTTGGTGTCTGCTTTGGTATCGGCGTCGACCGGGCCCTGATTCGGCGGCGTCCGGGGGACGCGCGGCAGGGCCGCCTCGGAGGCCTCCGCAGCGATGTCGTCGAAGCCGAGCGGCCGGCTGTCCACCGGCGGCCGCTGGATGCGCGTGGTGTCGGGGTCGTCCGAGACGGTGACCTTGATCGCACCGGTACCAGGTCCCTGATTCGGCGGAGTCCTGGGCACGGGTGGCAGCTCGTCGCGCACGTTGGCAACCGGCACGTCCGCGACCGGGGGGACTGGCGCGACCGGGGTGACCGGGACGACGGGCTCGGACGTCGTCGGAGCTGTCGACTCCGCGAAGCCCTCGGCACCGGCGAGACCGGCACCGGCGACACCGGCACCAGCAACGCCGGCTCCGGCGGGGATACCGCCGTCGTCGGCGGGAATCGGCGTCGCCTTCGCTATGTGCGTCTCGTCCGCCGACCCGCTCGGTTCGGGCTCCTCGGCGCGCATGCCGGGGGCGTCGTGGGTACTCGGCGCGTCCAGGGATCCGGGGGCGCCGGCCATGTCCATCAGCGCCGCGTCCATCAAGGCCGCGCCGGGCCCGCGCAGCGGCGTGATCCGCGCCGTGTGCTCCTCGCCGAGGCGCTCGGCCTGCTCCGAGTCGTCCCGGGCGTGCCGCGCGGGGGAGTGGGTCTCTACGGGCTCTTCGACGCTCGGCGCCGGCGGCTGCTCGGTCTCCGCCTCGGCTTCGGGCGCCGCGCCCTTGCCGCGCCGCAGCTGCGTGACCGAGGCGATCCGGGTCACCGGGGCCGTGCCCTCGACCATCTCCAGGGTGCGCAGGCGTTGTGCGTCCAGCCGCTTGACCCAGTCCGCGTAACCGTCGGCGGACCAGGAGGGCCAGGACTGGGCCGACTTGCCCTCCAGCCTCGGCAGCCACCACGAGGCGAAGTACTGCGCGTCCACCGCCAGCTGCTCGACCGCCGGCAGCCACTCCAGATCGCGGCGGCGTCCGCCGCGGGGGGCCTGCGCCAGCTTGGACAGCACCGGTCGCAGCCGGACGGCCAGGTCCCGGGCCTCACGCGCGGTCTGAGTCGCCTCCTGCGGGTTGGTGGCGGGGTGCCATTCGGTGCCGGCCAGAATGCCGGTCACCAGCGTCCGTGTGCCGCCACGCCCCCGTTCGTCTCCCCTGTCAGGCATGGCTACGAACGTATCTGTTTTGGATGTTCGAGTACAGATACCAGATTAAGAACCTTTAGAACCCCGCGGCCTTCTAGAAGTCCTTGATCAGCTTGGCCAGGGCCTCGGCGGTGAGGGCCGGGGTCAGCGCGGTGACGCTGATGCGCTCGATGACCTGTAGGTACACGTCGACGTCATCGCGTTTGTCCAGGTAGAGGGCGCCTGCGAGGTGCTCCAGGTAGACCACGTCCGGCAGGTCCGGCTCGGCGAAGCGCAGGATGGTGAACGCTCCGGCCTCGGCGGCGTGCGCGCCGGACTGGAAGGGCAGGACCTGCACCGTGACGTTCGGCCGCTCCATCATCTCCAGCAGGTGGGACAACTGCTGGCGCATGATCTCCGGGCTGCCGACCGGGCGGCGCAGCGCGGCCTCGTCGACCACGGCCCACAGCCGCGGCGCCTCCTGCTCGCGCAGCAGCACGTTCTGGCGCTCCAGCCGGACCTGGACGCGGCGCTCGGAGTCGCTGTCGTACACGCCGCCGCCGCGGCCGGCCATCACAGCGCGCATGTAGTCGGGCGTCTGAAGCAGGCCCGGTATGTACTGCACCTCGTAGGTGCGGATCAGCGAGGCCGACTCCTCCAGGCCGATGTAGCCGGCGAACCAGCTCGGCAGGACGTCGTGGTAGCCGTGCCACCAGGTGGTCGCGTTCGCGGCCTTGGCCATCGACAGGAACGGTTCGCGCGCGCCGGGGTCGGTGACGCCGTAGAGCGTCAGCAGATCCTCCACGTCGCGCATCTTGAAGCCCACGCGGCCCAGTTCCAGGCGGCTGATCTTGGACTCGGACGAGCGGATCTCCCAGCCCGCGGTCTCCCGGGTGATCGCGGCGGCCTCGCGCAGCCGTCGCAGTTGCGAGCCGAGCATGATCCGGCGCACCGTCGCGCCGCCCGAGCGCGGCGGCTCGGACTCGGGATCAGCGGTGTGGGGCCCACTCATTGCTTCCTCGCTCCATCTGAGGCCCGACCCCGTAAATCGCAGGTGCCGGGCGGTGGATCAGCTGCCGATTGTGCCACTCGGGCGTCCGCTTGTGAACACCGCGAGCCTAGGTGGTCCAGTCGGTCCGGACACCCGGGAGCGTGCCACAGGACCCTGAATCATTTCGT
Organism: Catenulispora sp. GAS73; assembly: GCF_041262085.1. Lineage (NCBI taxonomy): Bacteria > Bacillati > Actinomycetota > Actinomycetes > Catenulisporales > Catenulisporaceae > Catenulispora > Catenulispora sp. GAS73. Next base: position 82,568 of record NZ_JBGCCM010000035.1, read on the forward strand.
CAAAGTCTTTGCCCATCCGAGACCCTGCGCGCGCCGTCTACGCTGTAGCATGCACGTGCATCCGCCTTATGCATAGGAAAACTCTGCGATTGCATGTGCCGCCGCCACAGCGGCCGGCACCTGACGGGAGACCCGATGGTCGCGTCTGGTTACGCCTACTCCCTGCTCCATGCCGACCTGCCGGTCTGCATCGGGTACCAGGCCGTGGGGCGCAGCGTGTCGACGCGGCATTGCGTGCTCCCGGCCCGCGCCGAGTCGGTCTCGGCGGCCCGGCGGTTCGTCCGGGACGTCGCCGAGGACTGGCGCGGACAACCTGAGAGATTCGCCACACTGCTGGAGAATCTGGGCATCGTGGTCTCCGAACTCGTGACCAACGCGCTCGTGCACGCCTATGAAGCGGTGCTGCCGGACCGGGTGCGGGACGAGTCCGATCTGATATCGCTGTGTCTGGTCCACGAACCCTGTGACACCGGGGCCGGCGAGGCCGGCGTGGAGCGGGTGCTCTTCGCCGTCGCCGATCCCTCGGCCGCCTCGCCGGTGGCACCGACGCCGGCCCGGGCGGCCGACGGGTTATGGGGCCTGGACGAGTCGGGGCGGGGCATGTATCTCGTGGAGGCGCTGGCCGACGACTGGGGCTGGCGCCGTTTCCGTGCGCCCGGGGCGGCCGAGCCGTCCGGGAAAGTCGTCTGGGCACTGTTCGAACTCGTCTGTTGAAGGTGCTCGCCCGCTGACGGTGAATGGGGCGTTTCCGCCCGGCTTCGTCCAGGGGTTCACACCGGGCCTCATCCACGGGTTCAATCAAGGATTTCCATCGGCTTGACGGCCTCGTCGCTGACGGCTGTCAACCGACGGCGAGAGCTGTGACGCAGTAACCGCTTTCCGTGTTCGCACTAACGAACGGTCCGCACCCGGTCACGGCCGGCACACGGCCGATTTGGTTGGCGATCACAGGGCTCGAATGTATATCGATCTGGTATCGAAGCCGCGGCGAACGCATGCCTTGAACCTGCGGGGAGAACCTTTACCCGCTCTTTGAACGTTTCACACTCGAAACCTCTGCGCGTGCGCCAGCAAGACCGCTAGCATCCGTTTACTGCCATGCATCAGCGAATGCTGATTCCAGCGCGGATGCACGTGCAGTGGATCAACCCTTCCCACCGTACATGTAAGGGGAAAACGACAATGAGCGAGTTCGAGGTCTACAACGGCATGCCGGCCACCAAGGTCGCCGCCGCGTGGCGCAAGAGCAGCTACTCCAACTCGCAGGGCAACTGCGTGGAGTTCGCAGGGCTCGGGGACGGTTCCGTGGCGATGCGCAACTCGCGCGACCCGCACGGCCCGGCCCTGCTGTACACCCGGGCCGAGATCGAGGCCATGATCAACGGGATCAAGGACGGCGAGTTCGACGACCTGCTCGGCTGAGGCCGGCGGGAGCTGCGCGATAGATAGTGGTATCCGCTTCCGGACTCCGACGCCCGCCCCCTTGGCCTCGCACCTTGTCGGCGCGATGATGCAGGGATGGCTGGCTGGACCGGAAGCGGCGTGGAGCCGCGGACGGCCGCCGAGATCGCGGCGGCCGTCCGTCAAGGCAAGAGCAGTGTGCGCGGCGCCGTCCAGGAGGCCCTGGACCGCATAGCCGCCGCGGACCCCCGGATCGGGGCGTTCCGCAAAGTCCGGCAGGACGCGGCGCTGGCCGAGGCCGACGAGCTGGCCGGCTGGCCCGATCTGGCCGAGTTGCCGCTGGCCGGGGTGCCGGTCGCGGTGAAGGACAACGTGCCGGTCGCCGACGAGCAGTGCCGGAACGGCACCGCGGCGACCGCGGACCGGCCGCCGCAGCCCGAGGACCACCCGGTGGTGGCGCGACTGCGGGCCGCCGGCGCGATCGTGGTCGGCCTCACTCACACCCCGGAACTGTCGCTGGTCGCGATGACCGACAGTGCGCTGGGTATGGCGCGCAATCCCTGGGACCTGACACGGACGCCGGGCGGCTCGTCCGGCGGTGCGGCCGCGGCGGTGGCCGCCGGGCTGGTGCCGATCGCGCACGGGAACGACGGGCTGGGCTCGATCCGCGGCCCGGCGGCGTGCTGCGGGTTGTTCGGCCTCAAGCCCGGATACGGGACCGTGCCCTCGGAGCTCGGGCGGAACTCGTGGTGGGGCCTGTCGGAGAACGGTCCGCTGGCCACGACGGTCGAGGACGCGGCGTTGATGCTGTCGGTGATGGCCGACGCTCCTGAGCTTGCCGAGGCCGTGAATTCGCGGCCGTCGGATTTGAGGATCGCGGTCTCCGCGGCGCCGCCCTCGGTCGGCTACCGCGTCGACCGTGAGCACAAGGACGCCGTCGAAGGTGTGGCCGGGCTGCTCGAATCAGCCGGGCACACGATCGTCGAGGCGCCGCGCTATCCCGCCTACCTCGGGCCCGGTGCGGTGCTGACCTGGTACGCGGCCGCCGCGTTGGACGCCGAGGAGTACGACCGGCGGTCGCTGGAGCGCCGCACGCGGCGCATGGCGTCGGCCGGCCGGACGCTGGCGAAGGCCGGCCTGACCGGGGCCCGGACCCGGCGGCGCTGGCGGGACACCGGAGCCGAGCGCTTCCTGGGCGACGCCGACGTCGTGCTCACGCCCACGCTGCTCAGGCCGCCGCCCTCGGCCCTGCGGTGGGGACGGCGCGGGCTGCTGGCCAACGCGGTCGCCAACACCTCTTATGCGGGGCTTTGCCCGCCGTGGAGCCTGGCCGGCTGGCCGGCGATGAACGTCCCGGCCGGGACGCACAGCTGCGGGATGCCGATCGGGGTGCAGTTCGCCGCGCGGCCCGGGCGGGAGGCACTGCTGCTGGGGCTCGCGGCGCACATCGAGGCGGTGCGGCCGTGGCCGCGGACGGCGCCGGCGGGGGTGGTGGGCGGCTGATGCCGCGCTGAGCGTGGGGCTGATTTTGCGATTGACCTCGCGGCGGCGCGTGATTTCCGCGATCACCGTCGTGACCTGAGCAGTCACGCGGTCCCGATAGACTTGACCGCATCATGGAGCAGCCTGCCGACACCGTCCTTGTCATCGACTTCGGCGCCCAGTACGCGCAGCTCATCGCGCGCCGGGTCCGCGAAGCCCACGTCTACAGCGAGATCGTGCCGCACACCGCGACGGTGGCCGAGATCCTCGCCAAGAAGCCCAAGGCGGTGATCCTCTCCGGCGGGCCGTCCTCGGTCTACGCCGACGGCGCGCCGAACGTCGGCGCGGAGCTGTTCCGCGCCGGGGTGCCGACCCTCGGCATCTGCTACGGCTTCCAGGCGATGGCCCGGGCCCTGGGCGGCGTTGTCGAGCAGACCGGCGGCCGGGAGTACGGCCGCACCTCGCTGGAGGTCACCGACACCGACTCCACGCTCTTCAGCGGCTCGCAGGCCGAGCAGCCGGTGTGGATGTCGCACGGCGACGCGGTCACGGCCGCCCCCGAGGGCTTCCGGGTGACCGGCACCACGGCCAAGACCCCGGTCGCGGCGTTCGAGGACGACGAGAAGCGGCTGTACGGCGTCCAGCACCACCCCGAGGTGCTGCACTCGCAGTTCGGGCAGCTGCTGCTGGAGAACTTCCTCTACAAGGGCGCCGGCATCGAGCCGGACTGGACCACCGGCAACATCGTCGAGGAGCAGGTCGCGGCGATCCGCGAGCAGGTCGGCAGCAAGCGCGCGATCTGCGGCCTGTCCGGCGGAGTGGACTCCGCGGTGGCCGCCGCGATCGTGCAGAAGGCGATCGGCGAGCAGCTGACCTGTGTGTTCGTCGACCACGGCCTGCTGCGCAAGGGCGAGGCCGAGCAGGTCGAGAAGGACTTCGTCGCGGCCACCGGCGTACAGCTGAAGGTCGTCGACGCCGAGGAGCGCTTCCTGTCGGCGCTGGCCGGGGTGTCCGACCCGGAGGAGAAGCGCAAGATCATCGGCCGCGAGTTCATCCGGGTCTTCGAGCAGGCCGAGCGGGAGATCGTCGAGCAGTCGGCGGATGCCGGCGAGCCGGTGAAGTTCCTGGTGCAGGGCACGCTTTACCCGGACGTCGTGGAGTCCGGCGGCGGCAGCGGCACCGCGAACATCAAGAGCCACCACAACGTCGGCGGCCTGCCGGAGGACCTGCAGTTCGAGCTGATCGAGCCGCTGCGCAAGCTGTTCAAGGACGAGGTCCGCCAGGTCGGCCGCGAGCTCGGCCTGCCCGAGGCGATCGTCGGCCGCCAGCCCTTCCCGGGCCCCGGCCTGGGCATCCGCATCGTCGGCGAGGTCACCAAGCCGCGCCTGGACCTGCTCCGCGAGGCCGACGCCATCGCCCGCGAGGAGCTGACCGCGGCCGGCCTGGACGGCGAGATCTGGCAGTGCCCGGTGGTGCTGCTGGCCGACGTGCGCTCGGTCGGCGTGCAGGGCGACGGCCGCACCTACGGCCACCCGATCGTGCTGCGCCCGGTCTCCAGCGAGGACGCGATGACCGCCGACTGGTCGCGCCTGCCCTACGAGGTGCTGGCCCGGATCTCGACGCGGATCACCAACGAGGTCGCCGACGTCAACCGGGTGGTGCTGGACGTGACCAGCAAGCCGCCGGGGACGATCGAGTGGGAGTAGGCGCCGCGGTCGCCGGTGCGGCCGTGGCGCTGGAGGGCCGGGTCTTCGGACCCGGCTTTTCCGTGTGCTGAGCCTTGTGCTGAGCCTTTTTGCGCGCGTCGGATCGCGCGTTGAGCCATGCGTTGAGCCTTGTTTGCCCGCGGCTTAAGCCTTCTCGTCGAACTCCAGCGCCTCGCGCAGCTTCCGGTTCACATGCCGCAGCCGCTCGATGGTCCGCTGCGCCTCCCGCAGCTCGTATCGCAGCCGGATGATCTCCTCGATCGCGGCGAGGTCGGCCAGGTCGCTCAGATCGGCCAGGTCCGCCGAAGCCAGCGCCGGCTCGACCTCCTCGGCGTACTCCGGCTCCGGCGGCGACGGGATCGCCAACTCGGCCGGCTGCGTGAGCGCGGCCTGCACCTCGGCGGCCCACTGCAGCGCGTCCGGTTCGGGGGAGCGGCGCACGAACTCGTGGATCACCGCGCCGACCGACTCCGCCTCGGCGGGCTGACTCGCGGGGGTCGGCGCGGGCTCGGCCGCCGGCGCCTCCTGCTCGAAGTCGAAGTCCTCGTCCGCCTCAGCCGCCTCGGCACCGGCCGCTGTGGCGGCGTCCGGTCGCGTCACCAACTCACTCGGCTCCTCGACCGCCACGTCCTCTTCCGACTCGCGCATCATCGCCGCGGTCCACCCCGCCGCCTCGCACGCGGCGTCCCGGAACTCCCGCAGCTGCCGCAGCATCCCCTCGCTCGACGGGAACAGCTGCCGGGCCTGCGCCACGTTCTTCACGGCCAGCGAGGCGGCCTGCACGGTGTCGCCGAGCTCCGAATACGCCTGCGCCAGCTTGATCCGCGCCATCAGCGCGTCGCGCGGTCCCGAGCCGATGCCCTGCTCGGCGCGCTCCACCTTCGCGATCAGGCTGCTGATCCACTCCTGCGGGTCGGCATAGGGGTCGGCGTACTCCTCGACCGGGTCGTCCGCCGGTTCCTCGATCGGATCGACGACAGGATCGACGACAGGGTCGATCACCGGGTCGATGACCGATTCCACCACCGGTTCCCCGGCCGCCGCCTCGCCCCGTTCGAACCACGGCTCACCGCCGCCGGCCGCCACCGGCTCCTCGACCGCGCCGGTCTCCCGACCGAGTCCGTACTCTGACATTCCTTCCCCCTGACAACGTCGAAGGGCGCCGACGTGACGTCGGCGCCCCGCGGCTGGCTCGGCACGATACTACGGCCGGACGATCATCGCCACAGGCATCGAGTTGACCGGCGCGTACTGGATCACGGTGCCGGGCATGGCGGCGTGGATGATCTCGCCGCCGCCCACGTATATCCCGACGTGGTGCAGGCTGCCGTAGTAGATCACCAGGTCGCCGACGGCGATATTGGACATGCTGACCTGCGGGAACTCGTAGGCCTGCGCCGAGGAGGAGTGCGACATCGACACTCCGGCGGCGCCCCAGGCGGCCATCGTCAGGCCGGAGCAGTCGAAGCTCCGCGGGCCGGCGGCGCCGTAGACGTACGGCTTGCCGAGCTGCGCCTTGGCGAACGCGACCGCTTCGGCCGCACGGGCGTTGGTCGCCGGCGGCAACGTGGTCGGCGGCGTGATGTTCTGCTGGTTCTGCTGCGTCTGTTGCTGCACGTACTGGGTGCGCTGGGCCGGCGTCAGGGAGTCCAGCAGAGCCTGCGCCTGCTTCTCCTTGGCGTCGATGGCCGCCTTGTTCGCCGCCATCTGGTCGCGCGTCTTCTGCAGCTGCTGCAGGTCCGAGGAGGCTTCGGCCTTGTCCTGGTCCAGCTGGCGCTTGATCTCCTGCGCGGTCTTCATCGAGTCCGCGGAGTGGCTGGACACCTCGGTCATCGCGGTGGCCTGCTGCAGGAACGAGTCCGGGGACGCCGAAAGCATCAGCTCCAGCGAGCTGTCCACGCCGCCGGCGCGGTACGACGCGGCGGCCAGGCTGCCGAGCGAGGACTGCGCGGTGGTCAGCTGGGTCTGCTCGGCCGTGATGCGGGCCTGGATCTGGTCGACCTTGTGCTGCAGGGAGGCCAGGTTCGTGGCCGCCTGGTCGTATGCCTCGGAGGCCTGCTCGGCCTGCTGGTGGAGGCTGTTGACCTGGTTCTTGACGTCGTTGAGGTTCGCGTTCGGGTCGGCGTGGGCCAGACCCGGGACCAGGGCGATGGAACCGACCGTGGCGGTCGCCAGCGTCACCGCGGTGCGAGGCGCGGTGATCGTCTTCTTGGACGCGCGGTGAGTGGTCACGGTTTTGTGGGACGCCACGAGGGCGACTCTCCTTCTCTCCCTGCCGCCTACCGGGTTAGCTGACGGGTTCGGGCTGAGAAGCGTGCCCTACAGGCCGCCGCGCGGGGGTTCGCAGCGGACCGATTCACCCCTTGGCCCCAGTGTGTGCGGGCCGGTGGGACTTGGTGGGTCCCCGGTTCCGGATCGGCGCTCCGCCCCCGGACCGTGTGGGAGTCCGTGGAAACTGCGGGCCGCGCTTTGCCGGATTCGGCGTGAACTCCCGCCACCGTCCAGGGCGGGCGGCGTGGTTACGGGTGTCCGGCCGTAACCCTAGCGAGACCCCGAACGACAAAACGGACCGGCCCAGGACGCTATACCAGGATTTTACTTTGCAGGGCGTTTAGAGATCCTGATTCACTCCGTCCTGTCCGAGTTTGGACAGGGTCGATCGCGTGGTTCTTGCCGACGTGTCGTCGGCATGATGCGTGGAGTGCGGGGGCGGTAGACGTGAAACTACTGCAAGAGTGCCAGCTAGTCCGGCATTTCGCGGGCCCCGGCGGTGCGGCCCGGTGGAGTCCCGGGGCGGCCGTGCGGGGGATGTCAGTGGCCTGTTTAGCCCTGTTTGAACGACAGCGGCGGGCGACCCGTGTTCCGGGTCTCCCGCCGCTCGTCGGTGGATCGCGTCGATGTCTATGGGGCGATATCCACGGTGATGTCTACGGCCCTGTGGTGCTCGTCACGCCGAGGTGGCCAGCGGCCGCGTCGGCCACTCCGGCTCGGAGTACGACTTCTCCCCGCGCCGCTCCCGATACGCGGCCCGGTCGGCCTCCTGCTCCGCCTTCCAGCGCGCCTGGGCCTCGTGTAGCCGGACCGCGTCCAGCGTCCCCACCGCGGCGTAGCTGGCGCCGATCACCTGCGCCAGGTTCATCGCGGCCAGCGCGTCGGCCGCGGCGTCGTGCGCGTGCGTGATGGTCACGCCGTAGAACTGGCACTGCGCCTCCAGCGTGCGCGCGCCCTTGCGGAACTTGTCCATCTGCCGGTCGATGACCAGCGGGTCGATCACCGGGGCCACCGGGGCGCGGGAGGCCAGCGGGGTCAGGCCGTTGCGGGCCAGCTCGGCTTCCAGCAGCGTCAGGTCGTACGGGGCGTTGAACACCACCAGCGGCGTGCCGGCGCGCAGCTCGACGGCCAGCGCGTCGGCGATCTCGTCCAGCGTCCGGCGCGGCGGGGCGCCGTGCTCGCGGGCGTACTCGGTGGTGATGCCGTGGATCGCGGTGGCCTCGGCCGGGATCTCCATGCCGGGGTCGATGAGGAAGGTCTTCTCGGCGCCGTCGGAGGTGACGATGGCCGCCGAGACGATGCGCACGGTCTTGGGATCGCGGCCCGTGGTCTCGGTGTCGAAGCCGGCCAGCCGGCGGCGGTGCCAGCCGTCGTGCGCGCCGCGCTGCGGCGGGACGGCTGCCTGCGGAGCGTTCTCGCCTGTCTGACCCTGGACCCGTGGCTGAGGCTCCCAGACCGGGGCGCACCCATGGTGATAGGTCTGCCACGCACCGTCCATGTTGGCGCGCTCACCGGCCTCGGCTTCCACCCGACCCTTGCACGCGGCGCACGTTCCCGCGTACTTGTTGACCAGAGTCACTGTGTTGTTCTCCCTCACCTCGTGTTGTCACCATGGTGGCGCACCGTTCTGACAAACACCGTCAGACTCGGGTCCGGCGACGTCAGCGGCTACCCTGGTGGACTACGGCGGTTTTTCTAATCCGCCCGATCTGTTGATTTCCGCGCGAAGGATGACTACGACGTGTTCGACACGCTCTCTGATCGTTTGGCCACGACGTTCAAAAACCTGCGCGGCAAGGGTCGGCTCTCGCAGCAGGACATCGACGACACGCTCCGGGCCATCCGGCAGGCGCTGCTGGAGGCCGACGTCTCGCTGCAGGCTGTGCGGCCGTTCATCGCCGCCGTCCGGGAGCGGGCCGAGGGCGCCGAGGTCTCCAAGGCGCTGAACCCGGCGCAGCAGATCATCAAGATCGTCAACGAGGAGCTCGTCGCCATCCTGGGCGGTGAGACCCGGCGGCTGCGGTTCGCCAAGAACCCGCCGACGGTGATCATGCTCGCCGGTCTGCAGGGCGCCGGTAAGACCACGCTGGCCGGCAAGCTGGCCCGCTGGCTCCGGTCCGAGGGCCACACCCCGATTTTGGTCGCCGCCGACCTGCAGCGGCCGAACGCGGTCACCCAGCTGCAGGTGGTCGGCGAGCGGGCCGGCGTGCCGGTGTTCGCCCCGGAGCCCGGCAACGGTGTCGGGAACCCGGTCAAGGTGGCCCAGGACTCGGTCGAGTTCGCCAAGGCCAAGATGTACGACGTGGTCATCGTCGACACCGCCGGCCGCCTGGGCATCGACGCCGACCTGATGAAGCAGGCCGCCGACATCCGCGACGCGGTCCGGCCCGACGAGGTCCTGTTCGTCGTCGACGCGATGATCGGTCAGGACGCGGTGACCACCGCGCAGGCCTTCATGGACGGCGTCGGCTTCGACGGCGTGGTGCTGACCAAGCTCGACGGCGACGCCCGCGGCGGCGCGGCCCTGTCGGTGCGCCAGGTCACCGGCAAGCCGGTGATGTTCGCCTCGACCGGGGAGAAGCTGGAGGACTTCGACGTCTTCCACCCCGAGCGGATGGCCGGCCGCATCCTCGACATGGGCGACATGATGACCCTGATCGAGCGGGCCGAACAGGCCTTCGACCAGGCCGAGGCCGAGAAGATGGTCTCGAAGCTGTCGCGCAACGAGTTCACGCTCGACGACTTCCTGAAGCAGATGGAGCAGCTGAAGAAGCTGGGCTCCATGAAGAAGCTGCTGGGCATGCTGCCCGGCGTCGGCGACATCAAGCAGCAGCTGAACGAGATCGACGACAAGGACGTCGACCGCATCGCGGCCATCATCAAGTCGATGACCCCGGGCGAGCGCGAGGACGTCAAGATCATCAACGGCTCCCGCAAGCAGCGCATCGCACGCGGCTCGGGCACCACGGTGCAGCAGGTCAACAACCTCATCGACCGCTTCCTGGAAGCCCGCAAGATGATGCAGCAGATGGCCAAGGGCGGGATGCCCGGCATGCCGGGGCTGCCCGGGGCCGGCGCGATGGGCGGCACCAAGCGCAAGTCGGCCAAGGCCAAGGCCGCCGACAAGTCGGCCAAGTCCAAGGGCCGCTCCCGCTCGGGGAACCCGGCCAAGGCCAAGGCCGAGGAGGCGGCGCGGCAGGCGCGCAAGGACGGCAACGGCGCGGCGTTCGGCGACCCGGACGGCGGCGGCCAGTTCGAGCTGCCGGACGAGTTCAAGAACCTGCTGCCTCCGCAGTGATCGCAGTTGCGGCACCTTCAGCGCCGATCAGCTGGCGTAGCGCCTTCAGCGCTGATCGGCTGGCGCAGCGCGTTTAGCGTGGATCGGCAGGTGCGGCGCCTTCGGTGCCCGAGAGGGGTGTCAGTGGCGCGCGCTATATCTGTAAAAGGGGCGAAAACGTCCTAACAGAATGCGCGCCACACTCCGCGACCACCTCGACGCCCTGCTGATCCGGCCCCCGCGCCGCCTCGCGCCGTCTTTCGCTGCCGGGTAACACCCCGGGGCCTCCCGGTGCTTCACCGTGCCGGGGGCGTCCCGACCAGCCTGAACCTTCTGGCACAATGGAAGCTTGTACCGGTCGCGCATGGCCCTCTCTCCTGCGCTACGCCGAGTCCATCCGGCTGCTGCCGATGCCATGTCCCCACGTGGCGGCGCGGCGGCACCACCCGTAGTCAACCAAGCAGGAGACACCACACCGTGGCAGTCAAGATCAAGCTCAAGCGCATGGGCAAGATCCGGAACCCGCAGTACCGGATCATCGTGGCCGACGCCCGTACCAAGCGCGACGGCCGGGCGATCGAGGAGATCGGGAAGTACCACCCGAAGGAGGACCCCTCGTACATCGAGGTCGTCTCCGAGCGTGCGCAGTACTGGCTGGGCGTCGGCGCGCAGCCGACCGAGGCCGTCGAGGCCATCCTGAAGGTCACCGGCGACTGGCAGAAGTTCAAGGGCCTGGACGCTCCGGCGCCGATGAAGGTCGCGGCTCCCAAGGCCGACCGCAAGGCCGTCTTCGAGGCCGCCGCCAAGGAGGCCGCCGACGAGCCGAAGACCGGCGCCACCACGCCGAAGAAGAAGGCCGAGAAGGCCGAGAAGAAGGTCGAAGAGACCCCGGCGACCGAGGCTCCGGTGGAGACTCCGGCCCCGGCTGTCGAGGCTGAGATCGCTTCCGAGGGCTGAGCATGCTGGAAGAGGCCCTGGAGCACCTGGTCAAGGGCATCGTCGAGCACCCCGATGAGGTCCGGGTCCGCGAGCGCGACCAGCGCCGCGGCAAGGTCCTGGAAGTCCGGGTGCACCCGGACGACCTGGGCAAGGTGATCGGTCGCGGCGGGCGCACCGCCCGTGCGCTGCGTACGGTGATGGCCGCCCTCGGCGGCCGCTCGCTGCGCGTCGACCTGGTCGAGGCGGCCGGCTACCGGTGAGCCCCGACACTGAGAACACCTCCGGCCGGCCCGAGGCCCTGCGCCTCGTGGTCGGCCGGATCGGTCGTGCGCACGGCATCCGCGGCCAGGCCACCGTCGAGGTCCGCACCGACGACCCCGACCTGCGCTTCGCGCCCGGGGCCCGGCTGCTGACCGAGCCGGCCGAGCGCGGGCCGCTGGTGGTGACCGACTCCCGCTACCACAACGGCATCCTGCTGCTGTCCTTCGAGGGCGTGGCCGACCGGAACGCCGTCGAGGCGCTGCGGAACACCATCCTGGTGGTGGAGGCCGACCCGGACGAGACCCCGGCCGACCCCGACGAGTTCTTCGACCACCAGCTGCTCGGCCTGCCCGTCGAGCTGGCGGACGGGACCGTGCTGGGGGAGATCGCCGACCTGCTGCACCTGCCCGGGCAGGACGTGCTGGCCGTGAAGCGGCCGGACGCGCCCGAGGTGCTGATCCCGTTCATCAAGCAGTTCGTCCCGATCGTGGACGTGGCCGCCAAGCGGGTCGTGGTCGATCCGCCGGCCGGGCTGCTGGACCTGGACAGCGTCGAGTAACCGCTCTTCGGAGCGGCGAGTCTTCGAAGCGGCGAGAACGGTCACCCCATGCGCATCGACATCGTCACCATCTTCCCCGAGTACCTGGCGCCGCTGGACGTCTCGCTGATCGGCAAGGCGGCGGCCGCCGGGATCCTCGACGTGCGCGTGCACGAGCTGCGCGACTGGACGCACGACCGGCACAACACCGTGGACGACTCGCCGTGCGGCGGCGGGCCGGGCATGGTGATGAAGCCCGAGCCGTGGTCGGAGGCGCTGACCCAGATCGTGCCGCCGGGGTCGGAGGCCGGCGCGCGGCTGATCGTGCCGACGCCGTCGGGCCGGCCGTTCACCCAGCGGGTCGCCGAGGACCTCGCGACCGCCTCGCACCTGGTGTTCGCCCCCGCGCGCTATGAGGGGATCGACCGGCGGTTCATAGAGGCCGCCGCGGAGCGGATGCCTGTAGAAGAACTCTCCATCGGCGACTATGTGTTGGCCGGGGGAGAGGTCGCGGTCTTGGTGATGGTCGAGGCGGTGGGTCGTCTTCTGCCTGGAGTCCTGGGCAATGCGGAGTCCGCTAAGGACGATTCCTTCGGGCACTCCTCTGAGGGCGGTATGGCAGGGCTCCTGGAGGGGCCCGTATATACGAAGCCCGCGAGTTGGGAGGGCCGCGACGTTCCGCCGGTGCTGCTGTCCGGCAACCACGCGCTGATCGCGCGCTGGCGCCGTGACCAGGCGCTGGAGCGCACCGCCGCGATGCGTCCGGATCTGATCGCCGCCCTGGACCCCGCCGCGCTGGACAAGAAGGACCGGGCCCGGCTGGAGGCTTTGGGCTGGTCGCAGACCCCCGGTGGATTTCGTTTCGACCCCGACGCTGTGTCAGACTAGGCCGGTACTGCTTGAGCAGGTGCCGGTCTTTCCCTAGGCACAGCCACCTGCCCGCCGGACGCGCCCTGCCACAGGGGGACCCGCCCACGGCGATTTCAAGCCGGAATCTGGTTTCACCACCCCAGCCGTGGCCGACCTGTGGCGTCCACGAGGAGAGATCATGGACAAGCTGTCCACTATCGACGAGCTGTCGATGCGCATCGACGTCCCGGACTTCCGTCCCGGTGACACCGTCAACGTGCACGTCAGGGTCGTCGAGGGCAACCGCTCCCGCATCCAGCAGTTCAAGGGCGTCGTCATCCGCCGCCAGGGCTCCGGCGTGCGTGAGACGTTCACCGTCCGCAAGGTCAGCTTCAGCGTCGGCGTGGAGCGCACCTTCCCGCTGCACACCCCGATCATCGAGAAGATCGAGGTCGTGACCCGCGGTGACGTCCGTCGGGCGAAGCTGTACTACCTGCGCGACCTGCGCGGCAAGAAGGCGAAGATCAAGGAGAAGCGCGAGGCGGTCGCGGGCCACTGAGCCGGCGCCCTCCGCACGCTTTTTTCACGGCTCCGGGCCACGTTCTCAGCACGAGGACGTGGCCCGGAGCCGTTTACACAATCCTCAGGCAAGTCCTATAACTTGTTCGACTGGGAACGGCTGTTCCTGTCTGTCCAGATGTGCTGACCCGGGTCGTGCGGACCCGACGACGAACAGGCTAGGGTGCGGCCGGTGGCCAAGGGGCAAAGGCGCCGGCTGAAACCGGTGAAGTTGTGGAAGGAACTGCCGATCCTGTTCGGGGTCGCGCTGTTGCTCGCCCTGGTGATCAAGACGTTCTTCGCCCAGGCCTACTTCATCCCGTCGCAGTCCATGCAGCACACCATCGAGCCCGGGGACCGCGTGCTGGTGAACAAGCTCACCCCGTGGTTCGGCTGGACCCCGCAGCGCGGCCAGATCGTGGTCTTCAAGGACCCCGGCGGCTGGCTTGACCCCTCGGAGATCAAGAAGGACAACGCCTTCGTCGGCGGGGTCAAGAAGGTGTTCTCCTGGATCGGGCTGCTGCCCGAGGGCAACGAGCAGGACCTGATCAAGCGGGTCGTCGGGGTGCCCGGGGACGTCGTGCAGTGCAAGGGCGTCGGGCAGCCGGTGACGGTCAACGGGGTGCCGCTGGACGAGCACTCCTATCTTTACCGCGGGGTCGACGGACAACTGGACGACCCCTCCCAGACGCCCTTCGGGCCGATCACCGTGCTGCCGCACACCGTGTTCGTGCTCGGCGACCACCGGAGCGACTCCGGGGACTCGCGGGTGCACCTGCAGGAGGCCTCGCAGGGGCTGGTGCCGTACTCGGACATGCAGGGTCACGCGTTCGTGCGGATATGGCCACTGACACGCTTCAGCGGCCTGGGTACTCCTTCTACGTTCTCCTTGAAGAACCCCGCGCAGGCCGCGCAGAGCGCCGCCACTGTGCCACCGCTCATGTGGGGGTTCACGCTCGCGGTGCCGCTGCGGGCCGGCTTGCAGCGGCGGCGTCGCCGCGGCGGAGGTCTCCTTCCGGACCCCGCGGGCGTAACCAATCGGCTACGCAGGCGGTTGGGTACGGAGCGGCCGCTTGGCTGAAGCGAACTTTCGAGGGATTGCGAAGGGAACAGCGACATGGACCAGGCGGCAGCGAAGCCGAGCGGGCCTGGCGGGTCACCGGAAGGGCAGACTGTGACAGTGGACGAAAGCTCCGAGACCGCCGACAACCCGGTCGGCCGCGGCGAGGCCGTGGTCCCGCGCCCCGAGTATCCGGCGCACGACCAGGGGGCCGGCTACGCGCAGGCCTCCGGGTACGCGCCTTCGTCGGGCTACGACCAGTCGGGGCAGCCCGGTGCGGCCGGCCAGTCCGGTACGGCCAGCGCGGCCGGCGGCTACGGGAATCAGGGTGGGTACGCCGCTCAGGGCGGCTATGCCGCTCAGGGTGGCTATCCCGGGCCCACTTCTGCTCCCGCGCAGGGAGGCTATAGCGGCTACGGCGGGTATGGCGAGCCTGAGGGACCGGGTGGTCCCGGCGCTGGCGGCCAGGGTGCTGGCGGGTCCGGCAGTCCTGGCGGGCCTTTCGGTCCCGGTGGTCCCGGCGGGCCTTTCGGCCCCGGTGGCGGCGAGGGTCCGGATGCTTCCGGCAGCGGCCCCGAGGGTGCCTCGCCGTCCCCGGAGGACGAGGAGCCGACTCCGGAGCGAGCTGAGCCGGCGGGTCCGCGCACCTGGTGGCAGTGGGTCCTGCTGCCGTTCGCGGTGGTGTGGCGGTTCGCGTTCCCGAAGAAGCCGCGGCCGTTCATCGTCGAACTGCCGTTCCTGCTGGCCATCGCCCTGGTGCTGGCCTTCATCATCAAGACGTTCCTGGTGCAGGCGTTCGTCATCCCCTCCGGCTCGATGCAGCAGACGCTGGAGATCAACGACCGCGTGCTGGTGAACCGGTTCTCGAACTGGATGGGCCACGAGCCCAACCGCGGTGACATCGTGGTCTTCCAGGACCCGGGCGGCTGGCTGGACAGCGAGCCGGTGAAGCCGAAGAACGTCTTCAGCAAGGTCCTGACCGCGGTCGGCCTGCTGCCGGAGGACAACGGCGACCTGATCAAGCGGGTCATCGGGGTCGGCGGCGACGACGTGAAGTGCCTGGGCAACGGCGCGCCGGTGACCGTCAACGGCGTCCCGCTGCAGGAGTCGGGCTACCTCTACCCGAGCAACCTGCCCTCCATGGAGCCCTTCGAGGTGCACGTCCCGCAGGGCAAGATCTGGGTCATGGGCGACCACCGCGAGGTGTCCGTGGACTCCCGGGCCCACATCAACAGCCAGACCGGCGGCTTCGTCCCGGTCGGCAACGTGGTCGGCATCGCGGTGCTGAAGGTGTGGCCGCCGTCGCACTTCGGGACGCTGCCGGTGCCCTCGACGTTCAAGAAGAGCTTCCAGGCGGTGTCGTCGTCGCCCGGCGCGGTGCCCCTGGCGGCGTTCGCCGTGGCGGTGCCGATCCGGGTCGTCCACCGGCGTCGGAAGCTGAAGAAGCTCGATCTCCTCAACAACTAGAGGTGTAGTTTCACTACCTATGTAGTGATTTGCCCAGTGACCCACGGCGGCCGCGGCAGGGACTTCCCTGTGCGGCCGCCGTAGTCGTCACCGGCGCGTTGTACGTTAGAGACGATGACCACGACGCCCACTCTCACGCTGCCGCGCGGCGTAGCCATCCGCTCCGATGCGGGGATCTACGGCTACGAGCGCGCTCTGGCCCGCGCCGGGTTCGCTCAGGTCGCCGGCGCGGACGAAGCCGGACGGGGTGCCTGCGCCGGCCCGCTGGTCGCGGCGGCGGTGATCCTCCGCCCCGGAGCCTCCGGCCGCATCCCCGGCCTGTCCGACTCCAAGCTGCTCACGGAGAAGGCCCGCGACCGGTGCCGCGTGGAGATCGAGAAGCGCGCGCTGTCCTATGCGTGGGTCGCCATACCGGCTCCCGAGGTGGACCGCCGAGGCCTGCACCAGGCGAACATCGAGGCGCTGCGCCGTGCCGTGGCCCGCCTGGACGTCGCCCCCTCCTACGTCCTGTCGGACGGGTTCCGTGTCGACGGGCTTCCCTGCCCTAGCCTTGCCATGTGGAAGGGGGACCAGGTGGCCGCGTGCGTCGCCGCCGCGTCGGTGCTGGCCAAGACCGTGCGCGACGCCATGATGACCGAGTTGGCCCAGCGCCACCCGGCCTACGGCTTCGAAGTCCACAAGGGCTACTCCACCCCCGCCCACCAGGCCGCATTGACGGAGCACGGGCCTTGTCCCGAGCACCGTTTCACATATGCCAACGTGGCGAACGTTTCCCCGCGTTGTGGGTGACAATGACTGTGATTGAAGACCGACCAAGGGGAGCGTGGGCATGAGCGCTGAGGACCTCGAGAAGTACGAGACCGAGATGGAGCTCCAGCTCTATCGCGAGTACCGCGACGTGGTCGGCCTGTTCAAGTACGTGGTCGAGACCGAGCGCCGCTTCTACCTGACCAACCAGGTGGACCTCGCGGTGCGCTCGGCGGACGGCGAGGTGTACTTCGAGGTGACCATGGCCGACGCCTGGGTGTGGGACATGTACCGGCCGGCGCGGTTCGTGAAGAACGTGAAGGTGGTGACGTTCAAGGACGTGAACGTCGAGGAACTGGCCAAGAGCGACCTGGAAGTCCCCACCGACTGAAAGGCCCCAGGCCGCCATTTAATTGAATAGCGAACAAAGACGCCCGTCACGCTGGCCCACTAGGCCACACGAGTGACGGGCGTCCCCTTTTGCCCCGACTTATCCACAACCTCCCGAACCCACCTGGCCCCCCACCCCCACCCCGAGCCACCCTCGATCCCAAGCGGCCCACCCCACCGGGGCCGACCGAACGACCGGGAGGAGCTCAGCGGTGACCGGCACGACAACCCCATTCCTGGAGGTCGAACACCACCTGACGGAATTCCCGTCGGCGGCCGACCACAGCACCCTGACCCCGGGCCGCCTGGGCCGCGAAGGCGAAGACATCGCCGCCGCCTACCTGACCGCCTGCGGCTACCACATCCTGGACCGCAACTGGCGCTGGCGAGGCCCCGACGTCCGAGGCGAACTGGACATCATCGCCCTGGCCTCCGACCTCCTGGTGACCGTCGAGGTCAAAGCCCGCCGCGAAGGCACCGGCGGCCGCCCCTTCGACGCCGTGACCGAAGCAAAAAGAGCCCGCCTCTGGAAACTCGCCAACCGCTGGCTCGCCGAACACCGCCTGGACCCCGCCTTCCGCACCCACCTCCCCCGCGGCGTCCGAGGCATCCGCATCGACGTCATCGGCCTCCTCTTCCCCGCCGACGGCCGCACCGAGCCCCTCATCGACCACCTGCAGGCGGTGTGAGATGCGCGCCCTCGGCTCCGCCGCCCCGACTACCATCGCCCTGCCGCCGGCCGCCACTCTCGCCAGAGTCCCGGCCGCCGTCTCCGCCGCCCCGATCCCCGCCACTCCGACCGCTGTCGCCTGGCCCGCGGCCGCCGCTCTCACCACTGCCCCGAGCGCCGCCACCCCAGCTCTGGCCGCTGCCTGCCCCGCCTCGATCTCCGCCGCTCCGACTGCTGTCGCCCGGCCTGCCATCGCTCTCGCCAGTGCTCCGGCCATCGCCACCCCAGTCAGGGCTGTAGCCTCCGCCGCCCCGATCTCCGCCGCTCCGACTGCTGTCGCCCGGCCCGCCATCGCTCTCGCCAATGCTCCGGCCATCGCCACCCCAGTCAGGGCTGTAGCCTCCGCCGCCCCGATCTCCGCCATTCCGACCGTCATCGCCCGGCCCGCCGCCGCGCCGGCCAGTGCTCCGGCCATCGCTTCCGCTGCCCCAGCCCTGGCCGCAGCCGTCCCTGCGGTCTCTGCCGCCTGCACTGCTCGCGCTTCGGCCGCCGGTGTCCTGGCGATCGCCTCCACCACACCTGCCCTGGCCACGGTTCCGGCCGCCGCCACTGTCCCGACCGTCTCCGCAGCCTGGGTTGCCTCAGCTCCGGCCGCCGCCTCTACTACCTCCACCACCTGCTGTGTCGACATCTCCGACCAGCACCGCGTCGCCCAAGCCTTCGTCACCGCCGCGATCCGCCTCGGCCCGGCGGTCCTCCCCGCCGCGCCCGACCGACTCCCGGCACCGGCCTACCGCGGCCGCCACCGCCGGGCCGAAGCCGCCCACCCCAGCGATCCTCCTCGGGCGGTCCGGCCATGAGCATCGCGCGCACCCACGCCGTGGCCCTCAACGGCACCCAGGGCGTCGTCGTCGAGGTCGAGGTCAACGTCACCCGCGGCGCCACCCGCACCCAGATCCTGGGCCTGCGCGACACCGTCCTGTCCGAATGCCGCGACCGGGCCCGCGCCGCCGTCTACAACTCCGGCCACCGCTGGCCCGACGGCAACGTGACCGTCGGCCTGTCGCCGGCCTGGGTCCGCAAGGAGGGCTCGGCCTTCGACCTCGCCGTCGCGGCCTGTGCGCTCGCCGCCGACGGCACCGTCAGCCAGCTGTCGCTCCAAGGCGCCATGTTCCTCGCCGAGCTCTGCCTCGACGGCCGCCTGCGCCCCGTCCGCGGCGTGCTTCCGGCTGCCCTCGCCGCCCGCGACAACGGCATGACCGAGGTCTTCGTCGCCGAACCCAATGCGCTGGAGGCCTCCCAGATATCCGGCCTCGAAGTTCACGGCATGCGCTCGCTCGCCCAGGTCGTCGCCTTCCTTCAGGGCACGGAGATCCCCGACGCCGAACCCCTCCCACAGGACACCGCCCCGCGCACCGGCCCCCTGCGCTCCCCGCGCCCCCTGCCCGACATGGCCGACGTCCTCGGCCAGTACGACGCCCGCCGCGCCCTCGAAGTCTCCGCTGCCGGCGGCCATCACCTCCTCCTGGCCGGAGCCCCCGGAGCCGGCAAGACCCTGCTCGCCGAACGCCTGCCCTCGATCCTGCCGCCCCTGGCCGAGGCCGAGGCCCTGGAGGTGTCCTCCCTCCACTCGATCTCCGGCACCCTGCCCTGGGACAAGCCCCTGATCACCGACCCGCCCTACCAGAGCGTCCACCACACCTGCACGGTCGCCGGCATGGTCGGCGGCGGCACCGGTCGCATCGTCCCCGGCGCGATCAGCCGTGCCCACCGCGGCGTCCTGTTCGCCGACGAGATCGCCGAGATGCAACGCGCCGTCCTGGAAGCCCTGCGCGAACCCCTCGAAGCCGGCGAGATCGTCATCGCCCGAGCGTCCGGCATCGTCATCTTCCCCGCCAGATTCCTCCTGGTCGCGGCCATGAACCCGTGCCCCTGCGGCCGCGCCGGCACCGCGGGCGGCCAGTGCACCTGCACCCCCGACGCCCGCCGCCGCTACACCCAGAAGCTCTCGGGCCCCTTCCTCGACCGCATCGACCTCCGCCTCCAGGTCCACCCCGTCGGCCGCGCCGAACTCTTCGGCGCCCTGCCCGGCGAATCCAGCGCCGACGTCCGCGACCGCGTCCTCGAAGCCCGAGACCGAGCCATCCACCGCTACGCGGACCGCCCCTGGACCACCAACGCCCAAATCCCAGGCAACGCGCTCCGCGCCGAATTCGCCCCCGCCCCCGCGAGCCTCAAGGACATCGACGCCCGCTACCAAGCAGGCACCCTCACCGCCCGAGGCTACGACCGCCTCCTGCGCGTGGCCTGGACCGTCGCCGACCTCACCGGCCGCCCGCGCCCCGGCCCCGACGAAGTGGCCACCGCCCTCGCCTTCCGCCAAGGCCTGCCCGGCCAACTAGCCACCTGACCCCACCCGCCCCGACACCAGGAGCCCACCATGACCTCCCTGCTCGCATCCCCCGACACCCCGGAGCCCACAATGACGTCCCTTGTCGCCACCCCACCCACCCCGAGCCCCGACCTCTCGACCACCGTCACGCTGCCCCGCTACTCCGGACCCGAGCCGCCCGCCGCGCCCGAACCCGTACCCCCACCGCGTTCACCTGATTCGCTGTTCTACGCGGATGCCAACCGCACATTGGCCGCCGACCCAGCCCTTTCGGCCGCAGAGCCCGCCCCGCCCAACCCGGAGCCCTTGCCTCTTGCCCCAGATCCCCAGCTGTCCTCGCGCGCGGGCAACCCCACCAGCCCAGCGCTTTCGGCCGATGCGGAGGATCGTCCGCCTTCGCTCCTCGCCCCGGACTCGCTCTTCTACAAGAGCTCGAACACCGATCCGCCGACCGACCCCGCACCACCTGCCGCACCGGAGCCCGACCGATCCAGTCCCGAGCCCTCGCTCCTGGCGCCGACATCCGTGTTCTACGCAGCCGCCGACCCCACCCCGCCCGCCGACAGCACTCCCACCACCGAGCCCCTTCTCGCCCCGACCTCGCTCTTTTACGCGACCCCCGACCGCTCTCCAAGCACCGTCCCAGAGCCTCCCGCAGCAGCGTCGGACCAAGATCTGACCGAACCTCCCGGGCCTCCCGTCCCCGAACCGACCCCTCCACCGCCAACACTCCGCCGCTCGCCCGAACCAGTCCTCGTCACCGCTGCCCCGCACGATCCCACCGGCGCGGAGCGCCGCGCACGCCTCGTCCTCCACCACGCCTCCGAGCCCGGAGACGCGCTGCTCTGCCGCCTCGTCGCGCGCTTCGGTGCCCCGACCGTCGCCTCGGCGCTCCTCTCCGGAAGCGCCGCAGACCTCTTGTCGTCCCAAGACGAGGCGTCGGCAGGCGACCGCGCGGCTCTCATCGCCCGCGCCCACACGCTCCAGACCCGCTGCTATCGCGCCGATCCCGACGCCGATCTCGCGGTCGGCGAGAAGACCGGTGCCCGCTACGTCATCCCGGCCGATCCGCAGTGGCCGGCGGCGCTCGACGACCTCGGCGACGCCGCCCCGCTGGGCATGTGGTTCCTCGGCACGGCTGACCTGGTCGCGGCTTCGAGGCGCGCCGTGTCCATCGTCGGCGCGCGCATCGCCACCGGTTACGGCATGCACGTCGCCGGCGAGCTCGCCGCCGGCCTGGCCGAGCGCGGGTGGGCCGTGATTTCCGGTGCCGCACGCGGCATCGACGGCGCCGCCCACCGCGGTGCACTCGCCGCGCGTGGCGTGACGGTCGCCGCACTCGCCTGCGGTATCGACCTCGTCTACCCCGCTGGCCACGAGGCGCTGATCGGAGCGATCGCCTCCGACGGGCTCGTCGTCTCCGAACTGCCTCCGGGCACCTCCGTCAGCCGCTTCAGATTCCTCGACCGTAACCGCGTCATCGCGGCCCTGGGCCTCGGAACCGTCGTCGTGGAAGCGGCGTCCCGCAGTGGTTCCCTCGTCACCGCACGCCTCGCCGACGAACTCGGCCGTCCCGTGCTCGCGGTGCCGGGACCGGTCACGTCGGAAGCCTCCGAGGGCACTCACCAGCTGATCCGTGACGGCGCCCTCCTGGTCACCAAGGCCGCCGAAGTCATCGAACAACTCGGCGAACTCGGCGCCGACCTGGCCGAGCGCACCAGCTCCCGGCGTCCCCGCGACTCCCTCGACCCGATCGCGGCCCGCGTGTTGGACGCGCTCCCGGTCGCAGGCCGGGGCACGCTCGACACCGTCGAAGCCGCCCTCGCCGCGGGCCTGGAACCCCGCACCGTGCACCAGGCGCTGAACCGGCTCACCGCGGCCGGCTGGGTGGATCGCGACGAGAGGGGGTGGTGCGCGCGCCTGCTCCCGTGAGCCCGCAGCGGAACCCTACGAATGCCGCCGCCGACTCACCGTCTCGTTGTCAGCCGCAGTCGCGATTCGACTCAGGACCCGAATCCGATTTCCCCTCCAGAAAGGAGCCGCGATCGACCGCATCCCGACCCCTTCCCCTCGCCCCCGTGCAGGTCCGCGCCGCGCCCGGGTCCGGAACCGCCGCGGCGGAGCCGTCACCTGGCGCGGGCCGGATCCCGGAGCGATTGCCCGGACTGCCGACCTGCTCCTGGAGCGTCATCCGACGTAGGCTGGTGACGTGGACGACGCGTACCGGGCGGCCCTGGACCGCTTCGAGGAGGATCTGCGGGCGCGCAGGTTGTCCCCGCACACGGTGCGTGGCTACGTCGCCGACCTCGTGGACCTGTTCGCCTTCGCCGAGCGCGCCGGCGTCGGGCGGCCCACGGAGATCGGTCTGGACGTCGCAAGGTCCTGGCTCGCCGAGACGGCGCAATCCGGCGCGGCCCGAGCCACCCTGGCTCGGCGCACGGCAGCCGCACGAGCGTGGGGCCGCGAGGCCTCGCTGCCCGGGCTGGTCCGCCTGGTGACGCCGAAACCGCGCTCGCCGTTGCCGACGGTCCTCTCGCAACGCCAGATGTCCGACGCGCTCGCGACGGCCGCCGACGACGCCGCGACGCACCCGACGGAACCCTTGGCGCTCCGTGACGTGGCCATCCTGGAGTTCCTGTACGCCACCGCGGCCCGCGTGTCCGAGGTGTGCGCCCTGAACGTGGACGACGTGGACTTCGCGCGCCGCACCGCCCGCCTGTCCGGCAAGGGCGGACGCGACCGCACGGTGCCCTTCGGCGTGCCGGCCGAGCGTGCGCTGCGCGCGTGGCTGGCGGACTCCGCGCGTGGCAGCGTGCTGGCCGCCGCTCGTGCGAGCGGTGCCAAGCGTGCCGCTGCGGGCGCTGCAGCAGCTGGGTGGGTGGGTGGGGGAGGGGGAAACCAGAAAACTGTCAAAGACCCCGCCACCGAAGCGGTCTTCCTCGGCGCCCGCGGCTCCCGCATCGACCCCGCCGTCGTCCGCCGCCTCGTCCACGCCCGCCTGCGCGCGACCCCCAACACCCCGGACACCGGCCCCCACGGTTTCCGCCACACCGCCGCGACTCACCTGATCGAGGGGGGCGCGGATCTTCGTGACGTTCAAGAGCTCCTCGGTCACGCTACGCTCGCAACAACCCAGATCTACACCCATGTGACGGCAGAGCGGATCAAGGCACGGTATGCCCAGTCCCACCCGCGGGCGTGAGGACAGCGTCCTCGACCAGGCGCAGCCCGCAGCGGCCCCCGGCGTCGCCGACGCGGCGTCGCAGGTCGCGGCTGCCCCGCGTCCCCGGGCCGGCCACACCCCGGGCGAGCGCACGCCGTCACGCGACACCGCCCCCGCCGCCAACCGCCCCCACACGCCGCACGCCGCAGCCGCAGCCGCCGCCGACGACGCGGCCAAGCCCGTCGCGCTCCCGGCTCCGAGCGCTGGAACCCGGGCCCTGAACGAGCGCACGGACCACAGCAACCGCGTCGACGGCATCCGCAGTGCGGACGGTGACGACCACGGGCGCCTCGTCGGGGCGAGCGGCCGAGCCGGCGACGGCGCCAAAACCTCGCCCGCTTTCGCGGCAACCGGGGGCGCCGACCGATCGCCGAACGCCGGGTCAGGCGTGTCCGCAAGCACGACCAGCCCCTCGGCCTCCGACAGCCCCGCCGCGAACCCGACCGCCGGGCCGCGCGACAACCCATCGGCGCGCCCCACCGGCGACGCCGCCGCAGAGCCCGCCGCCACCGCCCCGGAAAGGCCTGCCGCAGAGCCCGCCGCCGACGCCGCCGAAAGCCCCACCGACAAGCCCACCGACAAGCCCACCGAAAAACCCACCGACAAGCCCACCGAAAAACCCACCCCCGACACCGCCCTGGACACTCTCTGGGACGACTTCAAGCGCACCGGCGACCTCGGCCTCCGCGAGCGCCTCATCCTGCACTACTCCCCGCTGGTGAAGTACGTCGCCGGGCGCGTCCGCGTGGGCCTGCCCGGGGCGCTGGACTCCGCCGACTTCGTCTCCTCCGGCATCTTCGGGCTCATCGATGCGATCGAGCGCTTCGAGCCGCATCGGCACGTCAAGTTCGAGACGTACGCCATCGCGCGGATCCGGGGCGCCATCATCGACGAGCTGCGTGCGCTCGACTGGATTCCGCGGTCGTTGCGGCAGAAGGCGCGGGAGATCGAGCAGGCTTCCGTGCGGTTGGAGCAGGAGTTCGGGCGGACGCCGAGTGAGGCGGAGATCGCGCGGGAGTTGGGGATCGGGCTCGGGGAGTTGCGGCAGATCTTCAGCAAGCTGTCGTTGGTGAACGTCGCGGCGCTCGACGAGCTGCTCGCGCTGCCGACGCAGTCCGGGGACCGGATTCCGCTCATGGAGACGCTGGAGGACGGCGACGCGCCCGACCCCGTGGCGCTCTTCGAGGTGCAGGAGACGCGGGCTCTGCTGGCGCGGGCGGTGAACTCGCTGCCGGAGCGGGACAAGACGGTCGTCACGCTCTACTACTTCGAGGGCATGACGCTCGCGCAGATCGGCGAGGTGCTGGGGGTCAGCGAGAGCCGGGTGTGCCAGATCCACACCAAGGCGGTGCTGACGTTGCGCGGCAAGTTGTCCGCGAAGGAGTAGGACCTTCATCGGACCGTTCTCAACGCCGGGTTGTGTACAGGTGTGTGGACGCGGCACCTTAGTGCGCATGCCCAGGATCCGTGCCGCCACCGTCGTCGAGCACCGGGAGATGCAGCGCCGCGCGCTGCTGGAGGCGGCGCGCGACCTGGTGGCCGAGGGCGGGGTCGCCGCGTTGACGTTTCCGGCGCTGGCCAAGGCGACCGGGCTCGCGCGCTCCAGCGTGTACGAGTACTTCAAGTCGCGCGCCGACGTCATCGAGGCCCTGGTCGCGCACGAGTTCCCGGCCTGGATCGGCGAGGTGCGCGCGGCGATGGCGGCCGAGACCACGGCCGAGCGGCAGCTCGCCGCCTACGTCCGCCGCCAGCTGGGCCTGGTCTCCGAACCGGGGCACCGCGCGCTGCTGGCGCTGTCCGGCCAGGAGCTCGACGGCGACGCCCGCGACCGCATCCGCGCGGCACACGGCTGGATGCTCGACCTCGGCATCGGCGTACTGCGCGCCCTCGGCCACCCGGAGCCACGCCTGGCCGCGGCGCTGGTGCAGGGCACGGTCGACGCCGCCGCCAAGCGCATCAGCCTCGGGGCGGATCCCGCGGAGGTCACCGAGACCGCCGTCTCGATGGTGCTGTTCGGCGGCCTGGGCTCGGCCCGCCGCCACACACAGGCGCTCAACGCCCAGGCCGGCCAGACGCGGCCGCAGCCCGGGGGGAGTACGCGGCGGCGCGCGGCCTCCGCGAGCTGACATCGCGGCGCGGACCAGCATGCGGGCAGGCGGCCAAGCAGCTTAGTCGCCAGGTAGGTGTGGGCGGCAGGGAAGCTGAGCTGCCAAGTTGCCAAGCCGCCGAGCTGCGAAGCTGCCGAGCCGCCGAGCCGCCGAGCCGCCGAGCTGCCGAGCTGCGAAGCTGCCGAGCCGCCGAGCCGCCGAGCCGCCGAGCTGCCGAGCTGCCGAGCCGCCGAGCCGCCGAGCTGCGAAGCTGCCGAGCCGCCGAGCCGCCGAGCTGCCGAGCTGCCGAGCTGCCGAGCCGCCCAGCTGCCAAGCCGCCGAGCTGCGAAGCTGCCGAGCCGTCAAGCCGCCGAGCCGTCGAGCCGCCGAGCCGTCGAGCCGTCGAGCCGTCGAGCCGCCGAGCCGCCGAGCCGCTGAGCTGCCAAGCCGCCGAGCCGCTGCAAGCCGCTGCAAGCGCGCGGGACAGCCGGACGCGTCGGCCGACAGATGAGCTAGCTGTACAGGCGAGCCGGCAAGTCAGGGCACGCAAGCAGATCCGAGCAGGCCGGCGATCGGGCAGGCGGGCAGCCTCACAAGCCAGCCGCCGAGCACTCGGGCTGAGAGCAAGCAGGGGCGCACATCCCAGCCCCCTGACAATCCGACAAATAACCCAAAAGAACCACGAATCCGTGACATCCCGCACCCCCCACACCATCCTGGCCGCATGCGCCTCCGCAGAACCCTGGCGCTCGTCGCCATCGCCACCGCGCTCTCCGTTGCGCTGCCGGCCTTGGCGTACTCCGGCCCGCGGCTTCTCGCCGCCGCTTCCAGTGCCTCCCACGCCAAGGGCGCGAACCAGGCGCGGTCCGCTCAACCCCCGCCGGCGCCCGCGCACGATCCCGCTCGCACCTGGACCTGGCCGCTCACGCCGCCTCGCGGTGCGCGGCGTCCCGTCGTCGTCCATGCCTTCCAGCCTCCGGCGAAGCGTTGGCAGACCGGTCATCGCGGGGTCGATCTCCTCGGCGGTCCCGGGCAGGAGGTTCTGGCGGCGGGCCAGGGCACCGTCAGTTACGCCGGCATGCTCTTCGGTCGTCCTGTCGTCGCCATCGATCACACCGCCCCCGGCCGCGACACGCTGCGTACCACTTACGAGCCCGTCGATCCCGTCGTGAAGGTCGGGGACAGGGTCCGGACCGGTCAGCTCATCGGGCACCTCGTGGATTCGGCCGCCGACCACTGCGCGCCCCGGACCTGCCTGCACTGGGGCCTCGTGCGCGGCTTCGGGCACGCCGAGCGCTACCTGAATCCGGTCGGGCTCCTGGAACGCGGCCCGGTGCGGTTGTTGCCGGTGTGGGGCGTGAGGTAGACGCAGCCTCACAAGGCGCAATCCGGGAGAGCGCTCCTCGGCCACCGCGCCTAGCGTCGGACGCGGGCCGCGGAAGAACCCGGTCCGGTCAGCGACCGTGTCAGCGAGAGTGAGGCCGAACCGATGAGCCTGGGCAAGAAACTCGGGAAGCCGGACGCCGAGGTCGACGCGGTGCTCATGCACTCCACCTCGCCCGCCGTCCCGAACGCCGACCACCTGGAGATCACCTACCCCGGGGACGACACCGTGTGGTCGCCGGCCGAGGAGATCGACGTGACCTGGGACCTGCGGGGCGACGTGCAGCGTCCCCTGGACGTCACGCTGGTGCGGCAGACCGGCGACCGGTCAGGGCCGAACTTCGGGCGGCTGACGTTCTTCACATTGGCCCGTGGCGTGGACCCGGCTAAGAAGAAGGTCACCATCGAGGTACCCGACGTGCCGCCCGGCGGCGACTACGCCATCAGCATCTCCAGCGCGGACCCGCTGACCGTCTACAGCCAGGTGCTCACCATCGCCGAGCCCGCGTAGACGTACGCACCGGACACGTGGACCGGACACACGCACCGGACACACGACCCCCGACCCCGACCCCAAAACCCCCACCCACCCCACCACCCCCAAACACCACCCCGACCATCGCCCCACCCCCACCCCGAAACGCACCGTGTCCACTCGGCTCCGGCTCGCGTGGGAAAACTCCTCCCCGCGGCCCGGTAGACTGCTCTCAGCAGCCGGAGTCCCCTCTGGCTGACTTCGCGTGTCCGGCAGCCGTCCAACCGCAAGGCCAGACGGCCCCGAGGCGCCTCGGTCCGCCCTCCCAGCGCAAGCCCGGTGAGCGGTACAGCGCCGCGGGTCTGCTCGGCGACAAGGCTCAACCGCCTCGTCGCCGTGATTGCCGGTCACCAGGGACAACCGAGATCCGACCAAGGAGGACACGGCATGGCCGTCGTCACGATGCGCCAGCTCCTGGAGAGCGGCGTGCACTTCGGGCACCAGACCCGGCGCTGGAACCCGAAGATGAAGCGTTTCATCCTCACCGAGCGCAACAGCATCTACATCATCGACCTGCAGCAGTCGCTGTCGTACATCGACCGCGCCTACGAGTTCGTCAAGCAGACCGTCGCGCACGGCGGCACGGTGATGTTCATCGGCACCAAGAAGCAGGCCCAGGAAGCCATCGCCGAGCAGGCGACGCGCGTGGGCATGCCGTACGTGAACCACCGCTGGCTGGGCGGCATGCTGACCAACTTCAGCACCGTCTACAAGCGGATCCAGCGCCTTCGCGAGCTGGAGGAGATCGACTTCGACGACGTCGCGGGCTCCGGCATGACCAAGAAGGAGCTGCTGGTCCAGCGCCGCGAGAAGGAGAAGCTGGAGCGCACTCTGGGCGGCATCCGGGACATGTCCCGCGTCCCGTCCGCGGTGTGGATCGTCGACACCAAGAAGGAGCACATCGCCGTCGGCGAGGCGCGCAAGCTGCGCATCCCGGTCGTGGCGATCCTGGACACCAACTGCGACCCGGACGAGGTCGACTACAAGATCCCGGGCAACGACGACGCGATCCGCTCCGTCGCGCTGCTGACCCGCGTCGTCGCCGACGCCGTCGCCGAGGGCCTGATGGCCCGCGCCGGCAGCAAGGCCGCCGAGGGCGAGCAGGCCGGCACCGTCGCCGTCGACGAGCCGCTGGCCGACTGGGAGCGCGACCTGCTGGCCGTGGACGACGCCAAGGCCGCCGAGGCCGCCACCGTCCCCCCGGTCGCCGCCGACGCCCCGGCTGCCGCCGAGGCTCCGGTCGCCGAGGTTCCGGCTACCCCGGCCGCCCCGGCTGCCCCGGCTCCGGCCGTCGCCGAGGCCCCGGCCGAGGAGGCGCCGGCTGCGGAGGCCCCCGCCGAGGTCCCGGCCGCTCCGGCCGAGGACGAGCAGGCCTGAGCCGGTCCGACTGGTTGATTTCCGCGGTGCGCCGGGCGGTGACCCCGTCCGGCGCGCCGGAAGCCGATCCACGACGATCCACTCTTAAGGACGAGTAACCATGGCGAACTACACCGCCGCCGACGTCAAGAAGCTCCGCGAGCTCACCGCCGCCGGCATGATGGACTGCAAGAAGGCGCTGGAGGAGACCGACGGCGACCTCGACAAGGCTGTCGAGTTCCTGCGGGTCAAGGGCCTGAAGGGCGTCACCAAGCGCGAGGGCCGCTCGGCCTCCAACGGCCTGGTCGCCAGCGCCGTCGACGGCGTGTCCGGCACCCTGATCGAGCTGAACTGCGAGACCGACTTCGTCGCCAAGGGCGAGGCGTTCCAGACCGTGGCGGCCACCGTGCTCGCGCACGTCGTGAACGCCAAGCCGGCCGACGTCGAGGCGCTGCTGGCCTCGGAGATCGAGCCCGGCCAGACTGTGCAGGTCTTCCTGGACTCGGCCAACGCCACGCTGGGTGAGAAGATCGAGCTGCGCCGCTTCGCGCAGTTCCACGACGGCTACGTCGCCTCCTACCTGCACAAGACTTCCCCGGACATCCCGGCCCAGATCGGCGTCCTGGTCGAGCTGGACAAGGAGAACGCCGAGGTCGCCAAGGACATCGCGCAGCACATCGCCGCGTTCTCGCCGACCTACCTGACCCGCGACGAGGTCCCGGCCGACGTCGTGGAGACCGAGAAGCGCCTGGCCGAGGAGACCTCCCGCGAGGAGGGCAAGCCGGAGGCCGCGCTGCCGAAGATCATCGAGGGCCGGGTGAACGGCTTCTTCAAGGAGAACGTCGTCCTGGAGCAGGCGTTCGCCAAGGACCCGAAGAAGACCGTGAAGAAGATTCTCGACGAGAACGGCGTCACGCTTAAGCGTTTCGCGCGGTTCCGCGTCGGTAGCTGACCGGATCTGAAAAACTAAAGAGCACCGAATAGCTACGTCGAAGGAGCCGCTGCTGTGAAGGAAACCAATAAGGAAACCGACACGGCGGCGGTTCCTTCGCGTGCTGAAAAGAACCGCAGGGTTCTGCTCAAGCTCTCCGGCGAGGTGTTCGGCGGCGGGCAGATCGGGGTGGACCCCGAGGTCGTCAAGAGCATCGCCAAGGAGATCGCGGACGTCGTCTCCGAGGGCGGTGTGGAGGTCGCGGTCGTCGTCGGCGGCGGCAACTTCTTCCGCGGCGCCGAACTGTCGCAGCACGGCATGGAGCGCTCTCGCGCGGACTACATGGGCATGCTGGGCACAGTGATGAACTGTCTGGCTCTGCAGGACTTCCTGGAGAAGCTCGGCATCCCCACCCGGGTGCAGAGCGCGATCACCATGAGCCAGGTCGCCGAGCCGTACATCCCGCGCCGCGCGATCCGGCATCTGGAGAAGGGCCGCGTGGTCATCTTCGGCGCCGGGGCCGGCATGCCGTACTTCTCCACCGACACCACCGCCGCGCAGCGCGCGCTGGAGATCCACGCCGAGTCCATCCTGATGGCCAAGCAGGGCACTGACGGCGTGTACGACTCCGACCCGAACAAGAACCCGGACGCGGTCAAGTACGACACGCTGTCCTATGACGAGTTCCTGGCGCGCAACCTGAAGATCGCGGACGCCACCTCGGTGTCCCTGTGCCGTGACAACGGCATGCCGATCGTGGTGTTCGGCCTGCAGCCGGGCAACATCGCGCGCGCCATCCGCGGCGAGAAGCTCGGTACCGTCATCGGCCCGGCGCACTGACCGGCGCATCAACCGGCGTACTGACCGGCGCATCAAGGCGAGCCCGCACTGTTTCGGTACGGCCGACCGCGAACGCACTAAGCTGCGCTTGAGCTTTGTAGTGGACACAGCAGAGCGCGAAGACTTCTAGGGAGCCCCCAAGTGATCGATGAGACCCTCCTCGAAGCCGAGGAGAAGATGGACAAGGCCGTCGAGGTCGCCAAGGAGGATCTGTCGGGGGTCCGCACCGGCCGCGCCAACCCGGCGATGTTCAACAAGCTGACCGCCGACTACTACGGCACCCCCACGCCGCTGAGCCAGATGGCCTCCTTCCAGGTCCAGGACGCGCGCATGGTGGTCATCTCGCCGTACGACAAGACGGCGCTCGGCGCGATCGAGCGTTCGATCCGCGACAGCGACCTGGGTGTCAACCCGTCCTCGGACGGCGTGGTGATCCGGGTGGTGTTCCCGCAGCTGACCGAGGAGCGCCGCAAGGAGTACATCAAGGTCGCCAAGGGCAAGGGCGAGGACGCCAAGATCTCGCTCCGCAACATCCGCCGGCACGCCAAGGAGACCCTGGACAAGCTGGCCAAGGACGGCGACGCCGGCGAGGACGACGTGCGCCGCGCCGAGAAGCAGCTGGACGACCTGACGCAGAAGCACACCGCGAAGATCGACGAGTTGCTCAAGCACAAGGAAGCCGAGCTGCTGGAGGTCTGAGCCCTGCGGGGCTCGGCCTGCCGGGCGGGCTATCCGACGTCCACCGCGGACCGGCGGCTATGATCGCTGCCGGTCCGTCGCGTTTTTCTCACCGAGTTCACGGGAGAGGGACGGCGGAGTTCACGAGGGGCGAGTAGGGGATGGTGCGGGCGCATGGCATCCACGCAGACCAGGCGCGGTGAGGCGCAGGCCCCCGGCGAGGGGCCGGGAGGCGGCGGTGCCGGGCGCCCTGGCGCGGGTTCGCGGGGCCGTGGCGGTCCGGGCCCGGGTCCGGGCGGTTACGGCGGTCCGGGTGGCCCCAACGGCTCGGGTCCCGGCGGCCCCGGCGGTCGAGGTGGTCCGGGCGGTCCCGACGACGGAGCGGGCGGCGGAGGCAGCGGCGGCGGTGGCGGTGGCGGACGCTCCGGCGCCGGTGCGCGCGGCGCGGGCGGCGGCAACCCCGGAAGCGCGGGCAACGCCCCCGGCAAGTCCGCCGGCCGTGCCGGGCGCAACCTGCCGGCCGCCATCGGCGTCGGCGTGGGCCTGGCCGCGGTCCTGCTGGGCACGCTGTTCCTTCGTGGTGCCTTCGCCGTAGTAGTCGCGATCGCGGTGGTCATAGGAGTCCGCGAACTGGCGCGGGCGATGGCCACCCACGACGTCCAGGTCCCCTGGCCGCCGATCGCCGCCGGCGGGCTCGGCATGATCGCCGCGTCCTGGTTCGGCGGCCCGACCGCGATGGTCGCGGTACTGGCGATGACCTCGCTGGCCGTGCTGGTCTGGCGGATGGCCGAGGGCGCGGACGGCTTCCTGCGCGACGCCACGGCCGGCCTGTTCACCCTGGTCTACGTCCCGATGCTGGCCTCGTTCGCGGTGCTGATGCTGGCCCAGGACAACGGCTACAAGCGCGTGATCCTGTTCCTGACGCTGCCCATCGCCAACGACACCGGCGGGTACGCCACCGGCGTGTTCTTCGGCAAGCACAAACTGGCCCCGAAGATCTCCCCCGGGAAGACCTGGGAGGGCCTGGTCGGCTCGCTGATCGTGACCGCCGCCGTGGGCGCCGTGGGCATCTCGCAGATGCTGGACGGCAAGATCTGGCAGGGCGTGCTGCTCGGCGTCGCGGGGGTGGCCTCGGCGACGCTCGGCGACCTGGTCGAGTCGGTGATCAAGCGGGACCTCGGGATCAAGGACATGGGGAACCTGCTGCCCGGCCACGGCGGGATCATGGACCGGCTGGACTCGATGCTGGCGACCGCGCCGGTGGCGTGGCTGCTGCTGAGCTTGTTCCTCGGGTGGAAGTAGACCCCTATAGAGAAGCCCTGCGAGAAATCCCTATAGGGAAATCTCACAGGGCTCTTCGCTATTAGAGCTGGATTCAGTTAAGCGGCGTCCACCCAAGAGTTCGCAGTAGCCGCCTCGGACGCGAGAACCGCTTCGACGAAGCCGGTCGGATTGTCCAGAGTGATGTTGTGCCCGCAATCCGGTAGCGCCACGACCCGCACCCCTGCGTCGCGCAGTGCGTCAGCCCCCTCCAGAGGGCCGTCGGCGGACGGGTAGAGGTACGTGCGCGGGATATCGAGCGTCTTCAGAATCGCGCGCCCCTCGAACTGCGCCAGACTGGCCGCGCTCCGATAGAGGGCCACCGGACCGGCCATACGCATCGTCGCGCGCCACCCCGGGTTCACGCTCGCCAGGGTCTCCTCATAGCCGCCTCCCCGCAGGAACACGGTCTCGCCATAACGCGCGATCTGCGAGGAGCCAGGGCGGGGGATCTCCGGCGCCGGGTCGAGGTTCGAGTCGATGAGGACCAGGCTCGCCACCAGATCTGGGTGTCTGAGTGCGAGCACTGTCGCTATGGAGCCGCCCATGCTGTGTGCGAGGACCTGCGCGCCGGACACGCCGGCGGTCCTCAGCGCGGTCGCGACCCAGTCCGCGTGGTCTTCGACGGTGTAGTCGGCGTCGGCGGGCCGGTCGCTAATGCCGAAGCCGAGCAGGTCCAGGAGCAGGGAGCGCCGGCCGCGCAGGCCGTCGCTCGTGGCGACCTCGGCGAAGCAGTGCGTCGAGCTGCCTCCGAGGCCGTGGAGGTACACGCGGGCCGGCTCGGTGCCGGGGAGTTCGGTGCCGGGCAGTTCGGTCCAGTGGATGGCCGAGCCGTCGGTGCGGACCTCGGCGGTGTGCAGTGTCATGGTGTTCCCCCTGGTCGCGGATATGCCGGAGGCGAGGGAATATACCCGCCGGCTCTGACAGTCCTCCTGCGGCGCGGCGTCCTGCAGATCGCACGTGTGACCAGTCGCACGGAAATCGAGTGGCTGCGGAACACCATCGGGGCGTTCGAGGCGCAGAGCGGTCACTCGGCCGTGGGAAACTAGTAACACTATGTCTGCTGAAGCCCCCGAAACGCCCGCCGTCGACGTCGAGATCGCGCCGAAGCCGCCGCGCCCCGGCGAGCTGACCTTCAGCTCCCCGCGGCGGGCCAAGCCGCCGCGCCACCTGGCCGACCTCACCTCGGCCGAGCGCAAGCAGGCGCTGACCGAGCTGGGGCATCAGGGGTTCCGTGCCGCCCAGGTCTCCAAGCACTACTTCGGGCATCTCGCCGATGATCCGGCCGAGTGGACCGACGTGCCGGCCGCCAAGCGCGAGGAGCTGGCCGGGATCCTCACTCCGAAGCTGCTCACACCGATCCAGGAGCAGACCGCCGACAACGGCACCACGCGCAAGACGCTGTGGCGCCTCTTCGACGGCGCGACCGTCGAGTCGGTGCTGATGCGCTACCGCGACCGCACCACGATGTGCGTGTCCTCGCAGGCCGGCTGCGGTATGAACTGCCCGTTCTGCGCCACCGGCCAGGCCGGTCTGACCCGGAACATGTCCACCGGCGAGATCGTCGAGCAGGTGGTGGCCGGCGCCCGGACGATGGCGCGCGGCGAGGTGCCCGGCGGGCCGGGGCGGGTCTCCAACGTCGTGTTCATGGGCATGGGCGAGCCGCTGGCCAACTACAAGGCCGTGATCGGCGCCGTGCGGC
Organism: Catenulispora sp. GAS73; assembly: GCF_041262085.1. Classification (NCBI taxonomy): domain Bacteria; kingdom Bacillati; phylum Actinomycetota; class Actinomycetes; order Catenulisporales; family Catenulisporaceae; genus Catenulispora; species Catenulispora sp. GAS73. The sequence goes on from NZ_JBGCCM010000035.1 coordinate 116,631, forward strand.
GGCTGACCGAGCCGGTGCCGGACGGCCTCGGGCTGTCCGCGCGGCACATCACCGTCTCCACGGTCGGCCTGGTCCCGGCGATCGAGAAGCTGACCGCCGAGCGCATCCCGGTGACCCTGGCCGTCTCCCTGCACGCCCCGGACGACGAGCTGCGCGACACCCTCGTCCCGGTGAACACCCGCTGGAAGATCTCCGAGGTCCTCGACGCCGCCTGGCGCTACGCCTCGGTCACCAAGCGCCGCGTCTCCATCGAGTACGCGCTCATCAAGGACATCAACGACCAGGCCTGGCGCGCCGACCGCCTGGGCCGCATGCTCCGCAACAAGCTGGTCCACGTGAACCTGATCCCGCTGAACCCGACGCCGGGCTCGAAGTGGACCGCCTCCCGGCCGGAGGACGAGGCCGATTTCGTGCGCCGGCTGGAGGAGTGGGGCGTGCCGGTCACGGTGCGCGACACCCGGGGCCGCGACATCGACGGGGCGTGCGGTCAGCTCGCCGCCGCGGTGAAGGAGAAGTAGGGGAGCACGGGGAGTAGGGGAGCCAAGATGCCGCCGTCCGGATTCCATCACGTCGAGATCTGGGTGGCGGACCTGGCACTGGTCGAGCCCTCCTGGAACTGGATCCTCGGCGAACTCGGCTGGGAGCTCTACCAGAACTGGCCCGCCGGACGCAGCTGGCGCATCGGCGAGTCGTATCTCGTGGTCGAGCAGTCCTCGGCGGTACGGCCGGGACTTCCGTACGACCGGATGCGCCCGGGCCTGAACCATCTGGCGGTACACGCGCCGGACCGGACGACCGTCGACCGCATCCACGCCGCAGCAGAAGCAAACGGCTGGCAGCCGCTGTTCGCCGAGAAGTATCCGCATGCCGGCGGACCGGAGCACTACGCCGCCTACCTCACCGATCCCGCCGGATTCGAGATCGAGGTCGTGGCACCCGCGGAGCACGGACCCGACGTAGAGGGTTGATTTTCCCTACCCTGAAACGATGTCCGCCACAGCCGCGGCCGCCGGGAGCGGGTTCTCAGCGGCGAAGCCGGATTCCCTGTTCTCCCCACGCTATCTCGCCATCACCCTCGGCCTGGCGTCCTCGGTCCTGCTGACCGCCTTCGAAGGCCTGGCCGTCTTCACGGCGCTGCCGGTGGCCGTCGGCGCGGTCCGCGGCACGGCCTACCTTTCGCTCTGCTTCACCGCCTTCACCACAGCCAGCCTGGTCGGCATGGTGGTCAGCGGCGTCCGCGCGGACCGCGCCGGGCCGGCGGTGCCCTTCCTCGGCGGCACAACGATTTTCGGCGTCGGGCTGCTCGTCGCCGGGTCCGCGGACACGATGGCGCAGCTGGTCGCCGGGCGTGCGCTGCAAGGCTTCGGCGCGGGATTGGTGATGGTGTCGCTGTACGTCATCCTCGGCCGCGGCTATCCGGAAAGCCTGCGCGCGTCGGCTTTGGCGATGATGGCCGCGTTGTGGGTGCTGCCGTCGATCGTCGGCCCGCTGGTGGCCGGGATCCTGACCGAGGACGTGTCCTGGCGTTGGGTCTTCCTCGGCGTGGCGCTGCTGGTGCCTTTGCCGGTGGCGCTGACCGCCGCGCCGCTCCGGAGGATGAGCGGATCCGTTGCGGCGTCAGAGGAAAACGCCGCGAGTGGTGCACCTCGCCGACGCGTCCGGCTCGCGATCGTCGCGGCTGTCGGAGCCGGTGCGTTGCAGTATGCGGGTCAGGACTTCACGCCGGTCGGCATCGTGCTGGCGCTCGGCGGGATCGCGCTGCTGGTCCCGAGCGTCCCCCAGCTGCTGCCGCGCGGGACGCTGCGCGTCGCGCGCGGCCTTCCGTCGGTCATCGTCATGCACGGCGTGCTCGGCGCCGCCTTCTTCGGGGCCGAGAACTACATCACCACGATGCTGGAGACCGACCGCGGCCTGTCGCCGACGATCGCCGGCCTGACCCTGGTCGGCGAGGCGGTCAGTTGGGCCGGCGCCGCGCAGCTGGCCAGCCGCGGCAAGCTGCCGTTCTCGCGCGAGACGATGGTGCGGCTCGGGCCGCTGGTGACGATCGCGTCGATCGTCGTGACCGGTTCGGCCGCGGTGCTCCCGGCGCCGGCGGTGATCGTCGCGATCGGCATGGTGCTCGGCGGCTTCGGGATGAGCCTGGTCTACCAGACCCTGAATCTGCTGCTGCTCCGGTACTCGCCCAAGGAGAGTCAGGGCACGAACTCCTCGGCCATGCAGATCTGCGACAGCCTGGCCGCCATCGCGCTGACCGGCGGCACCGGCGCGGTCTTCCACGCGCTGCACCACGCCGGGCCCGGGAATCAGGGCATGTACATCCTCATCTTCGCGATCATGGCGGCGGCGGCCGGCGGGACGGCTCTGCTCGCACCCCGGGTCGGCGCCCGTGAGTTGGTTCAGACGCCACCGGCGCTTCGTTGAAGTGATCGGCGGCGCGGGATAGCGTCCGCCTCATGGCCATGGATCGGAAGAACAGCTCGATCATCGTTTTCGGGGCCGGTGGCCGTGCCGGTCGGGCGATCGTCGCGCAGGCGCTGCGTCGCGGGCACCGCGTGGTCGGCGTCGTCCGGGATCCGGCCCGGTATCCGGGGCTGGCCGACCTCGGCGACGACGTCACGGTCGTGGCCGGCGATCTCACCGACGCGAGCAGCGTCGAGTCTGTGATTTCCGGAGTGTCCGGCGAGGTCGCGGCCGTGGTGAACGCCGTCACCCCCTTCACGGCCCCGCCGGAGTCGTTCGACGACTTCGACGACGACTACTACGTACACCTCGTCGAGAACCTCAGCCGCGCGGTCGCGGACCGGGGCTGCCGAGTGGTCGAGATCGGCCTGTTCGCGATGCTGAAGACCAGCGACGTTTCGCGGGTGTACCAGGACGTCGTGGCCTTCCCCGAATTCCTGCGGCCGTTCGCCGTGGCCCGAGTGCGCGGGCTGAACGCCTGGGGCGACCAGCCCGACAGGGTCGACTGGCTGGTCCTGAGCCCGCCGCCGGGCCTGGCGTCCCACACCCGGTCGACCGGCCGCTACCGCCTCGGGGACGACGTCTTCGACCCCAAGGCGACGGTGCACCTGTCCTACGCCGACCTGGCCGTGGCGGTGCTGGACCAGATCGACACGCCGACGGTCCACCGCTGCCAGGCCGCCGTCTACGGCCTGGAAGTAGGCGCGTAGGCGCCCAGCTGCCTCCGCGCGCCTACGCGTCCCGCCGCTCGAACATCAACGCCCCGACGACCAGCAGCACCACGACCTCGATCGCGAACACCGTGAACCCGGTCCACGGCGCGAAAGCCTTGTCCGGATGGCGGTTCGTCTCGCCGAAGGAGGTCACCTGCCCGCCGGCGTTGCCCGGCATCACCTTGAACAGCCAGCGGCCGACCGAGCCGGGGATGAGCTGGACCAGGTTGCCGATGATGAAGATCAGGGCCAGGCCGATGGTGATGGCGCCGGCGGTGTGCCGCAGCAGGAAGCCCATCGCCAGCCCGAACACCGACAGTCCGGCCAGATACAGCGCGCTGCCGAAGATGGCGCGAGTGGCGCCGGGATAGGACATGTCCACGCCGACGTGCTTAGCCTTCAGCGGAATGTTGCCCAGGTAGAAGCACAGGAACGCGGTGGCCAGACCGATGACGAACACCAACGCGGCCAGCAGGATCGCCTTGGCCACCAGGATCTCCGTGCGCCGCGGCATCGCGGTGAGCGTGGTGCGGATCCCGCCGGTGGAGTACTCGGCGCTGATCGTCATCACGCCCAGGACGTAGGCCGCGATCTGGCCGACGAAGGCCAGCCCGACCAGGACGATGTCGGCCGAGTCCGGCTTGCCGGCGGCCAGGTCCTTGGCGTACGAGTTCGCGGCGGCCAGGCAGATCAGCAGCGTGATGACGGCCGAGCCGGCGAACAGGGTGACCAGGGTCCAGAAGGTGGAGCGGACCGTGCGGATCTTCATCCACTCGCTGGAGACCACGTTGCCGAAGCCGGCGTGGCCGTCGACGGCGGACCCGGGTCCCGGTCCGGTCGCGGTGGCGGGAGCGGCGGTCATCGCCGGGCCTCCCCGCTGTCGGCGGCCGGCGGCCGGACCTGGTCCGGGGCTGGGCTCGGTCGGCCCATCCCCGGCTGGCCCATGCCCGGCTGGCCCAGAACCTGGCCGGGCTCCATGCCGGGCACCCCGGCGTGGTACTCGACGCTGTCCGCGGTCATGCTCATGAACGCCTCCTCCAGGGACGGCTGGACCACCGCCAGCTCGTGCAGCCACAAGCCGTTCTGGCCGGCCAGGTCGCCGACGGCCTCCGAGGTCACGTCGAAGACCTCGACCGCCCCGTCGTCGTCCGGCAGGGCCTCGGTGCGCCAGCCCTGCCCGGCCATCAGCTCCTGCAGCTTGCCGATGTGCGGGGAGCGGACGCGGACGTGCGTGGTCGCGTTCTGCGCGATGAACTCGCGCATCGTGGTGTCGGCCTTGATCTCGCCGCGGCCGATGACGATCACGCGGTCCGCGGTCAGCGCCATCTCGCTCATCAGGTGGCTGGAGACGAAGACCGTGCGCCCCTGCGCGGCCAGCGACTTCATCAGGTTGCGGACCCACAGGATGCCCTCGGGGTCCAGGCCGTTGACCGGCTCGTCGAACAGCAGCGTGCCGGGGTCGCCGAGCAGCGCCGCGGCGATGCCCAGGCGCTGTCCCATGCCCAGGGAGAAGTTGTTCGAGCGCTTCTTCGCCACCTGCTCCAGCCCGACCAGGCCGATGACCTCGTCGACGCGGCGCAGCGGGATGCCGTTGGACTTGGCCAGGCACGCCAGGTGGTTGTAGGCGGTGCGGCCGCCGTGCACGGACTTGGCGTCCAGCAGCGCGCCGACCTCGCGCAGCGGCACCGGCAGGCTCCGGTACGGCTTGCCGTCGACCGTGACGGTGCCCTCGGTCGGCCGGTCCAGGCCCAGCACCATGCGCATCGTGGTGGACTTGCCGGCGCCGTTCGGGCCGAGGAAGCCGGTGACGGTCCCGGCCTCGACGGTGAAGTCGGCGTGGTCCACGGCGACCTTGTCGCCGTAGCGCTTGGTGAGCCCGACGGCTTGGATCATGCGCCGCTCCTCGCGATCATGCGGCGCATGGCCGCGGCGGTCAGGGCGCGCGCCACGCCGCGGATCTGCTGCCGTCGGGCGATGACGAGTTGCGTCGCGGTCAGCGCGAGGACCGCGGCCAGCGCGGTCGGCCACGCGGCGCTCCAGGCGGAGGCGTCTGCGTGCGGGAGGTGAACGATGGCGCCGCCTCGGGAGCGCGCTTCGGCCAGTGGCGCGGCGGCGGACGCGGACGCGGACACCCGCACCAGCGCGGCCGTGACCAGCGCGACCACCGAACCGGTGGCGAGCGCCGGCGCTCCGATCCACGCACGCCGGATGAGAAGCGCGGCGACGACGCCGACGACGAGGGGGAGGAGCGCGTGCGCCGGGGGCCGACCGGCGGCGATCGACGCCCCGAGCCCGAGCACGGTGCCCGCGCACGCCGCCCCGAGCGGACCGGCGACCTGGATCACCAGGGTGTCGGCCGGATCGGCGCCGGCGGCGGTGAGAGCATCGCGGCGCGCGCCGAGGCCGTCGAGATGGTGGCGGATCAGGGCGGCCAGGGCGAGCAGCGCCGGGATCGCGACCGCCGGATACAGGGCCCCGGCGAACGGCCACGCGGCGGCGGCCGAGGCCAGGGCCATGCCGCCGATGAGCAGGTGCTCGGCGCGTGGCGCGGCGCGCAGCAGCTCGGCGGCGATCCGCAGGCGGTAGTCGAAGCGGGTGATGGGGGTGGTGGTCAGGGCGCTCATCGCGAGGCCTCCAAGCCGGAAGCGGCGCACGGCTGCGTGGCGGTGTCGTGGGGGTGGTCGGCGCGGGTGGTCGAGCCAGCTGGCGTGGTGGCCGCCGGGGTGGTGGTCAGGGCGCTCATCGCGAGGCCTCCAAGCCGGAAGCGCCGTACGGCTGCGTGGCGGTGTCGTGGGGGCGGTCGGCGCGGGTGGTCGAGCCAGCTGGCGTGGTGGCCGCCGGGGTGGTGGTCAGGGCGCTCATCGCGAGGCCTCCAAGCCGGAAGCGCCGTACG